>NZ_JBIYCW010000019.1:0-94313 GCF_044908115.1 Bacillus sp. RC51 | reverse complement strand
CAGGATCAAACTCTCCAATAAAGTTAGTTTGTCTAGCATCTAAAAATAAAAATTGACGTTCACGTTGTTTGTTTCGTTCAGTTTTCAAAGAACTAAAAGCGGGTGAAGAGAATCGAACTCTCGACCAGAGCTTGGAAGGCTCTTGTTTTACCACTAAACTACACCCGCGTGGTCGGGAAGACAGGATTTGAACCTGCGACCCCCTGGTCCCAAACCAGGTGCTCTACCAAGCTGAGCCACTTCCCGTTATGGCGCGCCCGAGAGGAGTCGAACCCCTAACCTCTTGATCCGTAGTCAAACGCTCTATCCAATTGAGCTACGGGCGCTTATTCATGATGTTTTTTCGTCGTTGTATTTTGGCGACTCAATTATCTTACCATACTACATTTTCAAATGCAAGTACTTTTTAAAAGATTTTTTGATGCGGCCGAGAGGACTTGAACCTCCACGGGGTTTCCCCCACTAGGCCCTCAACCTAGCGCGTCTGCCGTTCCGCCACGACCGCGCGAAAAAAACAAAAGTGAGCCATGAAGGATTCGAACCTTCGACCCTCTGATTAAAAGTCAGATGCTCTACCAACTGAGCTAATGGCTCGTAAATGGCTGGGCTAGCTGGATTCGAACCAGCGCATGACGGAGTCAAAGTCCGTTGCCTTACCGCTTGGCTATAGCCCATCGAAATAGTTATCTTCTTTTCAAAGACAAATGTTATTTTACCATAATGTCCAATAAAAAACAACTGCTATATAGCAGAAGTTAAAATGGCGGTCCCGACCGGGGTCGAACCGGCGATCTCCTGCGTGACAGGCAGGCATGTTAACCACTACACCACGGGACCATTTGGTTGCGGGGACAGGATTTGAACCTGCGACCTTCGGGTTATGAGCCCGACGAGCTACCGTACTGCTCCACCCCGCGATAATATTATTTATATAATTTATATGGTGGAGGATGACGGGATCGAACCGCCGACCCCCTGCTTGTAAGGCAGGTGCTCTCCCAGCTGAGCTAATCCTCCGAAGTGGTGACCCGTACGGGATTCGAACCCGTGTTACCGCCGTGAAAGGGCGGTGTCTTAACCACTTGACCAACGGGCCAATATGTATGGCAGAGAAGAAGGGATTCGAACCCTCGCACCGCGTTAGCGATCTACTCCCTTAGCAGGGGAGCCCCTTGAGCCACTTGGGTACTTCTCTGTATATGGCTCCGCAGGTAGGACTCGAACCTACGACCGATCGGTTAACAGCCGATAGCTCTACCACTGAGCTACTGCGGAATAATGAAGACAATTTGTATCTTATAAAAATTCTCATCGTAAGTCAAGAAGTTTTTTCACAACATCTTGCGCAAACGTGACATGTTTATAATATACTGGATTGCGTTTTCACTGTCAAGATGTTTTCACTACCAGTTTTAGTTGTCCTTTACACTTTCCACATACATATCTTTGTGTATTTATTTGACGTCTTCTTACATATTGAAAAGAACACCCCATACATTCATACATAAAAACTTTCGTTTCCTCCTCACTAATCATTCGTTTACAAAAACGTGGTGCACCTACTTTCTTTAATAACTCACGAAAATCTCTATCTCGATGCTTATACCCTTTTCCTGTGATATGTAAGTGATAATGACAAAGTTCATGTTTAACAATCCCGACTAACTCTTCTTTTCCATATACTTCGTAATATCGATAATTCAATTCTATATTATGATTCTTCAATAGATAGCGCCCACCAGTTGTACGTAACCTACTATTAAACATCGCTTTATGTAAAAACGGCATTCCAAAGCATTGTAACGATACCTCTTCCACTAACCGCTGAATTTCTTGCTCATCCATTCTCATTCCTCCTAAACTAAAAAATATTTCCACACTTTTCTCCCTTCTTATACATATAGTAAATAGTACATATACCCATCCTCATTCAAGAAGCGTGATTTCTAAAAATGCAGCATTGCTAGAAATCCACTCACCAACCTCTCATCAAAGTTACTTTAACTAAAAGGAGCTACTTTTTTTGAGAGCAGGATTAAACAAGGAGGGATTCCTATGCCCACGTGGCTAAAGAAGCAAATGCAACGTGCATATTTTGAGAAAAACCGGTATCAAATCAAGTTACTAAATGAATGCTGGTTTTATTATAGTAAAATACATCAAAGCTCATAATCAATTAAACTTTCCAGTTCATAAAAAAAGAGCAGTTTCATCTGCTCTCTTTTCTTACTATTCAATCGGTAACATTGATAATGCAACACGACCTTTTTTCGTATCAATATCATCTACCCATACCTTTACAATTTGTCCCACGGATACAATATCTAATGGATGCTTTACAAATTGTTTGCTTAGTTTAGAAATATGTACTAAACCATCTTGCTTCACACCAATATCAACAAAGGCACCGAAATCAACAACATTGCGGATCGTTCCCTCTAATTCCATACCACGCTTTAAATCTTCTAATTTTAAAATCCCTTTTTTCAGAAGTGGCTTTGGCAACTCATCCCTCATATCTCGCTCCGGGCTAATTAAAGCATCCATAATATCAACTAATGTCGGCTCACCAATCTCCGTCTCTTGAGATAATTTAGAAATATCTACTCCTTCGAAACTCTTTTGCAAGTTTGGTTTCCCCACATCATTCTTTGATAACCCTAAGCTCTTCAATAGCAATTCAACATTTTTATATTGTTCTGGATGAATCCCTGTGCGATCTAACGGATTCGCTCCTTCTAATATACGTAAAAACCCGATACATTGTTCATATGTTTTTGCACCTAAACGTGGGATTTTCTTTAATTCAGTACGCTTCGTGAATTTCCCATCTTCCTCACGCTTAGCTACAATATTTTTCGCAACTGTTTTTGATAATCCCGAAACATATTGCAACAATGCAACTGAAGCTGTATTTACATTAACACCAACTCGGTTAACTGCCGTCTCTACTACAAATGTTAATGATTCATTTAATCTCTTTTGAGATACATCATGTTGATATTGCCCCACTCCAACAGATTTAGGGTCAATTTTCACAAGCTCTGCAAGCGGATCTTGTAGACGTCTCCCAATTGAAACAGCACTTCTTTCTTCAACCTGTAAATTTGGAAACTCCTCGCGAGCTACATCAGATGCTGAGTACACACTAGCACCCGCTTCATTTACAATAATGTAAAATACATCTCGCTCTACATTTTGTAATACATCTACTATAAATTCTTCCGTTTCCCTCGAAGCTGTACCATTTCCAATCGCTATCATTTCAACTTCATATTTATCTATAATTGAAATGATTTTCGTTTTTGCATCCTCATATTTACGAGCAGGCGGATGCGGATAAATAACATCTATGTGAAGAACTTTCCCTGTATCATCTACTACAGCTAATTTACAACCGGTTCTATATGCTGGATCTACCGCTAACACAACTTTCCCTTTCATCGGAGGTTGTAATAATAAATTACGTAAATTCTCAGAGAAAATATGAATCGCTTGTTCTTCGGCCGTTTCCATTAATTCTTTACGAATTTCTCTTTCTATTGAAGGTTGAATTAATCGCTTATATCCATCTTCCATCGCTAATTGTACATAATGCGCACTTTTAGAAGCTTCATCAAGAATCATTTTTTTATGTAAAAACTGAAGAATTTCTTCAATTGGCGTGATAACAGAAACTCTTAATACGTCTTCCTTTTCACCACGATTCATAGCTAGTACACGATGCGGCACTACTTTTTGCAACGGTTCTTCATAGCCATAATACATTTCATATATATTCTTTTCATCTTTTTCTTTATCTTTTACAGATGAAGACATAATCCCTTTTCGAAAAGTAGTATTGCGAATCCAACTACGATATGCCGCATTATCCGAAACAAGTTCCGCAATAATATCCTGCGCACCTTGCAACGCATCTTCTGCAGACGCCACTTCCTTTTCTGCATTAACAAATTCCATAGCCTTCTCTGCTGGATTTTCTTTTTTATATAATAATAGCCACTCAGCTAACGGTTCTAATCCCTTTTCTTTAGCAATTGTAGCTTTCGTTCTTCTTTTTTCTTTATATGGACGATATAAGTCTTCTACTTCTTGAAGTTTTGTTGCAGCAACAATATGACGACGCAACTCCTCGGTTAGTTTACCCTTTTCACCAATAAGACGAAGAACCTCTTCTTTCCTATCTTCTAGTTGCATCATATATTGCCATCTTTCTAAGATTGCACGAATTTGCACCTCATCAAGAGACCCTGTCCATTCTTTTCGGTAACGAGCGATAAATGGAACTGTGTTACCTTCTTCTGTTAATTGAATAACATGACGAACTTGCTTTTCTGTAAAGCCTAATTCTTTCACTAACATTTTCATTAACCCTTGTCGATTATCTACCATTTCCATATCCAACCGTAACCTCCTCTATAATAAAAAAAAGTTGCCCTGTAAAGAGAGCAACTTAAACTGCCGATTTAAAAATCTATTAGTCCTAAACTAATTTGTAACGCTTCATCTACACGACTCATCATCACTTCATCCAAATGAGTGATTTTGTCCGTTAAGCGTTGCTTATCGATTGTTCGAATCTGCTCAAGTAAAATAACAGAATCCCTCTCAAAACCGTACTTTTTCGCATCAATTTCCACATGAGTGGGTAATTTCGCTTTTTGAATCTGTGCAGTAATAGCCGCTACAATCACAGTCGGACTAAAACGATTTCCGATGTCATTTTGAATGACAAGAACCGGACGAACGCCTCCTTGCTCAGAACCAACAACTGGGGAAAGGTCTGCAAAATACACGTCGCCGCGTTTTACAATCAAAATATTACCCCCCGCTAACTAAGCGTTCTACTGTATGAGCTGCTTCATACTCTGCTAAGAAAGCTTCAGATGCAATACCAAGATTAATTTTTCCCATTTCAATGTACCCACGTCGCATTGATTCATGTTGGTAGCGTTTCTTCGTCTTATGTTGACGCAATAACAGTTGTGTTGCCTGGCAAATTAGTTCATGGCGATTCTTATTCTCTTGTTTTCCAATTCCGTCCAATTCCGTTACCATTTGCTTTGGCAACCGAACCACGATTTCAGTAGTTACACTTGATTCGGACACAAAAATACACCTCCACCGTCAACTACACACCCAAATATATATATGACACCTATTGTAATAATACCATTGTATGGAGCCTGTTGCAAAGACTTCCTTATTCCTTGCTTATGTTTTCCAATTCATAAATAAAACATTCATCTTCTTTTACTTTTTATCTCTTTCAAACAAGAAATAAAGCAATCCTTCAGTAATATTTCATTGCAACTTATATTAATAACAAGTATAAAAAGAAGCTCCCCAGCGAAAAAGAGCCTATTCTTTATTAGTGAAACTCCTCCAAATGACGAGATGCTGAGTAATAATACCTCCTTCTATATATCGTTCAAATAATTGATTACTTCTACAACTTTACCGTGTCGTATAAATATTCTCGGTACACGGAAGCTTATCGTTGCAATAATTTCATAATTAATAGTCCCGGAATATTCAGCAACCTCGGTAGCACTAATATACTCATCACCTTGTCTCCCAATGAGTGTAACTTTCGTACCAAGTGGCACTTCACAAGGAAGATGTATCATGAATTGATCCATTGTCACTCGCCCTACAATCGGTACTCTTTCACCGTTTACAAGTACCTTAAACCCTTGCAATCTTCTAAGCCAGCCATCTGCATACCCAATCGCAACTGTCGCAATCCATTCTTCGGTTCTCGTTCGGTATGTGACATTATAACTAATCCCATCCCCTTTAATCACTTGCTTAATATGAGCAACTTTCGTATGAAGTGACAACGCTGGTTCCAATTTAAACGGTAAAAAAGGACGTATTTCTACAGATGGGGATAGTCCATACATCGCAATACCAATTCGCACTGCATTAAATGTAATCCCTTGAAATCTTAACGTTGCAGCACTATTGGCTGTATGGACAAATTTAGGGTTCACTCCAAATTCTTTCAACCAACTTAACTGCTGCAAGAACGTATTATATTGCTTATCAAAGTAAGAAGTCTCAACCTCATCGGATGTTGCAAAATGTGTATATACTCCTTCTAACTCTAAAAATGGCGCGCCTTCTAAACTCTTTAAGAACCCCTTTAATTCTTTGCGTTCGCGTATTCCAATTCTCCCCATACCACTATCAAAATTAATATGGAATTTCATTATTGATGAACCATCCCAGAGCTTTATCGCGTCTTCTACCCATTCTTTTTGAAAAACAGTTAATGCTACATCATTTTCAGCAGCAACATTTACATCACGAGGAGGGGAAGGACCTAATACTAAAATCGGTGCAGTAATACCAGCCCTCCGAAGCACTAAAGCTTCATCTAAAAAAGCAACTGCTAATCTTGTTGCCCCTGCTTCTAATGCGGTTTTAGCCACTGGTACATAATCGTGCCCATATGCATTCGCTTTAACTACAGCAAAAATTTCTACATCACTTGGAATGAACTCTTTAATATGCGTAACATTGTTATAGATCGCATCTAAATCCACTTCCACCCAAGTGTCACGGTAAAACGGTGCTTCTTCCATAAATACACTTCCTTATACACGATATGCGAAGCTTATTCTTTTATATGCTTCTTTTATGAAATCCACCTTCAAACTAAGAAAAGACGTGGTGCACATATATCACCACGTCTAAGAAGTTTACTTCACCTGCTTCGCTGTAACCGAACGAGCAACCATCAACAACTCATTCGGCTCTAAACCTTTAGACACGAGCATATATTCTACTCCGTTATGTGACCACGTTACAGAGTCTTTCGTCAATGCACCAATCGTGAAACCAAGATCAACCGGCTCTCCACTTACACTTACCGCCGATGAGGCCTCTGCAACTTTTGACTTTTCTTGTATTAAAGTAAAGGATTTCTTACTTCCAGTGTATGTGAGTATTGCACGCTTGCCACTGTCTGTCTTCAACTCTTCTTCCTCTTTCAAAGTCATACCTTGCGGTGTATCACGTGGATACAAAATAGCAAACGGTTTGTCTTCTTTCGCTGCCGTCTGAACATCCACTTGTGCTCTAGACATATTTTGTTTCGTATCAAATGCACCTTTATCAAACTTTGCATCAAATTTTACTTTAGTGAAATCTACTTTTACAAGGACATTTTGATCATTATCCATCAGTTTCACAGAAACTGGTGTTAAATCACTTTTATTCAGCTTAATCTCTTGTTTCGGCAACATATTTTGATGTTGATAATTTGTTTTTGTTTTAAACACATAATACTTATCTGTTTTCTCGAAAGAGAGATTTTTCTTATCTTGCAAAATATCTCTTACAAGTGATTCATATAAATAAGCCTGGCTACTATTTTGCGGCCAATCACTTTGAAAACGGAAACTCTTATTAAGTGCCGGTGTTAATACAAATACACCTTCATCATTCCTTAAAATAATTTGACTCTGATCCTTTTTCGCATTCTGCAAATTCACACGATAATACGAAGGTTCTTTATGCCAAATTTCTACATTGTACTCTTGAGGTTCATTTCCTGTTTTAATAGATAATTTCGCTTCAGCTTGATAACTCTTCATACCTTTAACTTTCGTTTCTAAATCTCTCACAACATCTTCTTGTTTCTTTTCCATACAACCCGCCAACACAAAAACGGTCAATAAACCGACAAGAACTAAAAACAGACGCCTTTTCATCACTTCAGCCCCTTTGCCCCTATAAATGAATGGAAGATATGCCTTCCTTATCGCTACCTCAAATATATGAGACAAAGATATAAAATATGCAGACTAGCGTGACGAGCTTTCCAAAACAACTTGAGCAACGGCAAATTCTTTACTATGACTAATTGATAAATGAACAATATGCTCTGTATTTGTAATGATAATCGGCTTACCTCTATCATCATTCCTTACTTCAATATCTAAAAAACTCACTTCTTTCCCGATACCGGTCCCTACCGCTTTAGAATACGCCTCTTTTGCTGCAAATCTTCCAGCTACGAATTCTGTAAGACGACTTCCTTTCAGCCCCTCGGCAACACTACGTTCTCTTTCAGTTAAAACACGTTCCATAAATTTAAGCTTTCCATCTAGCATTTTTTCAATTCGATTTAACTCAATAATATCGATTCCAATCCCTATAATCATTTCAAAATCCCCTTCTTCTATTTAGCTTTCTTCATTCATATTGTAAGAATAACAGAGAATCTTTCTGATGCAAAAGGAGTGATACTAACAACATGCTAATACCATCCACTCGCATTTCCTTACAACCGATTATCATTTCTTTACTTCTTATACAATTAGTCATGATTATATTGAGCGACTTTTCCCTCTTTCACCTGGCAGCCTACAATGAATATATCGCTAAAGGAGAATGGTGGCGTGTCATAACTTCCTTACTTGTACACGTAGACTTACAACATTTCCTTTCTAATAGTATTTGTTTATTTGTATTTGGTTCTTCTATCGAAAAACAACTAGGACACTTTTCTTTCATCATTATTTTTTTCCTTTCTGGCATTCTCGGGAATATTTCTTCTTATATTATTATGCCTCTTGAATATATTCACGCCGGAGCATCTGGTGGTATTTTCGGATTACTAGGCGCCCAATTATTTTTATTGTATAGTCGATATCGTTCTTCAAAACCAAGAGACATCGCTATTTTTTCAATAATGATACTTATATTACTACTATTTACTTTCTTTAATCCCTCTGCCAATCCTATAAGCCATTTAACCGGCTTAATAATCGGCGGCATGTGCACCCCTTTTTTAATAAAGTGAAACTTTAATCAGTGGGGATATTTTCCATCCCCCACTGATTATTAGCCCGCACCAATCGGGCTTTTACGGGCAGCCCGGCTCCCACCTAACTCCCTCGCATTCGCCGAATTTTGAGGCGGGAGTCTTACTGCCCGGCAAATAGCGGGACAAAAAAAAACGATGGCGCAGAGCTTATTTAACATAGAAGCTCGCACCATCGATAATTTCCACATCTGTTTGTTTACTTAACTCTCTCATTAGTTGAAATAAAGACTCGTCCTTTTTCTTCGCCTCAATCATACAATCAATTCGCGGAACACTCCCCTTTATCTTTTTCAAAAAAGATAAGAAAGTATCTACATCAATAAAATCTGCATGTGCTCTCGGGTTCTTTCCATCTCTAGGACTGGAGATGTGCATTTTAACTGGTAACAAAGACGATTCCCACGTATGTACAACACGCGCCCAATCTTCATGCCAATCTTCCTGGTCATTATTCATCATATGATGGTGCAAATCAAACACGACTGGAATGTCTAATTTCTCACCTAAATACAATGTTTCTTCTAAAGAAAAGGTCGTGTCATCATTTTCTAATATAATCATCTCTTGAATACCTCTTGGAACAGTTGACCAATTTTCTATAAAGCGTTCTAATGCAAGCTCCTTATCTTTATAACCTCCTCCCACATGTAATACACATCGTTGCTTATGTTCAATTCCCATACCCTTTAACAATTTTTTGTGCATCTGCAATGTCTTTACAGATTGTTTGAAAATACTCTCCTCAGGTGAATTTAGTACAACAAAGTGATCTGGATGGAAGTCAATTCGCATATTCATACGAATTGCATATTCACCTAATTCTTTCAGATTTTCTTTTAACGGACGAATATAGTTCCAATCTAACAACTCCTCATGATTCGCTAAAGGAATAAGCTTGGAACTAAGTCGAAAGAAAGATATATCATGCCCTTTATTATGTTTTAATAACCGTAAGCAATTTTCCAAATTCGAATTAGCGATTCTTTCAAGTTTACGAATTGCAGCCTCTCGATCATCAATCCGCTGAAACTGTGCATATGTCATCGTTTGAGATGGAGAAGCATTCTTCAAATGTACACTCATCGCAACATACCCAAGTCTTACAAGCATATAGCACCTCATTTCTATACGAGTTACTATGTAGTATGCACAATTACAGAAATAAAAAAAGAGAATGCCAGCAAAGGGCATTCTCTTTTTTATTAAGCTTGTGGACGGCTATGATGTTTTCTTTCGCCGCGTCCATTTGAAGATCCAGGGCGACCTTCACCTTTACGACCACGGTTACCATCACGGCTACCAGCATCACGGCTACCGCCATCACGATTACGATCACGGTTACGACCATCGCCACTTCCGCTTCCACGTCCATCACGATTGCGATCACGGTTACGACCATCGCCACCGCCGCGTCCATCACGACTACGATTACGGTTACCATCACGGTATCCACTTCCGTTACCACCGCGTTTTTTAGAACCGCCACCGCCACCTCTTGAAACAACTGGTGGTTCTGATGTTAAAGCGATCGGAGTTGTATCCGGCTCTTTTGTCATCATTTTTAAAGCAGCAGCTACTACTGTTACAGAATCATTCTCTTCTAACATTTCTTCTGCAATACGCTTGTAGTATGATAAGTTATCATTTTCAATTGTGCTTTGAAGTTTTTCAGCGATTAAACGTTGTTGACCTTCTAACGCCTCGTCAAGTGTCGGTGCGTCCATACGATCAACCTTACGTTTTGTTGTACGCTCGATATTTTTTAATTGTCCTGATTCACGTGGTGTTACAAATAACATTGCAATACCTTTTTTACCAGCACGACCAGTACGACCGATACGGTGAACGTATGATTCTGGATCTTGTGGGATATCGAAGTTGTATACGTGTGTTACGCCTGAAATATCAAGACCACGTGCAGCAACGTCTGTTGCAACAAGAACTTCAATAGTACCTTCTTTAAATTTACGTAATACAGACATACGCTTCGCTTGTGTTAAGTCACCGTGAATACCTTCTGCTGCATAACCACGTAAGTTTAATGCTTCTGATAATTCATCAACACGACGCTTTGTACGACCGAATATGATTGCAAGCTCTGGAGATTGAATATCTAGTAAGCGTGTTAACACGTCAAACTTTTTCTTTTCTTGCACTTCTAAATAGAACTGCTGAATGTTTGGCATTGTTACTTCTTTTGCTTTTACTTTAATGTGTTGAGGCTCAGTCATGAAACGCTCAGCAATACGACGGATTGGATCTGGCATTGTCGCTGAGAATAATAATGTTTGATGTGTTTCTGGCACATCTGTTAAAATCGCTTCAATATCTTCAATGAAGCCCATGTTTAACATTTCATCCGCTTCGTCAAGAACAACAGTCTCTACGTTTTGTAAGCGAAGTGTTTTACGGTTGATATGATCTAAAATACGACCCGGCGTACCTACAATAATGTGTGGGTGTTTTTTTAGAGCACGAATTTGGCGGTTAATATCTTGACCACCATAAATTGGTAGAATACGAACACGTTTATGTTTACCAATTTTGTATAGCTCTTCTCCAACTTGAATTGCTAATTCACGCGTTGGCGCGATAACAATACCTTGAACTGCTTCTTTATTTGTATCCACTTTATCTAATAGTGGTAATCCGAATGCTGCTGTTTTCCCTGTACCTGTTTGCGCTTGCCCAATAATATCCTTACCTTGCAATGCATGTGGAATTGTTTCAGCTTGAATCGGCGTAGCCTCTTCAAAGCCCATACTTTCAACAGATTGTAGTAAAGACTCACTTAATCCTAGTTCTCGAAATGTTGTCAATGTTACTTCTCCTTTTCTATCCTATACTTATCATTTAAAAAAAGGCGTTTTCCGAACTTGCGGAAAAGCCATTTTCCTGAATACTTACGTATATAACCGGGCGTATATTCTTCACGAAAATACTTCTAAACGTTATTACACTTTATCAATTATAAGTTTTGTAGGTGTAAAAAGCAAACCCCAACTGTTACCTTATTTCATATTCAGAGCTTTTTTCTTTACTTTTATTTTTTTATCGTTTACTGTAAGCGCTTATTATAAGTTTCCACTATTTTCGTGGCTATCATCCCTATTTATATACACCAATTATTTCAACATCGTAATTACTTCTTCTAATTTCATGCCGCGAGATGCTTTTACTAATACAACATCTTTCGTACCGACTACTGCTTGCAACTCTTTTATTAACTCTTCTTTACTATCATACGCTTTTACACGGTCTTTAGGGAAATTAATTTTTGCACCTTCAGCAATTTGAGCCCCTAATTTACCATATGTGAATACATATGAAATTTTTGCTGGATCAATTAATTTACCTACTTCATAATGAAATTGCACTTCTTGATTTCCAAGTTCTAACATATCACCAAGCACAACAATTTTTTTAGCAAATCCATCTAAACCATTCATTAGGTGGAACGCAGCTTCCATAGCTGTTGGACTAGCATTATAAGCATCATTGATAATTGTTAAACCACTATCTGTTTTTACAATTTCCATACGCATACCTGTCATTTGAAGTGTTACTAAACCTTGTTTCATTTCTTCCCACGTTACACCAAAATGTTTTGCAATTGCCATTGAAGCAAGCGTATTATATACATTATGCTTTCCTAGTACTGGCAAATAGAATGACAAAGTTTCATCCCTGTTCATCTTAAAGTGTGTCCCAGTAGCCTGCAATGTTACAGTAGTTGGATAGTAATCATTTGCTCTCGCATCACCAAATGTAACTGTTTCAGCTGCTAAATTCATTTCTGGAACACGATTCGTTAATAGCGGCTCATCTCCATTATATACGAACACGCCACCCTTTTGTAAACCTGTAACAATTTCTAACTTTGCTTCAGCAATCGCCTCACGAGAGCCTAAATCCATTAAGTGCGCCTCACCAATGTTCGTGATAATAGCTGCATTAGGACGAGCTAACTTAGATAGAAATTCAATTTCTCCTCGGCTTGACATGCCCATTTCTAATACAGCTACTTCTGTATTTTCCTCTAAATTTAAAATAGTAAGAGGTAAACCGATGTGGTTGTTGAAATTACCTTCTGTTTTTTGAACTTTAAATTTAGTCGCAAGAATACTTGTTACAATATCTTTCGTAGATGTTTTACCATTACTACCCGTTACACCAATAACTTTTACATCCAATTGATCACGATAGTTTTTCGCTAACATTTGCAATGCTGCTAGTGTATCTTCTACAAAAATAACCGGAAGATTTTCAGGTGGGTTTTCTACATCTTTCATCCATAATGTAGCAATCGCCCCATTTTCAACAGCTTTGTCTACAAAAGCATGTCCATCGAAACGTTCACCTTGAATTGGAACATATAAATTTCCATTTTCAATTTTCCTCGTATCAATAGACACTCCTTGTATAGTAATTCCCTCATACCGCTCTGCTAATCCAGTACCATTTATCATCTGCTCTACTTGTTTTAACGTTCGATTTATCATGAAAACACTCCTTACATAGAGGAAGCACTATTCCTTCGAATAGTGCTTCCTCCTTTTTGTTAGATTGTATATTTAATTTTTTGTTTTTCTTCGTGACGCTCAATCGCTAAGCGAATTAGCTCTTCAATTAATTCCGGATACGGTAACCCTGTATGTTGCCATAATAGAGGGAACATACTAAACGGCGTGAATCCTGGCATTGTGTTTACTTCGTTAATATATACTTCTCCATCTTTCGTTAAGAAGAAATCAGCTCGTGTTAAGCCCGAACCATCTAATGATTGGAATGCGATAATTGCATCTCGCTTAATTACATTAGACTCTTCCTCTGTCATTTCAGCTGGAATAATTAACGCTGTATCACCATCGATGTATTTCGATTTGTAATCATAAAAATCTTTTTTCGGTACAATTTCACCTACAACTGAACATTTCGGCTCATCATTACCTAATACACCAACTTCTACTTCACGACCTACAATATTTTCTTCTACAATAATTTTACGGTCAAATTGGAATGCCTCTTCGAATGCATTCTCAAGCTCTTCACGATCATTACACTTATTAATACCAACACTTGAACCAAGGTTTGCTGGTTTTACGAAGCAAGGATATCCTAATACTTCTTCTACTTTTTCATACGCTGTTTCACGATCTTTTTCCCATGCACTACGAATGAAAGATGCATATTTCGCTTGTTTCAATCCAGCTTCTGCAAAGATATTTTTCATAACAACTTTATCCATACCAGCAGATGATGCTAATACACCGTTACCTACATATGGAATGTTTAGTAATTCTAATAACCCTTGTACTGTTCCATCTTCGCCATTCGGTCCATGTAATAATGGGAAAATAACATCAATTGCATCTTCTTGTTTATAAGTTGCCGTTGGGATAATTTCTGTACTTAATGATACAGGAGAAATTGTATTCTCTTCCCCACTCATTTGTAATGCCTCAACATTTGTTACTTCGCCTTCAATACGCTCTCCACGCATCCATTGGCCTTGTTCTGTAATATAAATTGGATGAATCTCGAATTTATCTTGATTTAATGCTTTAATAGCAGCAAGAGCCGTTTGTAACGAAACTTGATGCTCAGCTGATTTTCCACCGTATAATAAACCTAATTTAATTTTTGTCACTGAAATCACCCTAACCAATTGTTTTCATTTTTCTATTTTAGCACTTTTTATAAAAATAGGTAGTTCCTATTTGAAATAAAATGTAACTTCCACAAATAATTAAAAGACACCACTTATTGGTTTTCTACACTTTTTCTCTTTAATTTCTACACAGCTAAATAAAATTAAACTTTAGAGCAAAATTGCTATCTAATCTAGTTATGTACCTAAAATATGTAGAAATCCACTTTGTGTGTATGTCATCTATATTACCCTACCATTTGTGGAGAATGAAAAAACACTGATTAAAGTTTCATTTTATTAAGAAGACTGTTTTGTAGGCGTATCTTTTTGCCTCTGCTCAACAAGACGATCTAAAGAAACATATACAAAGCCTGCAACTACACACCCTACACTTAAAATTGTAAATAAGTAGTGACCAAGCAAACGATCCAATAAAAAACCACCAAGAAGTGGACCGAATGCACTTCCTGTAATCCACTGCAAACTCGCCGCCCCCATATAGGTTCCTCTCAAATGCTCAGGGGCCAAATTCGCTACAAACGTCATCTGTACAGGCGACATAATCATCTCGCCTAACGTATATATGGCATAAACAAACATTAACGTCATTAAAATAATTGTAGCATTTGTATCATATTCTCCAAACCACTTCGGTAACCATCCTATAAAAAACAAACCAATTCCGAACAAACACGCACCGTATAACATCGTCTTTCCAACAGGTTTATCTGTCGCCCATTTTGAAATTTGAAATTGAAATAAAACAACTAATAGACCATTTAATGCCATTAAATATGGGTATGGATTGTTGACTCCAAAAATATCCTTCATTTCGTTATCAAAGTGAAGCGGTAACATGCCTTCTGTTTGAGAAAACCCCATAGAAATAATGATCCCCGCTAACAAATAAATCATTAACGCCTTATCTCTCATTAAAATTTTCCAAACTGCTCCGGATTCCTGCTCTTTACTTTTTTCCGTCATATCCGTAATTTTTGGCATTGTTTCTTTAATAAGTACTAACACTAGTAGCGCATAAAACAACATAGCGGATGAAGCAATAATAAACACGAGGTTCTTTGATAAAACAACTACTGATGCTCCCATTATCGGTCCAATTGCAGCACCAATATTGTGTCCCATTCGCAATAAACCATATGCTTCTGTTCTTTTTTCTGGCGCCGTCACATCTGCAACCATCGCTGATGCTGCTGGATGAAATAAAGAATTACTTAACCCTAAAAAAATAGATAAAATAGCGTATGGAATAAATCCTTCGATAAATAAAAAACCGAGCATTAATAACGCATTACTCGCCATTGAAAATATCATAATTGGCTTTCTTCCATATATATCAGCTATTCTTCCGCCTATAAGCGAGCCAAAGCTTGCAGCTATTGGAGAAAGCGCCATAATGATTCCAACTTGTAATAAAGAATCTACCTTATCTTTTAAATATAGTGCAAAAAAAGGCATTAACATCATCATCGCAATTCCGTTCAATGTCTCACCGATAAATCGAATCCATACGTTACGATCCATCTCTCTTAACTCACGCCATGTATTTTTCACATTTTCACCCCTTTAGTTCGCCAACAATTATCTTATAATACATTCAGAAAAATGTAAATTTTCAAAATAAAAATCCATCCTAACAGAATTAGAATGGATTTTTCCATTTATAAATTTGCTACATCTTCTTCTTTTTTACTATTATTTAAAACACTACGCTTTCTACTATAGGCGAAATAAACTACTATACCGATAACCATCCAAACACCAAAACTAATCCAAGCTGCCGCTGATAATTGAAGCATCAAATATAAGCAAAAGATAACTGTTAATGCTGGTAAAAATGGTACGAGCGGCGCCTTAAACGCCCTTGGCAAATCAGGATGAGTTCGTCTCATCACAATGACAGCAACAGCTACAAGTGCAAATGCTGACAAAGTTCCCATATTTACAAGATGTGCTAAAACATTTAAATCTATTAATCCTGAAATAAGTGCTGCAATAATACCTGTTGTCCATGTATTTAAAAATGGTGTTTTAAATTTCGGATGAACTTTAGCAAGACGCTTCGGTAACAATCCATCTCTGCTCATTGCATATGAAACACGAACTTGCCCATACATCATAACTAGCATTACAGTTGTAATTCCTGTAATTGCTCCTACTGATATCACTCCCGCCAAACTATCTTGTCCAATAAATTGAAGTGCGAAAGCAACTGGATCTGATATATTCAACTGACCGTATGGAACAATCCCTGTCAAAATAAGTGAAACAACAATGTAAAGAACCGTACAAACTAGTAACGATGCAATAATTCCAATCGGCAAATCGCGTTGTGGGCGCTTCACTTCTTCTGCGGCTGTTGATACAGCATCAAATCCAATGAATGCGAAGAAAACTGTAGCTGCTCCAGCCATTACACCATCTAACCCAAATGGCATAAAAGGTGTCCAATTTTCAGGTTTTACATAATTAAATCCGGCGAAGATAAAAATGAGAACAACTGCTAGTTTAATAAATACCATTATATTATTTACACGTGCACTTTCACGAACACCTCTAGATAAAAGAACCGTCATAACTAGAATAATTAGAACTGCAGGTAAATCAATTATTCCACCCTTTCCAGTACCAGGGGCCGAGGAGAGAATGGTCGGAATATGAATCCCAAATCCCTTTAATAACGATTGAAAATACGCTGACCATCCATTGGCTACAGCAGATGTGGCTAATAAATACTCGAGCATTAAATCCCATCCAATTAAGAAGGCAAATACTTCTCCCATCGTCGCATACGTGTACGTGTAAACACTCCCTGAGACAGGAACTGAAGAAGCAAATTCAGCGTAACAAAATGCAGCAAAGGCACAAGCTAATGCAGCTATAGCAAATGATAATATAATAGCTGGTCCAGAATGTTTCGCTGCTACAACGCCAGTAAGAACAAAAATACCAGTTCCAACAATTGCTCCGATTCCAAGCATTGTTAAATCAAGTGCCCCTAACGTTCTCGATAATGTCTTTTGTTTACTTTCTTGCAGTAACGTTGAAATTGGCTTCTTTTGAAAAATTTGCTTCATACTGTGCTCCTCCATGATTTTAGTTTTCTGAAAATTTAATTTATTTTTTTCATTTTACCCACGGCATGTTTTTTAGTCAATACTTTTGTCGAAATAAACAGAAAACTATCGAGATACATACTATACTCTTATCATCCTTTTGATAAAAAGATTCAGACAATCATATCTATATATATTTTCATAACTTTTTTTGGTATTATTATACATGTCGATTCCATAAAAGAGGCATGCTCCCGTAGTGAGCATGCCTCTTTTTACTTATTTCGCAGTATATGAACCCTCTTCAATCCAGCTATACATATATTTTTCATCTTCCGTCTCATGTGCTTGTTTTACAATACGAAGCGGACGGAATGTATCTATCATAACAGCCAGTTCAAGTGTCTCTTTCTTCCCTATACTCGCTTCTGTTTTCCCTGGATGTGGCCCATGCGGGATCCCGCTTGGATGAAGCGTAATTGAACCTTCTTCTACACCTTTTCGGCTCATAAAATTACCTTCTACATAGTACAGTACCTCATCACTATTCACATTACTATGATAATATGGTGCCGGAATAGATTCTGGATGATAATCGTATAAACGCGGTACGAAAGAGCAAATGACGAAATTATGCCCTTCGAATGTTTGATGTACTGGTGGTGGCTGATGAATACGACCTGTAATTGGTTCAAAATCCTCCACATTAAAGACCCACGGATATAAATACCCATCCCATCCAACAACATCTAACGGATGGTGCCCTAACACATGCTTGTGCATATAACCTCTCGACTTTGTCATTACGACAAACTCACCTTTTTCATCATATGTCTCCAATTTCTCCGGTCCACGCATATCTCTTTCACAAAACGGACTATGTTCTAACAATTGCCCATATTCATTGCGATAGCGACTTGGTGTTGTAATTTGGCTATTTGCCTCTACAACAAGAAACTTAGTCTCTCCCTCATCTGGAATAACACGATAAATCGTTCCAATTGGAATTGTTACATAATCACCTTTTCTATAGTGAATCGTTCCAAACATCGTTTCAATTTTTCCTGTTCCATAATGAACAAATAACATTTCATCGCCATCACCATTACGGTAAAAATAATCCATTTTTTCTGTTGGACTCACTACTCCAATTAATAAATCCTCATTCCCAAGCATAAAGTTTCTTCCGCTTACTGCATCACCAGTTTTTTTATTTTCTTTCGTACGGAAGTGGCGATGAGCAAGAGTAACATCCTCTTCATACTGTAACTGACAAGAATGCGATAATGCCGCATGCCCTACTTCTGTTGGCATATAATGATGATACAAAATAGACTGGGTACCAGAGAAACCTTTTGTCCCCATTACCTGCTCACGATAAAGCGATCCATCTTTTTTACGAAATTGTACATGTCGTTTATGAGGTAGCTCCCCCATGTGACGATAAAACATGCCCATCACCTGCTTCCATTTCTTTTTTGACCGTATTACGTAACGTACCTAAACCCGTAATCGACAGCTCTACAACATCTCCATCTTGCAGCCACTCTTCCGTACCAAGCTCCAAAATACAGCCCGTTCCCACTGTACCAGACCCGATAACATCCCCTGGATATAACGTAACATCTTCCGAAGCACGTTCAATCATTTCAGAGAATGCATAATAAATATCTTGGAAATTCCCTTTTGATAACAGTTGCCCATTTACATGAGCAGTCATCTCTAAATCATAACGATCACCATTACGATAAACGTCTAATTCCTCTTTCGTAACGAGATACGCTCCTAATGAAGTTGCAAAATCTTTTCCTTTCGCTGGACCGAGTCCCACTTTCATTTCTGTTGCTTGTAAGTCCCTTGCACTCCAGTCGTTCATAATGCAGTAACCAAAAATATATTCCTCTGCTCGTTCACGAGAAATGTTTCGTCCTTCTTTCCCAATTACGCAAGCAATCTCTAACTCATAATCAAGCTTTTTAGACTTCTTCGGACCAATAACAAAATCATCTGGTCCAATAACAGCACGGTGGTTCGTAAAATAAAAAACCGGGATATCATACCATTCAGGTACAACATCTAGCCCTCTTCGTCCGCGAGCTGTTTTTACATGCTGCTCAAATGCATAAAAATCTCGAATGCTACTCGGATTAGGAATTGCCGCTGCTAATTGAACTTCCTCTAAGGAATATATACCCTTTTCAGGATTCTTAATATTACGCAATACTTCTACATACTCATCTGCTTTCTCTAAAAAGGCGAACATAGAAGAAGGTAATTGTCCATTACTTGCAAGATTCATATCGATTACTTTGTCACCTTCAAGCCATCCAGCTCGCATTTCTTTCGATGGGAGACGAAATGTAACAAATTTCATCGTGATTCCTCCCTATGAAAATGAAATTTCCACCAACAAAGGAACTCTTGCTGGTGGATACAAATTTTATAAATTTCCGCGACGCTCTTGTTCTCTTTCAATTGATTCGAATAACGCTTTAAAGTTCCCTTCGCCAAATCCACGAGAACCTTTACGTTGGATGATTTCAATAAATAGAGTTGGACGATCTACAATTGGTTTCGTAAAGATTTGTAATAAATAACCTTCTTCGTCACGGTCTACTAGAATCTTCAATTCTTTTAATCTATCAATTTCTTCATCAATTTTTCCAACACGTGCTGTTAACTCATCGTAATACGTATCTGGCGTATCTAAAAACTCCACGCCATTTGCACGAAGTACTTCAATTGTTTTTACAATATCACTTGTTAATAAAGCGAGATGCTGTACACCTGCTCCGTTATAGAACTCTAGATATTCTTGAATTTGTGATTTTCTTTTTCCATCCGCTGGTTCATTAATCGGAAACTTAATACGACTTCCATTCGTCATAACTTTTGACATTAATGCCGAATACTCTGTACTAATATCATCATCGTCGAAATGGATCATTTGTTTAAATCCCATGACGTTCTCATAATAACTAACCCATTCTTCCATTTTCTCAACGTTACCAACTACATGGTCTACAGCAATTAAACCAGACTCTTCAAATGGAATATTAAATTCAACCTTTTGGAATCCTGGCATGAATGTTCCTTTATAATTTTTACGCTCTACAAGCGTATGAATTGTATCACCATACGTACCAATAACCGCTTTCTTCAAGGTACCTTCCTCATCTGTTAACTCTTCAGGAGGAGCAATCGCAACAGCGCCACGTTTTACAGCTTCAGAGTAGGCTTTATCAACATCATCAACAAGTAAAGCCACATCCTTCACTCCATCACCATGAGTCTTTACAAACTCTGCAATACGACTATCGCTACTTAAAGCTCCAGACACAACAAAACGCATATTTTTTTGCACAAGAACATAAGATACCTTTTCACGGTTTCCTGTTTCTAATCCAGAATAAGCTACAATTTTGAATCCAAACGCTCTCGCAAGATAATAACTTGATTGCTTTGCATTCCCTACGTAAAATTCCAAATGATCTACATCACGTACCGGAAAAAAGTCCTCCATTTGTGCAGCTAGCGTATCCATAGATTTTTGTTTCATAATATCTTCATCCCCCTGTAAATAGATTAAATGGTCCATACTTAAAACCAACCGAAAACGCTTCCAACATCAATTAATAGAAATTAGTTAGCAAGCTAACAATTTCCGACCTTTAAAATTTTCTATCTTTTCTGTCAAATTCCTCTTTTTTTCTTACATATAAAATTCGACTTTTTTCTCTTTAAAGTAAGGGGAAAATATTAATACTTGAAGGTATATATGAGAGGAAAACAAAAAAGACTCCAACATATTAACTACTTACTAATATGTTAGAGTCTTTATTTTTTTTGAATGATTGTATTTATATTTTTCATACTAATATATTTGCAAGGAATAGAATAAATGATGTTAATATTACCGCTCCGCCTAATGATCCTAATAAATCTGTTTTTGTTACTTGTAACACTTGTTCACTGTTCATATTCCTCATTCTCCTTTCATTTTGTACAATTTAAAACTTTTATTATACTAATACGCTTGATAGAAATACGATTAATGCTGTTAATACTACTGCTCCGCTTGCTGATCCTAAGAAATCACCTTTTGTTACTTGTAATACTTGCTCTTTCATATCTTTCATTCTCCCTTCATTTATCTTTTTTTACAAAACTTCTATTATACTAATACGCTTGATAGAAATACGATTAATGCTGTTAATACTACCGCTCCGCTTGCTGATCCTAAGAAGTCACCTTTTGTTACGTTTAATACTTGCTCGTTGTTCATAATTTTCATTCTCCCTTCTCTTATTTTTATTACAAAACTTCTATTATACTAATACGCTTGAAAGAAATACGATTAATGCTGTTAATACTACCGCTCCGCTTGCTGATCCTAAGAAGTCACCTTTTGTTACGTTTAATACTTGCTCGTTGTTCATAATTTTCATTCTCCCTTCTCTTATTTTTGTTACAAAACTTCTATTATACTAATACGCTTGAAAGAAATACGATTAATGCTGTTAATACTACCGCTCCGCTTGCTGATCCTAAGAAGTCACCTTTTGTTACGTTTAATACTTGCTCGTTGTTCATATCATTCATTCTCCTTTTTTTGTAAGTTATCTATATGTAATTTCTAAGAAATGTTTAGTTCATAGTTTTCATGTTAACGTTACATTGAAATTAATTACGTAACGTTTGTAACATTAATGTAACATAACTATTATTACGTTGCAATATAATTACGTAAATTTTATTACACTTTTTTTACGTTTTTTTAAATAAACACTCAAAAACCTTGTTTTAATGCGTTTTCTACTACAATTACATTTGTAACACTAGTGTAACATTAAGGTCATAAAGCGAAATATAATATTATTCATCTCTATTTTGTTAAAAACCAAAGTGAAACTTTAATCAACGAGAGTTCCATTCCCTACTAATTATTCCCCCTCACCAATCGCACTTTTACTAGAAATTAATGCGGGATAAAATACTATCTTTCCAAGATAAGTTTATATGTTTCCTCTATATAACTATGTATAATGGAAACAAAGAGGTGGTCATTTTGAAATTAATCGCACTAGATATGGATGGTACACTACTATCATCTAATCTTGAAATCTCCAAAGAGAACTTACAAGCTATCCAAACCGCAAAAGAAGCTGGTCATATTGTAATGATTTGTTCTGGCCGCGCGAAAGAGGACGCTTTAAAATTATTGGAAGAATATAAACTAGCTCTTCCAGTTGGAGCAAGCAATGGGGCAATTGTTTATGTGGATGGAAAAGTAATTAACTCGCGTTGTTTACAAAATGATAAAGTATACAAGCTTGCAAAGTTACTAGAATCTGAAGGTTTTCCATATAAGTTGTACACAAATAAAGGGGTTTACTCTCCTTATACATGGCAAGATCAAGTTATGCAGGCATTCGAAGAAAGCAAGCATACACTAGATGTTACACTTGAGGAACTTGAAAGAATTACAGAAAAACAAAAGAAATCAAACTTAATTACTGATTTCCAAAAAATCGAAGATGTTGTAAATAATCCAGAATTAGAAATATCTAAATTCTTTATTTTGACATTTAATGCTGCTCATCGTTCGCAGCTATTGCAAACTTTACAAGAAGATACGGATATTTCAGTTACCGCATCAGCCCCTACTAATGTAGAAATTATGGATAAGCATGGTCATAAAGGGAACGGCCTACAAGAAATGGCAGCTTATTTCAATATACCAATTGAAGATACTGTTGCAATCGGCGATAACTTTAATGATGTGCCAATGTTACAAGTAGCCGGCTTATCAGTTGCAATGGGAAATGCTGAAGAAGACGTAAAAAAATTATGTGACGTTGTTACATTAACAAATAATGAAAACGGTGTTGCTCATGCAATTGAGCAATTTGTATTGAAACAAACTTCATCTAGTAAATAAAGTGAAACTTTAATCAGAGGTGGGGTTCCTCTGATTATTAGTTGAACCAATCGGGCTTTTACGGGCAGTAAGACTCCCACCTAACTTCCCCGCATGTGTCGAATTTTCAGGTGGGAGTCTTACTGCCCGTTAATGCGGGGTAAAAAAAGGACTCTTTCAAAAAGTGAAAGAGTCCTTTTTTTACACATGGTGACAAGCAACAAAATGATCTTCGCCCACATTACGGAATTCTGGTACATTCGTTTTACAAATATCTGTAGCAAAGGGGCAGCGTGTATGAAAACGGCAACCTGACGGCGGATTTGCCGGGCTTGGAATATCCCCTTCTAAAATAATCCGTTCTCGCTTAACCGTTGGATCAGGTATTGGGACTGCTGATAACAATGCTTTTGTATATGGATGAAGCGGATTCGCAAATAACTCATCACGTGGTGCTGTTTCCACAATAGTTCCTAAATACATAATTCCAATTTTCGTACATAAGTGCTCCACAACACTTAAATCATGTGAAATGAATAAATAGGATAATCCCTTTTTCTCCTGTAATTCACTAAACAAATTAATGATTTGCGCTTGAATAGATACATCTAATGCCGCAACAGGCTCATCAGCCACAATAAATTCTGGATCTAATACCATTGCCCTTGCAATAACGATACGCTGACGTTGCCCACCGGAAAACTCATGAGGGTACCGGTCAATATGATACGGCGCTAAACCACATAACTCCAATACTTCTATCACCTTTTCACGGACATTTTCTTTCGTCGCTAGTCCGTGAGCCAACATTGGCTCACCAAGTGCTTCTCCAATTCTCATTCTAGGATTTAATGAGCTAAATGGATCTTGGAACACGAGCTGCATATTAGGACGGTGCTTTCTCAGCTCCTCTTTTGATAAAGCATGAACATCTTGACCTTTAAACTTCACTTCACCTTCTGTTTTTTGAACGAGACGGAGAATTGTTTTCCCTATCGTCGTCTTCCCACTTCCAGACTCTCCTACAAGGCCAAACACTTCTCCTTTATCAATTGTAAAGCTTACCCCATCTACCGCTTTCACATGTCCAATCGTTCTACTAAATACGCCGCCCTTAATCGGAAAATACGTTTTTAAGTTCTTCACTTCTAATAATGGTTCACTCATTGCCCAGCACGCTCCTCATATAACCAACAAGCTACTTTATGATCCTCGTCATGCACATTAAGATTTGGCGCTTCATTTTTGCATATTTCCATGCAATGTTCACAGCGGCCACTAAAGTAGCAAAACTCATCTAAGCCAACTAAATTTGGAACTTGCCCTGGAATAGAATAAAGTTTATCTGTTCGTTTCCCCATTACTGGTTTTGATTTTAGCAGCCCTTGCGTATATGGATGTTTCGGATTTTGAAATATCTCTAGTACCGGTGCCTCTTCAATAACTTTCCCGCCATACATAACGACAACATAATCGGCCATTTCTGCTACAACACCTAGATCATGTGTAATTAATAAAATCGATGTTTTAAATTCCTCTTTTACTTGCCTTAGTAAATCTAATATTTGCGCTTGAATCGTAACGTCCAAAGCTGTTGTCGGTTCATCTGCAATTAATAACTTTGGATTACAACTAAGTGCAATAGCAATCATAATACGTTGTAACATGCCACCGCTTAATTCGTGCGGATAAGAATGGACAATTTCATCAGCACGAGCAATACCAACTTTACGAATTAATTCAATTGCTTTTTTGTATGCTTCGTTTTTGCTAAGTAGTTCATGCTCTCTTAACGTCTCAACAATTTGCTCTCCAACAGTAAAGACCGGATTAAGCGATGTCATCGGTTCCTGGAAAATCATCGCGATATCATTTCCTCTTAAACTACGAAGTTCTTTCTCTTTCATTCCTAAAAGACTTTTTCCTTCATAAAGAATATCACCACCAACGATGCCGCCAGATTCAGCAATAAGTCCCATAATAGATAAAGCCGTTACACTTTTCCCGCAACCTGATTCGCCTACTACACAAACTGTTTCACCTTCTCGAACTGAAAAGCTAACATGATTGACAGCCTTTACTGTACCTTCTTCTGTCTGAAAGTGCGTTTGTAAATCCTTTAGCTCTACTACTGCTTTACTCATGCTTCCTCACCTACCGCTTCATCTTTGGATCTAATGCATCACGAAGTGCATCGCCAAGTAAATTAATTGATACAACTGTTATAAAGATTGCAAAACCAGGCGGGATCCATAACCACGGACGCTTTTGGAAATCGATTAATGAGTTTGCTGCACTAATCATATTTCCCCACGATGGTGTAGGCGGGACAACGCCAAGTCCTAGGTAACTTAGTGCAGATTCACTTAAAATAGATCCTGCCACACCTAATGTCGCTACAACAATTAATATTGGAAAAACGTTTGGAATTAAATGATGGAGAATTTTACGAGAATCTTTTAATCCCAAGACGTCCGCAGCCTGCATAAATGCTTGCTCCCGCAGCGTTAAAATCTGCCCTCGCACAAGACGAGCAAGTCCTGGCCATCCTACTAAACTTAAAATAATCATTACGACATATAACCGGTATTCTGATGGTAGTTTCCATTCTGATAAAATTGCCCCCATTATAATAAGCAACGGTAATCCTGGAATGGACATTAACACATCTGCAATACGCATAATTAGATGGTCTACAATGCCACGATAAAAACCAGCAATGGCTCCTAACAAAGCACCGAGTATAACAGATAGTAACATCGATGCTAAACCGATTGTTAATGAAATACGTCCTGCTTGCATAAGCCTAGTTAAAATGTCCCGTCCTAATTGGTCTGTTCCGAGCCAATGTGAAAGGTTAGGTGGTTTATTGATTTGCATTACTTGTACTGTCCCCGAAGCATATGGTGAAAAGATTGGACCAATGAAACTAAATAAAAACATAAATATTAAAATGTATAAACCAAACAATGCCAACTTATTTTGCTTTATTTTTTTATAGGCTTGACGCCATGGTGATGATTCGTTTCTTTTTTTCGGTTCTTTCTTTTTCTTTATTGTTGTAATAGTCTCCATATCTTCCCCCCCTTACTTCAGTCGAATTCGTGGATCAACAAGCCCATATACAATATCTGCAAAAAAGTTCGCCATAATTGTTAAACAAGAAAGAAACATCGTAAATGCCATTAATACTGTATAATCACGAAAGTTCAATGCTTCTAATTGAATACTTCCAATCCCTGGCCAGTTAAAGATTTGTTCAATAATAATTGCGCCAGAAAATAAGCCTGGTAATTCAAACGCAAGTAAAGTAATCGCTGGTAAAATTGCATTTTTCAATGCATGCTTATAAATAACTTTTCTTTCTTTCAACCCTTTTGCACGTGCAGTACGAATATAGTCTTGTCTTACAACATCCAACATACCTGTTCTAAAATATCGTGTTAATGACCCTACACCGAGAAGCGTTAAAATAAATACAGGCAGAATCATATGACGTAATACTTCCAATATGTATGTGATACCTGTCGAATTACTTCCAATATCAATCATGCCGCCAATTGGTAATAAATTTAAATCAACTGCCAATAATTTAATTAAGAACAATCCTATAAAAAATGATGGGAATGACATTGCAGCAAAAACACCAATTGTTACAAGTCTATCAAACCATGAATGCTGTTTTGTTGCTGAAACAACACCAATTATAAGAGCAATAATCCAAGTGAAAAATAAAGCTGCAACTGCAACAATAAATGTATTCCAAATGAACTTATTAAGTAATGATGTTACTGGTTCTTGATATTGTAATGAGAAGCCAAAATCACCGTGCAGTGCGTTACCTAGCCAGTGAAAGTATCTTTCAATAATCGGCTTATTTAAACCATACAGTTCCCTTAATTCTTGAGCTCTCTCTGGTGTTAACTTTGGATTCGAATCAATATAATCACCTGGCAAGAGTGCAAATAAGAAAAAGATAATAATGGACGTACCAAACAATGTAGGAATCATTTGTAGAAACCTACGAATGATGTATGTTTTCACCTTTTGTCTCCCCAATCCTATTTACTTAAAAATAGAAGAACATTTTTTCAAAGCAGCGTTTATTCCTTGCTGTATGAAAAAATGTCTTCTATTATTTCAGTTAATCTTTATTTTTCAACTGATAGCACTGGTAAGTTAGAACTAATACCATCATATTTTTCTGGATTGATGCCTTGTATACGTGCATTGTGAGCGTAAAGTAGTTTACGATAGTTTAGTAAAATAACCGGTGGATCATCGCTTAACTCTTTATACAGTTCTTTATAAACTGCTTTACGTTTTTCAATATCTGTCGTCTCTATGCCTTTTACAATTAATTCATCAACTTTCGGATTACTATAACCTGTATCACTTTTTGGGTTAGTTGATAAGTAGTCACTTACCACTTCACTTGGATCACTAATTCCTGGTGTTGAAACCGCTGCTAAATCATAGTCACCTTTTCCCACTTTTGAAAGCATCGTATTAAAGTCCATTAGCTCTGGATTTATTTCAACACCGATTGCTTTGTAGCTTTCTTTTGCAATTGGAATAAAGATATCATTTGTTTTTCCTGTATTTGATGCGTAGTATGTTAATTTTAATTTTTGACCATCTTTTTCACGAACCCCGTCAGAACCTACTTTCCAACCAGCTTCATCCAATAATTTTTTAGCCTTTTCTACGTCGTATGGATATTTATTAATTCCTTCTTCCGTATATGCCCACGAAACTGGAGCAATTGGTACGTTAGCAACAGAACCATATCCTTGTAAAGCTGTATCAACATACTTCTTACGATCTAACCCATAAGTAAGTGCTTGGCGGACTTTCTTATCTTTCAAATATGGCTTCTTATTATTCACATAAATATAAGCGATATCACTAGAAGACTCGAGATTAATATTCGCAAAACCTAATCCTTTTAATTGTTCTATATTTTCAGGATTTGCTCTAAATCCACTATAATCCAGTTCACCTGTTTGGAATAATTGGAATCCAGTATCGCCTGATGTTATTTTGTAAATAAAGTTTTTGATTTTCGGTTTTCCTGCATAATAATGTTCATTGGCAACAAAGCGAACTTCTTGACCTGGAACATATTTCTCAAATTTATATGGTCCCGCAGCAATTGGTTGCCCATACAACGCTTTTAAATAGTCTAAACTTGTATTTTGTTTATATTCTTTTCCATAATAAGCTTTTGATAACACTGACCCACCTAAAGCAGTTAGTGCCTGAGAATTAACTTTTTCAGTTATAATTTTAATTGTTTGTGGATTAACAACTTGAACTCCTTCAATAGAAGTTGCTTTTCCTTCTTTATATTCTTTCCCACCTTTAATGGCATACTGAGCAATATCCACCCCACCTTCATATGCTTTATCATGGAGTAGTGTTAATGTGAATGCTACGTCATCCGCTGTTAAAGGTGAACCATCACTAAACTTTAAATCTTTACGTAAATGGAATGTATATGTTAACTGATCAGCAGAAATATCCCATTTTTCTGCAAGGTCTGGAGTAGGTTTACCTTGTTTGTCTGTTGTTACTAGTGATGCAAAAATAACAGACGTTACGTTTCCATCCCAACCATTCTCTTGGAAATATGGTAAGAAAACGCCTCCTGGCTTAGAAATAGCCGTGATAAAAGTATCCTTGCGCTGATTTGCTTTTTCTGGGCTTTTCTTCTTATCTGTAGCTGGAATTGTTTCAATCTTAGAGTCTTTTAAATCCTGTTTTTGCACTGGTTCTGTAGAAGCCGTATCCTCCTGTCCCCCACAAGCAGATAACACAAGCGAACTACTCAGTAATACCGAAAATACACCAGCCCATTTTTTTGTCTTTTTCTTCATTGTCCCCACCCTAACTTTTTTTTAATAATTACACCTTATGAACTGCTTGCCTAATGTATGCCTCCCACAGCAACATTTCATAGCCAATCGGAAAAGTCGGTTTTAAACGTAAAAAAAGATGTTTTTGAGGGGTAACAATCTTATTCCGACCTTTCCGGTAGACTTTATGGTTATTAGCTTATATCTTTCAGTATATTTTGTCAATTATTTCTATATAAATATTTTGAGAATTCTTTCGAAATTATTGATCAATCTTTAATTTAAATAAACTTAGCAAAAAATTCATTCTATTACCTAATAGTCCCGCATAGAATAATAACAATTAACTACCAAGAAGGGGGCGAAAATATGGACAACCTATTCCAATATGTCCTGCACTATGTATTATTAACAATCATGATAGTCGGGGCGTTATTACTATTCCCTTTCTTCCCAAAGTTCGTCCTCTTTTTAGCTTTTTTTATTATGCTCGGGATCGCTATTATAATTTCAACAAGGGAAGATACCACACAAAAAGAAAGCAGAGTTCAGCGCGTAAAGCTGTAACTCTGCTTTCTTTTTTCAGTCATAACGTATTCTTGTTAAACCAATTACGAAAAATACTCCTGCAAATAAAATGAGTATACCAATATATACTCCTATATCTGCTAATGTACCTCCCCTTACAATTAACTCAGTAAAGCCACGCATCGCCCACGTTTGCGGAACAAAATTTGCCGCCGCTTGCATCCATGAAGGCTCAATTTCAATTGGCCAATAAAGACCACTAATCATACACGTTGAAATTACAACGATATTCCCTAGTGCGGACTGCTGTTCTGTTGTTTTCACGATACTTGCCAATAATAAAGCTAGACCAATAACCGCTAATAGCAATACTGAAACGAGTGTAATAACCCCTAATAAATTTCCCCACTGCACATCAAATAATGAATGCGTTAATATCATTAAAACACCAAATTGAATCCACCCTATTAAAAAGAAGGAAAGGATATATCCTGCTAGTATTTGAACTTTTGAAACTGGTGCCCCTAATAAACGAGACCAAACACCAAGTTGTCTAGCTTTCAAAATGGTTCCCGTCGCACTTAACATGACAATCATGACGAATAGAATTGAAAAACCTGCCGCTCGCCCTGTAACGTTATTTAACTTTTGATCATCGTGTAAAATCAATTCTTTTTGAATCGAAACAGGATCTATTTTTGTATAAATTGTTTCATACATCGTTTCCCACGAAGTGTTACTTTTCTTCTCAAAATCTCTTGCTGCACTAACTTCTATCTCCATCTTTTTTAATGCACTTGCTAATACTTGCTCTACAGAAGTTCCACCCGTAAAATCAGCACTGGCTTGAAATTGGATATTTTCTACTTTTCCATCTAGCATACTCTTTTGAAAATCTTTCGGAATGATGATTATACCAGATACTTTCTTATCTTCGATCCTCTGTGTCCCTTCCCTATACGTTACCTTTTCTATAGAAATTAAATCACTTTTCTTTATTTCCTCATAATACTTGCCAGATAATACAGAACCATCTTTATCTACTAAACTAATATTTACTTTCTCATTCCCACTTCCGCCTAAAAGTCCACCGAAAATGAGTGTGAAAATAATAGGCATTCCAAACATGAGTATATAACTTTGTGGCTTAATTAAAATTTGTTTTAATTCTAGCCAACAAAGCGCCCAAACTTTCTTCATCATTTCCCCTCCTATCTCGTACGTAAACGTAACGTTCCAATCATAACGGAGATAATTCCTGCACTACATAAACTTAAAATGACAGGGAATAGCACATCCCAAGATGTTCCCGACATAATATTTAAGAAGCTCGTAAGTGCCCATTTATTCGGAGCAATATTTGCAACTGTTTGAAGTGTATCGGGAAATACGTAAATCGGTAACATTGATCCTCCTAATATAGCTAGTATTTGAATACCGATTCCCCCCATTAAGTCTGCCGTTTTTTCCTCACGAATAAAAGCGGCGATTAACATAGATAAACCAGAAACACAAATTGCATAAGAAATTCCCAACACTACTATTTGAGACACATCTGCGCCCCATTCCACATGAAACATAAAGTGTGTAGCAACTATAAATATTCCAAATTGTATACAGGCAAATAGTAATGTACCTAAAAACTTCCCGAATAAAATTGAAAATGAGCTCGTCGGTGTACTGAACAAACGTGCCAACGTTTCAGTTCGTTGCTCTGTTACAACTGACTTTGCACCTACTGTTATGTTATATAGTAAAAACATGACTAACATTGCTGCTGCATAATATTGCATCGCTACAACTGTTTTTTTGCCTACCGTTCCTTTTTGGATGTTACCCACACTTGCAGTTGCTATCGTCTGTAGACTTCCACTTACCTCTTTTGCAACTTGTGCTACATCACTCTGCTGAGATTTTGCTAATTCTGTTACAACACTTTTAGTAGATACTGCGACTGTTTGAACACGTTCTGTAAAAGAGCGGATCATTGACTCAGCAATTTTTGCTTGTATATCTTTTGATGGGTCTATAAGCACCTTTGGTTCTTTTAATTTTCCATCTTGTACTTGTTCGCTCCATTTATTGGGGATGACAATTCCTACATCGATTTTCTTTCCCTTTAACATATCTTCAAGCTCTTCCTGAGAATTAACTACCTTTACTTTCACATCATCTTTTATTTCTTTAGATTGCAATATATCTTTTTGAAAGACATCTGCAAACTCATCCGTTCCCTCTTGATAATAGCCAATTACTGTTTTCGGTAGTCCACCACTCTCAAATACATTACTTAATGCTGAACCTAAAATGGCCGTTAATACAAGTGGCATAATTAACATCATCATAAATCCGCGCCGATCAATTAAACGGATTTTTAAATCTTTCCATGCAATAATGAAACTTCTCATCTCGTACTAACCCCCTTAATCACGAAGTGAACGTCCTGTTAATTGTAAAAAAAGTGCCTCTAAATTCGGTTCTTTTACTTCCAGTTTTAAAATTTGAGCTTTGTTTTCAACAACTTCTGAAACAACTATGCCAATTGCCTCGCCACCATTTAGTCCAATATCAATCGTGCTACTATCTTCGTCAAAAATAATCCGCTCAACAACAGGTAGTGCCTTCAACTTTTGTAGCAGTTCCGTACTGTAGCGATTTAATTGCAATTTCACCATAAACCCATCTGTTAGACGATTACATAGCTCTCTTTTCGTTCCTAGTGCAATTACCTTTCCATGATCAACGATGGCAATTCGCTCACATAAATACTCAACTTCTTCCATGTAATGACTCGTATAAATGACCGTCATACCTTTTTCATTTAACTTTTTAACAGTCTCTAAAATATGATTTCTCGATTGCGGATCAATCCCGACTGTCGGTTCATCCATAATTAATAACTCTGGTTCGTGCATAAGTGCTGCACCAATATTAATACGCCTTTTCATTCCACCTGAAAATGTTTCAATTTTATCTTTTCCCCGATCCTGTAAACCGACGTAAGCTAACACTTCCTCTGCCCGCTCTTTTGCAACTTTTCCATTTAAACCGTACATCTTTCCCCAGAAGATTAAATTTTCCTTTGCTGAAAGTGTCGGATACAGCGCAATGTCTTGCGGGACAATACCGATTTTCTTTTTCGCTTCTAATGGATACTCTTTTACAGATTTCCCACCAACTTTTATATCACCACTATCGTATGGAATTAACCCGCAAATCATTGATATCGTCGTTGATTTCCCCGCTCCGTTTGGTCCAAGCAACCCAAATGTTTCACCTTTTTTCACTTCAAAAGAAACATTCTTTACGATTTCCTTCTTGCCAAATGATTTCGTAATATGATCTATGACTAACATATTGATTCAGCCCCTTTGTATTCATCTACACTTTCATTGTAGAAAAATTTCTTTTCTTCTCCATCAGCCTTAAGATAGAAATACAAAATAAAAAAGCAGCAAATTCCGCTGCTTTTTCACACTTATATATGCCAAAAGTCATGTGTACATCGTGACGCCATACCTTACTGCGTATATCGCAGCTTGTGTTCGATCTCTCAGTTCTAGCTTACTAATCAAATTAGAAACATGATTCTTAACAGTTCCCTCGGTAATAAATAGCTTTTCGGCAATCTCTTTATTATTTAACCCCAGTCCAATTGCTCTTAAAACATCTACTTCTCGCTCAGTTAATTGTTTTAGTTGTTCTGGTGGGTTACACTCTACTGCCACTTTCGTCTTTTTTAATTCCTCTATAATTTGCGCTGTTATATCCTGAGGAAGCACAACCCCGCCACTATGCACCGTTAAAATTGCTTGCGCGATTGCATCTGTCTCCATATCCTTCAATAAATAACCACTCGCTCCTTGCTCCAATGCTTCAAAAATAAGCTCACTATCATTGAATGTCGTCAACATAAGAACCTTTATATGAGGGAACTGTTCTCTAACTAAACGTGTTCCTTCAACACCATTCATACGAGGCATCCGAATATCCATCAAAATAATTTCAGGATGTAGCTCTTTCACTTTTTGTATCACTTCGTCTCCATCCGTAGCCGTTCCCACTACTTCAAGTTCTGGACGTAAATTTAATAACATCGCTAAACCATCGCGAATGAGTGATTGATCATCAACAATCATAATGCGAATCATACCGTTCCCCCTATTACCCATGTTTTCTCCTGAAGCGGAAATTCAATCTGTAACTGGAAGCCTTTTTCTATCTCACTCTCAAATTGAATAGCTCCACCATGTTCCTCTACACGTTCTTTCATATTAAGTAAACCAAAACCTGGACTTACCTCGTTGACTCCCACACCATTATCCGAAATACAGAGTTTAACTTGTTTCATTGAACAAGTTAAACTCACTTCACATAAACTCGCTTTCCCGTGACGTTTTGCATTTGTTAAAGACTCTTGCATAATACGAAGTAATGTGGGATGTAGCGACAATGGAATTGTAACAGGATCTCCTTGCAATCGAAAAGATGCTTGTACTTTCGTCATTTTAGAATATTCATTCAACATTCCACGCATATTTTCTACTATGTTTCCTAATTTGCTTTCCTCTTTTAAAGCATGAACAGAAGCTCTTACTTCTTGAAGTGACTTTCTAGCCAGTTCATAACATGTATGTAAAACCGTTTCTGTCGTATCTGAGTTTTGCTTCCATAGCGCTTCCGCTAGTTGCAACTGCACAAGCAAAGCTGTCATATTATGACCCACGGTATCATGAATTTCTCGGGCAATATCATTTCGCTCCCGAACCGCCGTCAATTCCTCTACCTCTTTGGCATATAGCCTTAATTGTTCATGTGCTTCTTTTAAAGCTGTATGGGATAATGCTAATTCCTCATATTGCTCATCTACCATTTTCCGCGCAGCTGTAAGTTTTTTTATTAAGTTTCCAGCTAAAGCACTGAAAATGATAAACATAAAGTTAATTGCATTACTCTCCAATTCCAGACTCTCTGTATGTTGATACGTATGTAGTATATTTATAAACCAACAAAGAAAGAAAAAAGCGATAAAAAAATAAGTCATCCTTTTACGCCAATCATGAATAAATAATCCTACCGCATCAATTCCAAATATAATTAAATACAAACATGTCTCGGGAAATAAAAACCCTAATAACGCTGTGACAATACCATTTGTGAGCAAGGTATAAAAAACAAGTTTCCTACTCCCTTTTGCTTTTACAAGCAAAATATGATTCACAATATAAATAAAAAGTGCAATACCGACAAAAATTTGTAAATTTTCTGTTTCACGTGAAACATGATTTGCGTAAACTAAGCAAATCATGACGATTGTAGCAATCCGCGCATATCCTAACATAAAATTCTCCCCACGTTTTAGTGACCTAAAGTTCATTCTCTTATCACATTGACAAGAAAATTATACCAATTTTTCTACTTTCATTATACTAAAAAGAGCAAGCCCTCCCCAAAAATATGAGAAAACAACTTGCTCTTTTTCATTCTATTTTCTTTACTCCACAATATTCTCTAACTCATTATATAACTCCGCTCGCAAAAACTCGTTTTTCGTTTTTTCTTCATACAATTGTTCAAGCATTTCAACATCAACTACATGTTCCATTTTACATTCGAGTGCATATATATCTTCTTCTATATGCATTAACTCGTTTTCAACTTCCTCTAAATTCCTAGACTCCTTCTTTTTTATAGGCATTACTTTTAACACTTTATTCCCTTGCTGTTGCTGCTTCTGTTTTGCTACTTGTTTCTCAATTCTTTCTTCCCACTTTTGACGAGCCCATGCATAGTTCCCTGCAAACTCAAATAATTTGTGCTCATCAATCCAATATGTTTTTTCAAATAACTTATTTAAGAAATAACGATCATGTGAAACAGCTAAAATAGTCCCATTATATTGTTCAAGGGCCTCCTCTAAAACTTCCCTTGATTCAATATCAAGATGATTCGTCGGTTCATCTAAAATAAGAAAATTAACATCTTGATACATAAGTTGCGCGAGTCTTAACCTCATTTTTTCTCCGCCGCTAAGTTGCGTTACTTTCTTAAAAACAGCTGGACCATAAAATAAAAATCGCGCTAATATATGTCTTGCTTCTCCCTCTGTTACAGCCACGCAATCTCTGAAAGCTTCCAATACATTGTTCTTCATATTCCCGTGCGCATGTTGCGATAAATAACCGATTTTCACACTACTACCAATTCGAATTTCTCCAGCATCTTGCTGCATTTCTTTTAGTAATAGTTTTAATAGCGTAGTTTTTCCTGTACCATTACGTCCAACGATAGCTGCGCGCTCCTGAAAACGAAGATGCAAATTTACTTTCTCAAATAAAGATCGTTCAGCAAATCCTTTACTCACTTCTTTCATTACAACAACATCTTTCCCGCTTCTCTCTTGCCCTTCAAACTGAAGTCCCATCTGTTTTCTATCCAAAATGGGTCTCTTTAGTTTCTCTATACGCTCTAATGCACGTTCCATATTTCTCGCTCTCTTATGCAATCCTTCATTCGGCGGATTCGCTTGATTTGCCCATTCACGTAGACGCTTAATTGCTTCTTTCATTTTCTTTATTTTCTTTTGCTGTTCTTGATACGCTTGAAATTCTTGAAGCAGCCTTTCTTCCTTTTCCTCAACAAACTGTGAATAGTTCGTATGATATACGTGAATTTCTCCATCTTCTAAATCAAAAATTTTCGTTACAACTTCATCAAGGAAATAGCGATCGTGCGAAATGACCATAACTGTTCCTGTATATTCTTTTAGAAATTGCTCTAACCACTCGACTGCAAATAAGTCCAAATGATTTGTTGGTTCATCTAACAAAAGTAGATCTGGTTTCTGCAATAGCATATACGCAAGGCTTACTTTTGTTTGTTCTCCACCACTTATCTCCATAAATGACCTTCGAAATAGTTCCGTCACCTGTAGACCATTTGCTACCTTCATAATATTCGCTTCTATTTCATAACCACCGAGAAACGCGTACCTTTCTTGAATTACTCCGTATCTCTCCATCAATTTTTGTAAAGCAGATGATTCCTGTTCTTCTGCCATATTTTTTTCTAAAGCATGCATTTCTATCTCCAACTCTTTTTCCTTTTTAAAAGCGGAGCTTAATACATCATATACATTCATTTCATTATTGAATTTTGGAATTTGTGCTACATGACCGATGCATGTACCTTTCTTCATATGAATGGCTCCTGCATCCAAACTCTCCATTCCTGTTAGAAGCTGAAAGATAGTTGTCTTCCCACTACCGTTACGACCAACTAATCCAATACGTTCTCCATTCTTTATTTCAAGCGATATATTTTCAAATATGATGTTTCCACCAAAAGATTTCTTTACATTATTTACACTACAAATTGTCATTTTCCGTACTCCTTTCAATATAAAAAACCATGGGAAAGAAACATTCCCCATGGTTTTTGTCATAGAAAAAGGAAGCCAAATAGCTCCCTTTTCACACGTTTATCAAAAATGGGTGAAGAGACTTCTATCGTTCAATAGCTACTATGCAATTGTTAAAAAAGGGCATACGTATCCCGTTAACAACTACATCATGAAAAATCGCACGACAAATATAGATATAATCTAAAAATTTTGCGCGCGTAGCTAAAGAACATTTCATCTCATTCACTCCTTTCGTACGGAATTTAATACTTACTTCTTTATTATACTTCCCCGATTTATGTTTGAATAGTCATTTTTCTGAAAATAATGAAGATAGACTAAACATTTCAATAAGTGACATCAAATCTTACAAAACTGTTATGTTCACGTAATGGAAAGCGATAGTACGAAAAGATGCCTCCCTATACAATAAAGATATAAACAAGAGAGACAAAAACAAGGAGGAAACAATCATGATGAAAGAACTCGTAAAAGCAATCTTTGAGGTATTAGTGAACGGACAAGCAGTTGTAAAAGAACTAAACGAACTATAAAAGGGAGGAAAGAACTATGATGAACATGGTAAAAATGATCTTACATGCTTTAGTTGATGCGAAAGCAGTTAGCCAAGAATTAAACCAACAATAAAAAGGGGTATATGAATATGAAGAAAGCCATTATTGTAATCGCAAGTACAGCAATTGCCTTATACACAATAAAAAATAGAAAAAAGAAACAAAATGAAAATGCTCTATATTATCCATACACATTATTAAAGAAAAAATAAAAGACAAGGTACCCTATTGCAATGAGGATATCTTGTCTTTTATTTTTCCCTATTCCCTTTAAAGGATTTCCTTCTCCTTTTCCCGAATGTATTAAGCGGGATTTTTACATATATTTTAAAGGGGCATATATACAAATGGATACACAACAACTATATTTTTTAAACGATATCGGTAAACAAAAACCAGAAAGCATTCGGAACAGACGTGCTGCATGTCCTTTTTGTGACAGAAAAAATTTAACGGATATTTTAGCAACTGAGGGCTCTATTATTTGGTTAAAAAATAAATTCCCTACATTAAAGGATACCTTTCAAACCGTGCTAATCGAAACAGATAATTGCGAAGACCATATCGCAACATATACAGAAGAACATATGAGAAAACTAATTCGCTTCTCTATTCTCCATTGGTTAAACTTACAGGAAAATGAAGAATTCACTTCTGTGATTTTATACAAAAATCATGGTCCATTTTCAGGCGGAAGTTTGCATCATGCACATATGCAAATTATCGGAATGAAACATGTAGACTATCTTGAAAATATTGAAGAAGCAAATTTTCAAGGGGTAATTGTTCAAAAAAATGAACGCATTGAACTCAACATTTCAGTGCGTCCTATTATCGGCTTTACTGAATTTAATATCATCATTGAAGATATTGCATTTATAGATGAAATGGCCAATTATATTCAGCAAACTGTACGTTACATACTGACAGATTTCCATAAAGGATGTAGTAGTTATAACTTATTCTTCTATCATCTAAATGGAAAAATCATTTGTAAAGTTGTTCCTAGGTTTGTCGTTTCACCGTTGTATGTAGGATATAAAATACCGCAAGTTTCTACAAAACTAGAAGAGGTGAAAATACAACTAGCGCAGTATTTCACGAAAGAAAAGGATGAAATTATTCATAAAAAAACAGAGTAGGTATAAAAAACCTACTCTTTGATTACACCTTTATTTCGATAGTATACATCCTCTAATCCGATGTTATACTTCATATTGTTATCCGTCCACTCTGGTCCTAAATTCCCTGGCCATCCAGATGTATTCGCTATATATTTCAGTAATGCAAAATCAGTCAAACCTTTTTGCACCCCGCGCTTATAACCTTTCATTAAATGCGGCATTGCAATTTGCGCATTTGTACGTGGATCTTTCAGCTCTTCATCAGTTAAATGATCTGGCGCAAGCCCACCACCGCGGTGTAATTGAAACAATCCGAATGAAGTTCCGTTATCTCCAACACTTCTTGGATTTAACCTACTTTCGTGTTCGGCAATTGTAAGAGGTATCCATTCCGGAAGGTTTACTTTCTTTGCTTCCTCTATAATGATTTGTTTCATCTGTTTTGCTTCTTCTGAATCAACATAGCTTGTCTCATTCATTAGCTTACCCATTCCTTCAGACTTTCCTTGGAAATATAAATACACTCCAAGAACAACTAAAAATCCTACAAAGAATTTCTTCACTACCTCTACCTCTTTCTCCGCTGAAATTTGTCCCCTTTCAGCCTTTCTTTTACAATTACCAACACTCTATCATTCTCTTACCTTTCAATCATAGCAAATTACTATACATATTATCATCATGCTTTAGACCGATTTTTCGAAAAAACATATGGTAAATACGTGCAAAAATGTAACTTACATGGACTATAACTTATTTCTTGTATATAATTGTAAATTGAATTCCATATATAGAATAGGAGCATAAATAAATGAAAAGAACTCTACTAATCTTTTTCAGCATTTTACTACTCATTCCTATACATACCTCTGCACAAACATCATCAAAATCAAAAGTACTCGTTTTGTATAGTACAGAAGACAACAAAATTACAAACAATGTACAAATCCTTAATACTCAGTTAGGGCACTTTACAAAAGATATAACAGTAAAAAGCTTAAAGGAAGTAAAGGAAATTACTGAATCATCTTCTTATACACATATTGTTTATATCGGAGAGAAAAAAGAAGATTTTTCTATTGCAGCAAAACAATTTCTAGAAAACTTCTCAGGTCCCATATTAGTTTTAGGACAAAATGTTGAACAATTATCTAATCGTTTTTCTTTCATTACCTCGAAAGAAACCGATATACGAATTCACACTATAGAATATCCGACTAACCAGTTAAAAAATGAATTACATGAAGAACGCTTAATGAAGAAAATTGAAACAAAAGGAACAACTCTTGCTTACGCCTTGAGTGCTGATGGAACTCATCCGTTAATCATTCAGCAAGGAACATCCTATTATGTTGCAACTCCAAACCTTTTCGATTGGATGTCTCATTACGTCGGTGAAATGTTATTTTCTTATTTCGGACAAAAACCTGAAACAAATAAAACTTCAGCTTATTTACGTCTTGAAGACGTTCATCCAGCTGTAGATGTAAAGCAATTAAAAGAAATCGCTGAATTACTAAAAGAGAAAAAGCTCCCTTATATGATTACCGTTATCCCTGTTTACAAAGATCCAGACACAGGAAAAACAGTACATTTAAAGGATAACTCTGAATTAATCGATGTTTTACACTTTATGCAAGATAATGGTGGCTCTATCGTTATGCATGGTTACACACATCAGTTTTATGATAGTGAAACTGGCGAAGGTTTTGAATTTTGGGATGTAAAAACAGATCAACCAATTCGCCAACCGAACCATGAAAAATCAAAGACAAAAGAAGATTTTCAGTCTACAGAAGACTATAATAAATACGTAAAAAACGGAAAATCCTTCGAAGAAAAATATACGAAAGATCATATTGAAAAAGGGATTACAGAGCTTGTAGAAGCGAAATTATATCCAGTTGCATTTGAAGCTCCGCACTATACAATGTCTCAAAAAGGATATGAAATACTATCACAATATTTCTCAACTTATGTAGGACAACTACAACTAAACGATACAACTTGGAAATCAATGCACTCACCGGCTTATATAAGTACACCGTCATTTTTACATGGGATGAAATTAATTCCTGAAACTGTTGGCTTTATTGAAGAAGGGAAGCCACAAGCTATAGCAAAAATGAAAGAACGTGCTTTATCTATCACTAAACTATCTGATGGAATTATCGGTGCATTTTATCATCCTTACTTGGGCGTTGAACCATTAAAAGAAGTATTAAAAGAACTAGAAAGTATTCCAAACATAGAGTGGATTGATTTACAAAAAGACATGAATGAAGTAAAAATGAAAGATATTCATATTACTACTAATAAAGAAGGCATTCACGTTGAAAAACCAACAAGTGCGAATGACATAATTGATTATATAAAACAATATGGGTTCTTCCTTATAATTGGGTTCATTATAATTGTCTTTCTTTTATTATTAAGACGTGCGAAAAAATTAGAGTCATAAAAAAAACACCAAGCGAGATGCTTGGTGTTTTTTTATGACTCACTAACTTTATAAAATCGCACCGTATTCGCATATATTTGCTCAGTAACTTTCTCTACTGATATTTTTTTTATTATACTAATTTCTTGTAATACATCTTTTATCATATAAGGATGTGTCATCGTATCCTTCTGAAATTCCCACGGCCCATCTGTTTCTACCATCATATATTCAAGCGGATAATACGAAACTATTTTTCTAATTTTCTCCTTATGTAAAACATCCGGTGTGATAGAAATATAATAACCGTTCCTCATCATCCGTTTCATTGTCTCTTCACTTCCTTTAAACCAATGAAAGTGTGCACGCGAAACTTTATATTCTTCAAGTAAACCACATACAGTGTCAGTATCTTCATAAACCGCATGCAATATAATTGGTAAATCGTATTTACTAGCTAGTTCCACAAACTTTTTTAACACCGCTATGTATGGATCAATAGCAATATTTTCATCTTCTTTCCTTAAATAATATGGCAAGCCCACTTCACCAATCGCAACGATTTCCTCTACATGATCTTCAATTAATTTATAAATTTGCTCACATTCCTCTTTATGAATCGGCTGCTCCGGATGAAAACCTATTGCTGGATGTACAAAAGGATATCGCTTTGCTAAAGATAAAGTTTCTAGACATGATTGATAATTCATAGATACTGCAATAAGCCCTTGTATCTCTTTACTGTTTTCCACATCTATAAATAATCTACTTTTCTCTTCATTCTCATATTGATCAACATGTATATGGCTATCAATCAATTTCATCTTTATGCCCCCATAAAAAAAACAAGAAAGGGTCTTCCTTCTTGTTTTATCATCTATATTAGTTAACAATTAAATTTGTTATTATATCAAATAATCCAATACATACTACGGCAACAGTAAAGTAGCTACAGAAATCTTTAATTGGAAACTTCACTACTTCTTCTTTACGCATCCCAGTTTTCTCCCTTCTTAATATATCCCTAATTATTTTTTATCTATTTGTATCTATTATGCAAAAAATATGACAAATTTACTATCGAATTAACTTACGTAAACCTTACAATGTTGTAAGGTTTGAAAAAGAGCCTCATCTAAATAGAGATGAGGGCTATTAAAAATTAGTTGGTTTTTCATTCTTCATTAACATTACAAACAGAAAGTGATACAGTGAGACTTTCTAGTTACACTATATGAAATTTACTATATTTTAACCATCGAATTACATTACAGAAGGCTTACATGTTTGTAAGCTATGTGTAATGTAATTCGATAGTTTCCCTTACCTATATTTCGTACAATAAAGTTAGAAAGTAAGCCAAATAAGAAGAATACTCACATAACCAAATTACATTGCTAGTAGCCGACTCTTCTTATACCTTTCACTCATGCTACTACAATGTACCCCCTTCCCCTTTATATAATAAGAAAAACCTTAGTCCATATGGACTAAGGTTTTTTCACGAACCTAAAATACCCCTACCTAGTATTTTTATTTTCGACAAAAAATAGGCGGGGGTATAATTCGCTATCTCATCGTTAAAAGTTTACTCTTCGCATTAATAGGAATATTTACAGCTTCAATTTCTTCAATTGCCTCGCCGTAGCGTCCTTTTGCGTACACCTTTAATGCTTCATCTCTCTTTAACATATGCTTAACAGTCTTCTTTATTTTTTGTTCTCTTCCACGTTCATCAAATGCAATAAATTCATATTCATACCATTCATCACCGACATGCTGACCAATCGCATCCACAATTGTATAGTATTCTTTCGTCGTATAAAGCGGATTATATTTATCAATAACTGGTCCAAGTTTCGTAGGTAGTAATACTACTACTATCACTACCATAGCTATTACAGTAGTAATTATTTTTTTCTTCATAATACTGATTTTCCTCCTCTGCAGGATACTTATACATCCATTCTAAAGAGCAGGAATTTAATCTACCATTCAATCCCATTACATTACCCTTACATTTTTGTAAGAATAAAGTGAAACTTTAATCGGCCCTCACCAATCGGGCGTTTACGGGATAAAAAAAGATGAACGAATTTTCTCGTTCACCTTTTAGCTTGCTTTAAAGCCACCGCCAAGTACATCACGCACATCGTGAATGACAACGAAGGCATCTTCATCAACTCTACTAATAACTTGCTTTAACTTAACAAGCTCTTGTTTATTAATAACGATATATAAAACTTCTTTATTTTTACCAGTATATCCGCCGCGTCCTTCTAATACAGTGACACCGCGCGTCATATTTTTCGTAATAGTCTCTCGAATTAAGTCTGGTTGATTCGAAATAATCGTAACAGCTGTTTTTGTATCCATACCTTCCACGATGAAATCAATTACTTTCGCTCCGACAAATACAGCTACAAGTGTGTACATTGCCTTTTCTTGTCCTATTATAAATACAGAGCCAGCAATTACAACGATATCAATAATAAGTACGCCTTTACCAACGCTCCAACCTAAATATTGATTTGCTAGTCGAGCTAAAATTGCCGATCCTCCTGATGTACCTCCAGCTTTGAACATACAGCCTAATCCGATACCTACAAATACACCAGCAAATAAAGCTGCTAGTAACGTATCACTATTTACTTGATATTCGATATGTTCTGTAACATATAAAAACAAAGATGTTTCCACAATACCTATAATTGTGTAAACCATCGTTTTCTTATCAAAAAATTTATAACCTACAGCTAATAAAATTGCATTCAAACCAAAATTCACAATTCCCGGTGACCAATCAAATAAATAGTACGTAACAACTGTTAAACCAATAATTCCACCCTCTGATAAACGGTTTGGAATTGCAAAGTAATTAATACCAATTGCGAATAATAATGAACCAATTGTAATTAGTGTTATTTCCTTTATACGTTGATTAACCATAGTTCATACCTCCCCCCATTTGACATTGTATCACTATCTCCTAGAGGTTTAGAAGTTGTTTTTATTCCGCATTTCCCCTCACAAAGACCAAGATATTATGTTTAAACAAAGGGGTGATTAATTATTCATATTCGCTCTAACTGTACGGACAAAGCGCTCCACATTCCCACTCTGAATATACTTAGCTCTAATGGTTTCACGATTACAAGTACATTCGAAATATGGACGGAAATCTATGTCATCTATATGCAAATACGAATACTCTTCAAATATCGCAGGATAGCACGGAAATTTCCCGTAAAATAGAAGACGTCTAGTAGTGGCAACAAAAATCCCATGTTGATAACATAAAGTAAAGTCATCCTTTTCAAATATCCCTACGACAAACGCTAAAATCTTTTCGTCATCCTCTACATATTTTTTCATACTTAATAAAAGCTCATTCATGCATATCCCTCCAAATTCTATTCATTGTTTTAACACTTGAAAAGAATCCATGGATTATTACAGACCGGTGTAACTCTTTTATAAAGTATGAAACGCGTTTCCTGTCAAAGACATTTCAAAAAATAATCCGTTATGTGATTATACACATAACGGATTATGACTAAACTGTAGAACGTTCCACAAGTTTATATGGAATTTCCATCTTTTCTTGTTTAGAACTCTCATCACTTACTTGCCTGTAAAACATTTCAAAAGCCGTCTTACCTATTCCCTTTAAATTTTGGTCAATGGTTGTCAGTTGTAAAACTTGAGAAATCGGTTGGTTATCAAAACCAATAATCGCTAAATCCTCTGGAACTTTAATACCTAATTTTTCAACTTCTGTCATGATCCCAATAGCGACCTCATCTCCTGCCACTATTAATGCTTCAGGAGGATTCTCCATCTCCTTGAATTGATGTGCAACTCTTACACCATCTTCTAACGTAAAGCATTCTGTGAAAATCCAATCTTCCATCACTTCTTCATCTATTAATTGTAGCTGTTGTTTATAAGCATCAAAACGTTTCTTACTACTTGGCCCTAACTTTCTTCCCGTACAATATCCAATCTTCTTATAACCTTTTTCAATAAGGTAACTCATCCCTAATTGAAAGGCATTAAAATGATCTGTATATACACTCGATATGCTTTCAATATCATTATCCTCACAAGCAATAACCGCCCCATACGCTGCATAAGGCTCTATAGTTTCCCACTCATTAGCACGAGAACAAATGATAAGACCGTCTAGTTGCTTTGTTTTCAACATATGTAAACTTTTCATTTCTTCTTTTTTATTGTAGTTCGTTTGACAAAGAAGCACTCGATAGTTGTGAGCTAACGCAACTTCCATCATTCCACCCACCATCGCATCAAAAGACGGATGATTAATATAAGGTAAAATCACGCCAACAATATTCGTCTTCCCTTTTGATAAATGAACAGCATTTGCATTTTGCGAGTAATTCAATTTCTCAACTATTTCTAAAACAACTTTCCTTTTTTCTTCACTTACATATGGATGATCATTTAATACCCTCGAAACAGTCGTAACTGAAACCCCAGCCATCTTTGCAATATCTTTAATATTAGCCATACACTCACCTCTACTTTTAACTTAATGAATCACATGAACATATGTCAAATCTTCTCATCATGACACTTTCATTCGTTTTTCTTACAAAAGTGTAATTTCCCTGTAAGCTAATTCGATAGTGACTCTCCGCAACATTTCATATAATTAAGTCAGAAACAGGGCAACAACCATTTGAAAAGGAGCGGATCTATATGATGAACAAAATGAAAATGAACAATTTCTTAAATACAATGAGCTTAGTATTTTCCGCTCTTATCGATGCAAAAGCTGTTGCTTCTACATTAAACAAGTAAGGAGAATTTATAATGAATAACATGACTTTTAACAAATTAGATTTTTTAGGACTGGCTAGCGGCTCGATTCTTCTTACTGCTTTCATTTACGCTGCTACGCTTATATAACTTTGTGTCCCCTTTCCCCTTTATATAAATAATAATAGAAAAGACGACCGTCTATACCCGGTCGTCTTTTTTAGCTTTGATTCGGCTGCAAAACTTCCTTTAGTTCTTCAAACTTTGCATTTAATTCATCTGTCATCATCTTCATAGCCGTTTTTCGATCTATTTGTTCTTCAGCATCAATTTGAATTGGGTCTCCAAAAACTAATCGCGCTTTTTTTCCTTTTATCAATTCTTTTATACTTGATGGACCAACATAAGCTGCCGGTATTAACGGAACGTTAGAACGCATTGCAATCGTAACAGCCCCAGCTTTTAGTGAAACGTCTTCTGATGACCTCGTCCCACTCGGGAAAATCCCTACTACTTTTCCTTCTTTTAATAAACGTGATGGAATTTTTAATGTGCTTGGCCCTGGATTCGCACGGTCTACAGGGAATGCATTTACATTTTTAAAAAACCAATTTTTAAATTTCCCTTCAAACAATTCTTTTTTTGCCATGTAATGAATTTGGGTTGGGTACATTCCTGCCGCTAACATTAAAACATCCATAAAACTTGTATGTGTACATGCAACAACGTAAGGGCCATCTTCCGGTAATTTCTCTCTCCCTTGTACTTCTACCTTCCCAGCCATTTTAAATATATATTTCAACGAAAATGTAATTGGTTTATACATTTGTTTCGTTCCTTTCTGAATATCCGAAGTATAATCATTTTCTTACAACGATTATAACACTAAGTTTTAGGAGTTGGTAATAAAAATAAGTATTTATTGTTAAATTTCAATTCTTACAAAAGTGTAATTTTCTTGTAAGCTAATTCGATAGTGACTCCCTCCACTATCTTATACAATTAAGTTAGAAAGTAACAACAACCATTTGAAAAGGAGCGGATCTATATGATGAACAAAATGAAAACGAACAATTTCTTAAATACAATGGGCATGGTATTTTCCGCTCTTATCGATGCAAAAGCTGTTGCTTCTACATTAAACAAGTAAGGAGAATTTATAATGAATAACATGACTTTTAACAAATTAGATTTTTTAGGACTGGCTAGCGGCTCGATTCTTCTTACTGCTTTCATTTACGCTGCTACGCTTATATAACTTTGTGTCCCCTTTCCCCTTTATATAAATAATAATAGAAAAGACGACCGTCTATGCCCGGTCGTCTTTTTAATTTTTTCTTTCCTTCAAGTCTTTTAAAAGCTGTATCAGTTCAGCTTGTTGTTTTATATTTTTACGACCGTTTCGATTAATTGCTGCAAGCTCGCAGGCAACTCCAGCAGCAAAGAAAAACAATAAACTTTCTAACATATAAAATCCTCCAGTTGCCTATTAAACAGCTTGACGCAATTGCTTTTCTTGCAAAATTTGTTTATTTATATTTTCTTCTTTTCTCTGACAAACATTATTACGAATAAGCGCTGCAATAACAAATAATGTTCCTAATACATCAAATGTCGTTATTTTATATCCTTGTATCATCATAATAACTAAAGTAGTAATTGGCACAAAGTTAATAAATAAAATACCATTAATTGATGATAAGATTTTCACACCGTAGTTCCAAGCAAGTAGCGCTACAATACCTGGTAATGTCATCATAAATAATAAATCATATTTCACAATAGAAATCGTTTCCATACTTGGGACTGAAACGTATCCAAGCGCCGTAATGATTACCGTTATAATTCCTGTGACAGCCGTACCAAATACACAGGTCAACGTAGAATAACGTAACGTAGACCAATCACTACACGTTTGACCACCCATCGTATAAATAACCCATCCTACAACACCAACAAATATAAATGCTAGTGAAAACATGTTATCTTTCAATGTTAAAAAGAAACTCATATCACCTTTCGTAATAACAAATACAGCTCCTACAAATGCGATAATCATGCTCGTTATCATATACTTCTTCGGCTTTATATTTTTATATCCCCATAAAATACAAATTGAAATCATCGGCATAAGCGCCTCCATAATAGAAGCTACCATCACACCTGATTTTCCCATTAACATTTGTCCTAGAAAAATTAATACATTATATACGGTAAACGCCATTGTTCCAAAAAAGACGAGTAACTTTCCTCTTCCTTCTAAGCGAAATGCTTTCTTTCCTTCTTTCATTAGCAATAATACAATCAGTACAATTGCTACCGCCCCATAACGAATAAACGAAAAATAAAATGGATCTATGTATTCTAGAGCATGATCAGCAACCGGAAACATCGCTCCCCATGACATACTTGCAATTAAACATGCCAAAGCACCTATTATCATTTGACCTTTTCTCACCACAATCCCCCGCTTCTTTCTATTTGCACAAAGAGAATTGTAAAAGAAAAAATATATCACGTAAAATGATTCAAAATGATGTTAACTATCATTTATAATGATAGTTAACATCAAGGAGGAGCATAGAATGGAATTACGAGACTTACAAATCTTCCAGAGCGTTGCCGACCGCGGTAGTGTAAGCGGCGCAGCAAAGGAATTAAATTATGTACAATCAAATGTAACCGCACGTATTAAACAATTAGAAAACGAGCTGAAAACACCTCTCTTTTACCGTCATAAGCGAGGCATGACTTTAACAGCTGAAGGAAGAAAGATGCTCGTTTACGTTCATAAAATTTTGCAAGATGTTGAAGAGCTAAAACAGGTGTTTTTAGATAGTGAAACACCATCTGGCATATTAAAAATTGGTACAGTCGAAACAGTCAGTACATTACCTACCATCTTGTCTTCTTACTATAAAAGCTATCCAAATGTCGATTTATCATTACAAGCCGGTCTAACGGAAGAACTTATTAGAGAAGTACTTGATCATCAATTAGATGGCGCCTTTATATCAGGTCCTATTAAACATCCACTAATTGAACAATACGATGTTAGTACTGAGAAATTAATGCTTGTTACACAAAATAAAGCTTTTCATATAGAAGAATTTACTACGACGCCCCTACTCGTTTTTAATCAAGGATGTGGATACCGTTCAAAATTAGAGCGATGGCTTAAAGATGAAGGTTTACTGCCAAAAAGAATTATGGAATTTAATATATTAGAAACAATACTAAACAGTGTTGCACTTGGCCTTGGTATTACACTCGTACCGCAGTCTGCTGTCCACCATCTTTCTAAAGCTGGTAAGGTACATTGTCATGCAATCCCTGAAAAATACGGTAGTATTTCAACGGTTTTCATACGCCGCAAAGATAGCTACATGACCAATTCAATGCGTAGCTTTTTAAAAACAATTGAAGAGCATCATCATATCAATATGCTGTGAAGGACATTCTTACACGAATGTCTTTTTTCTTACAAAAGTGTAAGTCTCCCGTAAGCTAATTCGATAGTTGTAACTGATCATATTTCCTATAATTAAGACATAAAGCAGGGCAACAACAATTCGAAAAGGAGCGGATACGCATGATGAACAAAATGAAATCAAACAAATTTTTAAATACAATGGGCATGGTGCTATCCGCACTTGTCGATGCAAAAGCAGTTGCAACTACATTAAACAAATAAGGAGAGATTATTATGAACATCATTACATTTAACAAATCAGACTTTATCCCGCATTAACGGGCAGTAAGACTCCCACTTCAAAATTCAGCGAAATCAAAGAAGTTAGGTTTGGGATCAACTGCCCGTAAAAGCCCGATTGGTGAGGGCTAATAATCAGCGAGGGATACCCCGCCCTCACTGATTAAAGTTTCACTTTATCGAACTTGCAAGTGGAGCAGCTCTTCTTACAGCTTTCATTTACACACTTGCTCAAAGTCTTATTTAACACTTTGTTTCCCCCAACCCCTTTATATATAGAAAAGGCTGCTCGTCTTATAGACAAGCAGCTTTTTAGTTTGTTTCATATATAATTTGGCCTGTTTTGCTTATATCATATCCACCAATTGCTTTTAATTCATTGTGAAACTCTTCAGATTGCAAAACCTCTTTTATAACCTCAATAAGTTCCTCATTTTCTCTATTCTTCAGAAGTACTAAATCATACTGTTCTTTCATTATTGGAATAAAGTCTACATTTACAATTTGCGAAAACTTTTCTGACCCTACTCCAACATCAGCTTTTCCATTCGCAACTTGCGAAGCAACACCAAGGTGATTCGATTCTTCCCATTCATAACCGCTAATATCTTCTTTATTTATTTTTTGAATTCGCAATTGCTCATCCACTAATACCCTAATACCGGAACCCTTTTCTCGATTTACAAATCGTATAGATGACTGAGATAAATCAGCCCATGTTTTTATATTTTTGGGATTCCCTTTTTGCACATAAAACCCTACATTCCTTGATAATAAATTAATCATAATACATGGTTGTCCAACTAAAATACGTTTTACGTAAGGAACATTATATGTACCCGTTTCACCATCAAATAAGTGTAAACTAACGACGCTTCCTTCTCCTTGGTACATCTTCACTAAACTCGTTAAACTACCTTGATACGCTCTCAATATATTAGAATTTGGCAATCGATTTTCTATATGCTTTGCCAACATATCTAACGTTAGTTCTTGACCACTAATGATGCGTGTATTCGAACTACTAATTTCGTCCTTCTTTACAGGAGTAAATTGTACCTTCCCTGTTTTCATTTGCTTTATATATTGTTCTAAATCAGCTGCATCAATGCGCATTTGTCTACCAACCCTATAAGAAGGAAGTTCTCCTTTTTTAATTAGATCGTATACAGTTAATTTTGATACTTTTAATCGCTTTGCTACTTCTTCCGTTGTGTAGGAATGATGATCCATAGACGATTCCTCACTTTCTTCCTTCATTGTAACAAAGAAAAGAATATTTCTCCTAGTTTTAAAAAACAACTATACCGTTCAAATTATATTCAATTATAACTAGTTATAATTAGTTATAATTAGTTATAATTGAATATATCAAAACAAAAGGGGATTTTTTTATGAATAAGTTTACATTACGATCCATTGGGGCACTTATACTTTCTTTCCTTCTTATATTTAGTGCTGCTTGTACAAGCGGGGAAAAGAAAGAAAAGTCAGCTGCTAAAGAGGGACAAACAGTCGAACTGACTATCTCAGCTGCTGCTAGCTTACAAGATGCATTAAAAGAAATTGAAAAACAATATAAAGAGAAAGAGCCTAATATTAAACTTTCCTTTAATTTCGGTGCTTCTGGTGCACTTCAACAACAAATTGAACAAGGTGCGCCTGCTGATTTATTCTTCTCTGCAGCAGAAGATAAATTCCAAACTCTTGTTAAAAAAGGATTCATTAATGAAAAAGAAGGAAAAAATCTTCTTGGAAATGAACTAGTTCTAGTCGTTCCAAAAGATAGTGCTCTTACAAAATTTCAAGATTTAAAGGATGAGAAAATCAAGAAAATCGCACTTGGTACACCCGAATCTGTACCTGCAGGAAAATATGCAAAAGCTTCTCTCACATATGAAAATCTTTGGAATGACGTTCAAAATAAAATCGTATTTACAAAAGATGTTCGCCAAGTGTTAACATATGTAGAAACAGGTAATGTTGATGCTGGTATTGTATATAAAACAGACGCTCTCGTTTCAGACAAGGTAAAAATTGTAGAAGCGGTAGCAGCTAATTCTCATGAGCCAATCCACTATCCTTTAGGTGTTATAAAGGAATCTAAGCATAAGAAAGAGGCGACTTCATTCTATGAGTATTTACAATCAAAAGATGCACAATCTATCTTTAAGAAATATGGATTTACAATCCTGCCATAATCGCTATGAGCTTTGATGCAATTTTGTCACCTGTCTTTCTATCCTTGCGAGTAGCTGCGTGCGCCACAATAATCGTTACGATCTTAGGAACGATTATTGGACGAGCATTAGCGCGCTCCTCGTGGCGATATAAAGTACTACTAGAAACTATTTTCTTATTACCAATGGTGCTTCCACCAACTGTTATCGGCTTTTTTCTAATTATCATTTTTGGAAATAACAGTCCCATTGGAAAGTGGATTGAATCATTATTTCAGCAGTCCATTATGTTTACATCTACTGCTGCTATCATTGCTTCTACAGTCGTTGCATTTCCGCTCATGTACCAATCAGCAAAAACAGGATTTTCTATCGCAAATGTACAAATTGAAGATGGCGCGCGCGATCTTGGTGCAAGTGAATATCAAGTTTTTCTACATGTTACACTCCCGCTTGCATTCCCCGCACTACTTAGCGGTATGATTTTAAGCTTTGTTCGCGCACTCGGTGAATTTGGTGCAACTTTAATGTTTGCAGGAAATATACCTGGCAAAACTCAGACGATTCCAACGGCGATTTATATGGCTATTGATGCGAGTAATATGCAACTAGCTTGGACACTTGTAATCATAACGATTAGTATGTCCCTTCTATTCTTACTATGCATTCAACTCATTAATAGAAGAATTACTACTTCTTAAAGCAACTTTCGACAAAAGTTGCTTTTTATTTCCCGAAAAATAAAATGATTTGATTAATAACTGAATTTTTCCCCTTATTTAAATATACATTTTATTTGAATTCACTTTCTAAAATAGGTAATTTCCTGTTATTATATGAAAGTGTTTCAAAAAATGAAGAAATGAAAACGCATTTATATCGTAAATTCTTCATCCTGTTTTAGCGATCGGTAATCTTCTACTCTATTAGTGGGGCATTACCGATCGTTAGAACGATATGTAATTATATTGGTATAGAAAACCGAAGGGAGTCTTGTAATGGACATTTTATTAGCGCTTCTTCCTGCAATCGCATGGGGAAACATCTTATTAGTAAGCGTAAAAATGGGCGGTGGTGCATATAGCCAAACGGTAGGTATGACAATCGGTGCTCTATTCTTCGCAACAACTATGTATGTATTTACTCAACCAACTTTAACAATGACAGTCTTGATTGTTGGCTTTATTTCAGGTTTATTCTGGGCTTTAGGACAAGTAAACCAATTAAAAACAGTTGAAAAACTAGGTGTTTCAACTACTGTAACTATTTCTACTGGTATGCAACTTGTTGCAACTTCGATCTTTGGAGTTATCGCTTTTCGTGAGTGGACTACTACTACAACGATTGTTCTGGGAACGATTGCAATCCTATTAATCGTAGTTGGTGTAGTATTCACATCACTAGATGATAAAGAAAATGCACAGCCACCAGGACAATTGAAAAAGGGACTTCTTACTTTAATTGTTTCTACTTTCGGTTATCTTGTATATGTAATTATTATTCGTTGGTATAACATTGATGGTTGGTCTGCTATTTTACCACAGGCAGTTGGTATGTTCGTTGGTGCGGTTGTACTGACGTCTAAACATAAACCATTTAACAAATATGCAATTCGTAATGCTGTATCTGGTTTACTTTGGGGAACAGGAAACTTATTCTTACTTCTTTCATTACCACGTGTCGGAGTAGCGACAAGCTTCCCATTATCTCAAACTGGAATCGTTATCTCAACATTCGGTGCGATTGTCTTCTTAGGTGAAAAGAAAACAAAACGTCAATTGATCTTTATTGCTCTAGGTAGTGTTTTAATTATCGGCGGCGCTGTATTGCTTGGTATGACAAAAGCATAAATTTATACTATATTTAAACCCCCTGAAACGTATATGCTTCAGGGGGTTTTTTGATTACAATTATTTTCTAAATATAATTATTTACACGTTCTCGCTCTTTATGGTTTTTCTTCCATTCTAGCAAGCCATCGATACATAAAAATAGATTAATAATAGCTAATACTAACATGACGTATAAGCCCGTTGAAATATAAATCACAATGCTAACTATGTTATACAAAATCCATAAATGCCAATTTTCTAAGATTTTTCGACTCAGCATAAATTGAGCTACTAATCCTAATACAGCGTTTAAAGCATCTAAATATGGACTTGTCGATTCTAAATAACGGACTTGATAATATCCCCAACCAATCCAAGCAACTAAAATAAAAAGTATATAAATAATCCATCCTTTCAAATCTAAGCGAACTGTCGGTTTTACCTTCTCCTCCCCACTACGCGCAATCCAGTAATACCAACCGTACACATTAAATATAAATTGGAAGGCTGCTAATACTGCCATTGCGTATAAGCCTTGTGTAGTGAAAATATACAGAAATACCGCAACTGTAATCATCCCAAATAAAAAGTTTGATACCTTTTCCCTTGCAAGTAACCAAACATTAATAATCCCCATAACCGATGCGAAAATTTCAATATAACTTGATCGGATATAGAATCCAACTAATATGCAAATAATACTAGAAATGAGTAAAAAAAGTGGACTTCTAACCATATTTATCTCTCCCCAGATATGTAATAAACTCCCTATCAACAGTATAAGAAATAACTCTTATACTTACTATAAATTTTCTCCTGTAAAACTCCCCACTCATCTATTCCACTTACGATAAGCCGTTTCTTTTTACAAAATTCTCTTGAAAATGGTATCGTTTTTTATAACATATTCTCATCAGAAAGGAATAAAGGATATGCCTAATAAACATCGAATTTTATTTATTGGTGCCGGTCGTATGGCAGAAGCTATATTTGCTGGACTACTTACAACAAGTAAAGAATACATCGAAGAAATTATTGTTTCCAACCGAAGTAACATAGAAAAACTAACGCAATTACAAACTCAATATGATCTATCGATTACAACAGATTGGAAACAGCATATTAAATCTGTAGATACAATCGTTTTAGCAATGCCGCCTGTCGCACATGAACAGCTATTAGCGGATCTATCCCCTCTTCTAACTAATCAATTTGTCGTGACAGTTGCTGCCGGAATCGGACCATCTTATCTAGAAGAAAGACTTCCCCAAGGGACACCTGTTGCTTGGATTATGCCAAATACAGCTGCTGGAATTGGAAAGTCTATCTCCTTATATACGACGGGACATTCTGTAGCTGAAACACATCAAGAAACGTTACAACTTCTTTTAAAAGGTATCGGTACCTCACAGTTTTGTACCGAAGAGGAAGTTCACCAACTTACCGCAGTTACTGGTAGTGCACCCGCTTTTCTCTATCACTTTGCTGAAGGGTTAATTGAAGCAACGAAAAGCTATGGTATTGATGAGGAAACAGCAAAACACCTTGTCATTCAAATGATTGCTGGCTCTGCCGCTATGCTCCAGCAAAATCAGGATCCAGCTATGCTCCGCGAACAAGTAACAACACCAGGAGGTTCAACGGCTGAAGGCTTAAAAGTTCTATATGAAAATAATTTTTCAGAAGTCATTCAACAAGCAGTTGAAGCGACCAATAAAAAAGCTAGGGGGAATTAATATGACTTTAACAAGTTTAAACGACTATACAACATTACATAACGGCGTGAAAATGCCTTGGTTCGGCTTGGGTGTTTTTAAAGTTGAAGATGGTACAGAAGTAATTGATTCTGTAAAAGCAGCTATAAAAAATGGATATCGTAGTATCGATACTGCTGCGATATATAAAAACGAAGAAGGCGTTGGACAGGCAATTCAAGAATCTGGTATTCCTCGTGAAGAGTTATTCATCACTTCAAAAGTGTGGAATAGTGATCAAGGTTACGAGTCAACACTACAAGCATTTGAAACTACATTAGAAAAATTAGGTCTAGAATATTTAGATCTATATTTAGTACATTGGCCTGTAAAAGGAAAATACACTGAATCATGGAAAGCTTTAGAGCAGCTTTATAAAGATGGTCGTGTTCGTGCTATCGGTGTGAGTAATTTCCATATTCACCATTTGCAAGACGTATTTGAAATTGCAGAAATTAAACCAATGGTTAACCAAGTGGAATACCACCCACGTTTAGCACAAGAAGAATTACATGCCTTCTGTAAAGAACATAACATCCAGCTTGAAGCTTGGTCACCATTAATGCAGGGGCAGCTACTTAATCACCCAACATTACAAGAAATCGCTACGAAATATAATAAATCGACTGCACAAGTTATTTTACGTTGGGATCTACAAAATGAAGTTGTAACAATCCCTAAGTCTATTAAAGAACACCGCATTATTGAAAATGCAAACATCTTTGACTTTGAATTAAGCTCGGATGATATGAAAGCAATTCAAGCTTTAAATGAAAATCATCGCGTTGGTCCAGATCCTGATAACTTTAACTTCTAGTAGGGAAACCACTGCCATATGCAGTGGTTTTTTTATTTTTAATAAAACTGAAAATTTAAACTATATTCCATTTGATTGACACTTCATTATCTAAGGTGTAAGATTTTGAATTATCAAAGAAACACAAAAATTAATAAAATTTATTTGTTTACTCATTGTATCAAGAGAGGTGGAGGGACTGGCCCTTTGAAACCTCGGCAGCAGGTTCATTTTGAATACTGTGCCACTTCCTGCAAGCTTTGTGCTTGAAAGATAGAATGAGGGACTTCGTTTATATACGGGTGCATAACTTGTACGTAAAAATCCCTCTTTCTCAATATGAAAAGAGGGATTTTTTATTTTTCATTTCCCTCATCATCATCATCCAAACTTAATTATTTAGGAGGAAAATCAAATGAAAAAGAAGTTTGTACCCGGTATTGCATCAGTTGTAGGAGTAAGTATTTTATTAACTGGTTGCGGTAGTTATAAAAACGAAGCGAGCGGAGCAAATGCAAAAGACGAGGCACCTAGCAAACAGGTTTTAAACTTATCTTCACCTACCGAAATACGAACAATGGATACGGCTCGTGCTACAGATACTGATTCTGGTCAAGTAATGAGAAACGTATTTGAAGGTTTGTATAATCTTGGCGAAGGTAACAAGCCTGTCCCTGGCGTTGCAAAATCTCATGAAATAAATGGCGATAAAACGAAATACACATTCCATTTACGAGATTCAAAATGGTCAAACGGCACTCCTGTTACAGCGAAAGATTTTGTCTTCGCTTGGCAAAGAGCTGTCGATCCAGCAACAGCCTCTGAATATGCATTTCTATTCTTTGATATTAAAAATGCAACAAAAATTAACAACAAAGAACTTCCTGCCGATCAACTTGGTATAAAAGCAGTTGATGACCATACGTTTGAAGTAGAATTAGAGCGCCCTGTTCCGTATTTTATTAGCTTAACGGCGTTCCCAACATTTCTACCAATCAACGAGGAATTCTTTAAAGCACAAGGTGATAAGTACGCTTTAGAAGATAACAAAATCTTATACAACGGAGCTTTTACACTAAGCGATTGGAAGCATGAACAAAGCTTTAAATTTAAGAAAAACCCTACCTATTGGGATAAAGATAATGTCAAACTCGAAGAAATCAATTTCAACGTTGTGAAAGAAAAATCAACAGAAGTAAATTTATTCGAATCTAAACAATTAGACCGTATAAAACTAACATCTGACTTCGTTGATAAATATAAAAAGGATGCTAACTTTAAAGAACGCCCGAACGTAGGCGTACAGTTTTTACGTATGAATCAACAAAACAAAGTACTTCAAAACGTTTCTGCACGCCAAGCAATCGATCAAACAATTGATCGAAAATCCTTTGTAAATACGTTATTAAATGATGGCTCTACACCAACCTTTAGTCTCGTGCCGAAAAACTTTGCAAAAGGGCCTGATGGAAAAGACTTCCGTACTGCAAACGGCGATTTAACAAAAGTTGATACAACATCTGCACAAGAATTATGGAAGAAAGCAAAAAAAGAACTTGGTTCTGAAAAGATAACATTAGAATTATTAACAAGTGATGGTGACCTTGAGAAGAAAACTGGTGAATTCCTAAAAGGGCAACTAGAAAAGAATTTAGATGGCTTAACAGTAAATATAAAACCGCAACCACGTAAACAACAAGTTTCACTCTTATTAAAAGGTGACTACGAGATTGGAATTGACGGTTGGAGCCCTGACTTTGCTGATCCAATTACATTCCTTGAACTATTTACGACGAATAACCCTTACAATTTAGATCATTACTCTAATAAAGAGTTTGATGACACAATTGAAAAAGTTAAAACTACTTTGGCTGGTGATGAAAAAGCTCGCTGGGAAGCGTTACTAGCATCAGAAAAAATCTTATTTAAGGACTCTGTTATCGCTCCTCTTTACCAAAAAGGAGAATCTTATCTAGAGCGTTCTTATGTAAAAGGAATTGTACAAGTAGACTTTGCAGGCCAGTTAAACTTCAAGTGGGCAAAAATTGAAAAATAGAGTGAAATTTTAATCAGCCCTCACCAATCGGGCTTTTACGGACAGTTGCCCCCCTTACTTCTTTGCTTTCACTGAATTTTGAGGTGAGGATCTTACTGCCCGTTAATGCGGGATAAAATGCAACTTAGATCATTGTGTTCCCACCCACACCCATTGTTTTTTTAGCAAAATATATTAAAAGCGGATTCCCTAATATGAGGAAATCTGCTTTTTCAATATATTATTCCAAGAAATTAACACTCCACTTTTTATTATTGACATATAGTTCTTTCCAGTGTTAATATTCTAAATAATCAAAGAGACGAAATATTTAACCATCAAAATGTAATGTCTACAAAGTTGAAACATATAACGTCAGATTATAGTTCAACATGTATATACATATAGAACACCTGATTACCTATATACACATATTTATAATAGGTTTTCTCTTCTGTAGCTACACTTCAAGACATGGACATTATGGCGTTACGAACAACACATTTAGGGAGGAAAGAACAATGAAGAAAAAAGTTGTACCTGTTGTTGCATCTGTTTTAGGGGCAAGTCTACTACTAACTGCTTGCGGGGGAAATAAAGATAATGCAGGCGGAGCAAAAGCGAACGATAAAGCAAATGATAAACAAGCGATTAACTTATCATTTGCTTCAGAAATTCCAACAATGGATGTTGCAAAAGCAACGGATGGGGAATCCATGAACGTAATGCGAAATGTTTTTGAAGGTTTATATGCAATGGGAGAAGATAATAAACCGATTCCTGGTGTTGCTGAGTCGGTTGACGTAAGTCCCGATAAAACAAAATATACATTCCACCTGCGTGATTCAAAATGGTCAAACGGTACTCCTGTAACAGCAAAAGACTTTGTATTCGCTTGGCAACGTGCCGTAAACCCTGAAACAGCAGCTGAATATGCATTCTTATTCTTTGATATAAAAAATGCGAAACAAATAAATCAAAAAGAAGCAGCGATCGATCAATTAGGCGTTAAAGCTCTTGACGATAAAACTTTAGAAGTACAACTGGACCGCCCTGTTCCCTACTTCTTAAGCTTAACGACATTCTCAACATTCTTACCAATTAATGAAGACTATTTAAAATCTCAAGGCGATAAATACGGTTTAGAAACAAATCATTTAATTTACAATGGTGCTTTCACATTAGATAACTGGAAACATGAACAAAGCTTCCAATTGAAGAAGAACCCTAACTATTGGGATGCTAAAACTGTAAAACTAGAAGAAATCAACTTCAATGTCGTTAAAGATAAATCTACAGAAGTTAACTTATATGATTCAGGACAAATTGATCGCGTTGCTTTAACTGCGGAGTTTGTTGATAAGTATAAGAACGACTCCAACTTCAAGGAACGCGCTGAAGTCGGTATCCAATTCTTACGACTAAATCAGAAAAATGCAGTATTAAAAAATCAACATGCACGCCTCGCTATTAACGAAGCAATGAATAAAAAAGCGTACGTAGAAACAATTTTAAATAACGGTGCAATCCCAGCAGAAGGAATGGTTCCTGCGAAATTCGCAAAAAGTCCAGACGGTAATGACTTCCGTAAAGAGAATGGAAATCTAGTCAAAGATGATGTGAAATCTGCAAAAGAAAACTGGAAAAAAGCGAAACAAGAACTTGGTACTGACAAAGTAACAATTGAACTATTAACAAGTGATAATGCTTTAGCTAAGAAAACTGGCGAATATTTAAAAGGTGAACTAGAAAAGAATCTAGATGGATTAACAGTGACTTTAAAACCTCAACCACGTAAACAACAGTTAAAACTACTATTAAGTGGTGATTACGAAATCGGAATCGATGGCTGGGGTCCTGACTTCGCGGATCCTATTACATTCTTAGATCTATTCACAACAGATAGTGCTTATAACTTCGATAAATACTCTAACAAAGAGTACGACGAGCTAATTCATAAAGTGAAAACAGATTTAGCTGGCGATGAAAAAGCACGCTGGGAAGCAATGAAGCAAGCTGAAAAAATCTTATTACAAGATGGTGCTGTTGCTCCTTTATACCAACAAGGTCGTTCTTACCTACAACGCGGATTTATTAAAGGACTTGTAACAACTGACTTCGGCGGTGAATTTAACTACAAGTGGACAGAAGTTGCAAAATAATAAACGCTAGTAAAAAAGGTATCCCACGAAGGATACCTTTTTTACTTTATGCTTCTTTAACTACAGAACTTCTCCTCTTTACTATCCCTTTTATACCTATAGTGATTCCCGCTACCAATTGTGTAACTAGTATAATAAGTAATAATGAAATAATATTTTCCGCTAAATTAACTCCACCAAATATTATTGTGTAATAACCATTCGCTGCATATGTTGCGGGAAATAATTCACCGATCGTTTGATATGTTTTAGAAAGCATTGCATGTGGTACGATTACACCTGAACTTACAAGTTGTAACGATAGCGAGATAATATTAAAAATCATACCTGCATTTCCGAAAACAGTTATGAACATTTGTGTTAATGAAAGAAATGCGAAGAAGACTATTGCTTGAAACATCAATATACTCCATACTGTTTCATGCACTTCAATTTGAAATCCTTCCATCAAGCCAATTGTAATACATGCAAGTAAAATTGATACTGTACCGTTAATGATTTGTCTTGATACGAAATTACTCCAACCGTTCTTTACTTCCTTTGCAACTTTTGAAAGTTCCATACTCATGATCATTGCTCCTACAAATGAAGCTAATACCATCATTAGTGGTACCATATTAGCCGAAAATCCTTTTGCATCATTTACTTTGTGAACTGTAAAGCCAATTGAATCTTCGGTTAAACCTTTTATCATTCCTAAATTCTCAGGTCCTACAGCTTGTAATTTTCCAACAATCGCTTGTTTCTTATAACCTGCTATCTCTTTATTTACGTTGTCTCGAATTTGTTTTGCAGCCCCTTCCATCATTTGCTTTGCCATCATGGCATTCGCTTGATTAATGTGGAAGTTTAAATTTGCTTTTCCTGTTTCATTTATATCTTTTGAAAAAGAAGTAGGAATTTCAATAATCATATCGTACAAATGGTCATTCATTTCTTTATTTGCTTTTTCCACAGACTGTTCCGCTTTCACCTTAAATGGTAAATTTCTCTGCAAGCCTTCTGCTATTTTATTGCCTATATTTCCATCCTCATTCACAATAGCGATACGCATTTGATCTGCTCTTTCATTCACTCCATCATACGCCGTTAACCAAACACAAAAGAAAATCAGTTGGAACGATAGCGCTACTACCATCCCTACATACGTACCTGGTCGTTTTAAAAACTGTTTTAATGTATCCATATTCCCGCTCTCCTATATAGCAAGCAAGTACTTACTTGCATTTTATTTTAAATAAATACTAGGGTCTTAAAGCCCTAGCATATAAAACTATATTATTCTCAATAAATTTCTCATCATCAATTTCCATAATTCGGTTTTCAAAGCGCAATTTAGATAGAAAGTAACCAAAATTAATCCATATAAAATTCATTACTTGCGCTTCAATATTTGTATGAATAATCTTGCCCTGTTCCTGCATCTTGGCAAAATAAATTATTAATTCCTCTTTTAATCCTTTTGGAATTTTAGAGATTTCCTCATCTAATTCCGGAAATTCTCTCGCCTCACGTATACCAATAGAAATAATATCTTTTATGCTATTTAAAAATTTATGATAATGCCTTGCTAAGTTCTTTAAATCAGTTTCTAATTCCCACACAATTTCTGTTTGCAAAAATTGTTTTAAATGCGGTATATATGAAAATTCAGCAACCGCCGCTTCAATAACACCCTTCTTACTTTTAAAATTGCGGAATATCGTTACCTCATTAACACCTGCACGCATTGCAATTTCTTTCGTTGTCGCTGCGGTATACCCTTTTTCTTTCACTAATTCAATTGCCGCTTGAATGATTTTTTCTGCAGTCTTTGAGCGCGCCATAAAACCCTCTCTCTCCAATGCAAGTGATCACTTACATTTAGATTATATAACTTTTTTAATAATTGTCAATAATCTTCTTGTACTTCTTTTGCATTGAAGTAAAGCTCATAATAAATATAAACATTAGATATGTTTTCCATTTCAAAGAAAGTATATGCCCTGACCAAAGGTAACTAATTAAATAGTTGATTCCCCTAATACATGAAGATACTACTAGACTTATACTCATTAGTTTTACATATTTGAGCATACTTTTCCTCCTTACTTTTTTATTTTTCTACTTCTTCAAATTGCGGATTAACCCTTGAAACTATAAGTAAATAATTTATTTTCAACACATACATAATTACATGATTTTGGGAAAAACTTGTATAGAACAAATTTACATAAGGAGGAATTTATAATGAGAATTTTACTATCAATTTTATTAGCTCTTATGCTAGTACCTGCATTAACAGGATGTAAAGCTCCTGCAAAAGAAGATACAACCTCTAATAAAAAGACTACAGAAGAGGCAAAAAAAGAAGCTCCTGCTGATTTAAAGCTAAACTTCAATGAATTCGATTTAAAAGCGGACTATCAGGATACAAAGAAAGACTACGAAGCTGATTATAAAAATGTAGCAGCCGATAAAAAAATGGAAGCAAAAGTTGAAGACCATAAAGCAGATGTAAAATTAACAGGCGACGAGGCTATTACAAAATTAAGCCCACTTCTACAAGAATTAAAATTTGATAAAGATACTCCTGACCAAGAAGTAATTGATCAAGTAGTAAACGTGTTCAAACTTGATAAAGACTACCAAAAATTCGCTTTAGAAGTTGTATTCTCTGATGGAACGAAAAAAGAATATAAAAGAGAAATAAAATAAAGAAGTAGGCGATTGCCTACTTCTTTATTTTATTTTTTAGCATATCGTAAGCTCGGTTGAGATCCTACGTAGTATTCTAATCCAGATACAGATGATTTTTGTAAATAAGAATCTGTTGGGAATACAAGTGGGATTAAAGGGTATTCTGTAAACATAATATCTTCTGCTTGATGTAATAAGTCAAAGCGTTTATTTTCGTCTTGTTCTAATTTTGCTTGATTAATTAAATTATCGAAGTCTTTATTAAACCATTTTGCATAGTTATTTGGTCCATCCCCTGCATAAATTTCTAATTGAGCAGCTGGATCTAATGTAGATCCTCCCCAGCCCATATATGCGATTTGGAAGTCACTTTGTTTATACATATCAATATAACTTTTCCACTCTTTACCTTCTATTTTTACATCTACACCAAGATTTTTCTTAAACATTTCTTGAAGTGTTTCAGCTATTTTCTTCTTATCTGAATATTTCACTGTCACTTCTGGAAGAGTAGTCCATCCTTCTTCTTTCATTCCTTCTTCTAATAACGTCTTAGCCACCGCAGGATCATATTTAAAATAGTCACCTTTCTCTTTACGGAAGTCACGACCACTTTCTGTTTTTGCTCCTTCTGGTACAAATCCATATGCTTCTTTTGCATTATTCTTTAATACTTTCTCTACGATAAACTTACGATCTACAGCCAATGCAAAAGCTTTACGAATTTTCGCATTTGTAAATGGTGGCTTTTCTGAATTAAATGAGTAAATATGAGTTGAGTAGTCTTGCATTTTTTTAAACTCTTTATTGTTTTGTTCCTTTTCAATTAAATCTGTTGGTATGTGAGATAGTAAATCTAGTTCTCCAGATTTGTATAATTGATACGCTGTTTTACCTTCAGGAATAATACGGAATTCAATTTCTTTTGATGCTACTTTTTTATCATGAAACTCTTTATTTTTTTCTAGAATAATCGCTTGATTATGCTTCCATTCTTTCAATGTGAAAGGACCATTTGTAATTAATTCTTTTGGATCTACTTTTAGTTTACCTTTTTCATCAATAGATTTTTTATTAAGTGGAATATATAACGACTGAGATAATGTTCGTTTAATAGATGTTACTGGATGTTCAAATTGTAGCTTTAGAGTTACATCATCTACCGCTTGAATTCCTACTGCATCTTCTGCACCTTTCCCTGTATTAAATGCTTCTCCACCTTTAATGAAATATAGTTCTGTTGCATTCATAGAACCCGTTTTAGGATTTAATATTCTCTTCCAAGCGAATTCAAAATCTTTTGCTGTTAACGGGGAACCATCAGACCATTTCAATCCTTTTTTCAAATAGAATGTGTACTCTTTTCCATCTGCCCCAGCTTCCTCTTTCTCTACTAAATCCTTTTCAAATTTCCCATCAGTTGTCTGTCTATACAAAGTTGCAAATAAGTGCTCAATTACATAATTAGAGTTATTATCCGTTGAAATTGCTGAATCTAGCGTATAAGGATCACTACCAAGATTCGTCACAAAACGGTCTCCTTTACTAGCACTTGCTTTTGAAGTATCTTTCTTGCCACAAGCAACAGAAGTGATCGCTAAAACAGTCATAATGACAAACAGTAAAAACTTCTTCATCCTACATTCTCCTTTAACCTGAAATTTTTGGTGTTGATGCTAATAATGTTTTTGTATAAGAATGTTGTGGATTACGGAATACTTCGTCCGTATATCCAAATTCAACAAGTTCTCCTTTGTATAAGACAGCCACTTTTTCACATAAATAGTGAACCATCGGTAAATCATGTGCGATAAATAAATATGTATAGCCTTGTTCCTTTTGAATCTTTTGCAGTAGATGTACAATTTGGATTTGCAGTGAAACATCTAATGCTGAAATTGGTTCATCAAGGATTAAAACTTCTGGCTCACATAATAACGCTCTTGCAATAGCAATACGTTGACGTTGTCCTCCGCTAAATTCGTGTGGATAGCGATCAATATATCGTCTATCTAATCCAACACGCTCTAGTGCATCACCTGCAACTTTATCTTTCAATCCTTTATCGCCTAAACCGAATGAAATATAGCCTTCTGTTACAATATCGCGTACTTTCCAGCGCGGATTTAATGCAGCTGTCGAATCTTGAAAAATGAACTGTACTTTCTGCAAGAAATCCCGCTTATGAGCTGACTTCAGCTTGTGAACAACTTGACCGTTATAATCAATTTCACCAGACGTTGGACGCTCGATCCCAGCTATGAGCTTACCAAGTGTTGTCTTTCCAGAACCACTTTCTCCAATAATGCCAAGCGTTGTTCCTTTTGGTATAGAAAGTGATATACCTTTTAACGCTGCGATTTCTTTATTTTTACTTCCATACGTTTTCGTTACTTGCTTTACAGTAATTAAATCTGTCGTCATGAGGCATTCACCCTCTCTTTTGATTTCGCTTTATTATGCTCCAGAATATGCTGCCAGCAATGTGAACTATGCTCCTCAGAATATGTTGTTCTCTCTGGGAAGCGATGAATACATTCTTTTATCGCTACAGGACAACGATTCACAAACGGGCATCCAAAACTATTTAACGTTTCAATTGAAGGTGTTGTTCCCTCAATTGCTCTAAGTACCTTTTCTGAATCATCCATATTCGGAATTGCTTGCAATAAACTTTTGGTGTAAGGGTGCTTAGGTGAGCCAATTACTTCTTGAATCGTTCCTTTTTCAACAACACGTCCCCCGTACATAACTACTACTCGGTCAGCTACTTCACGTACAAGTGCCAAATCATGTGTAATTAATAAAATACTCGTATTTTGTTTTTCCTTTCTTTCTTTTAACAACTCCATAATTTGCTTTTGAATCGTTACATCTAATGCTGTTGTAGGTTCATCTGCAATAACGAGCTTCGGGTGACAAGCAAATGCAATTGCTAAACAAATACGCTGCCTCATACCTCCGCTTAACTGATACGGGTATTGTTCAAAGCGTTTCTCTGCTTCATGTATCCCTAAATCATTTAGTAAGTTAATTGCAATTTCTTTTGCTTCTCTTTTCGACTTTTTCTCATGTTGCAAAATCACCTCTGTAATTTGCCTTCCTACTTTCATCGTCGGATTTAAAGCGGACAGAGGATCTTGAAAGATAAACGAAATGTCTTTCCCTCGAATTTGATTCCATTCTGATTCTTGTAAATTCGTTAATCCTTGAGATTGGAAAGAAATACTTCCATCATCGATGTGAATAGATTCTTGATTTAGTCCGACAATCGATTGTGCTGTAACACTTTTCCCTGAACCACTTTCTCCGACAAGTGCAACGATTTCACCTTCGTTAATAGAAAAGGAAACATGCTTCACAATTGCTTGCTTACTATTCTCTTTTTCAACGGCCAATGTTACGTTTTCTAAAGATAAGAGCTGTCCCATGTTTTTTCTCCTTTCGATTCCGTTTTACGATTTTTGGATCAATTGCATCTTGCAAACCGTCACCAATTGCATTAAATGCGAACATGATGAGCGCAATCATCAGCGATGGGAAGAAAAGTTGCCACCATTCCCCGCTTAATAATGTCCCGAGCGCATCATTTGTCATCGTCCCCCAGCTCGCTGCTGGTGATTGTACCCCTAGTCCGATAAAGCTTAAAAATGATTCTGAGAAAATAGCTGCTGGAATTGTAAATGATAAATTTACGATAATAATACCTGTTAAATTCGGAATGATATGTCCGTATATAATCTTCATATGCGATGTACCTAATCGTTCTGCCGCAATAACAAATTCTCTTTGCTTTAAAGATAAGACTTGCGCCCTAACGAGACGTGCCATACCAATCCACCCTGTTAATGCAAGAGCAATAATGATTGTAAAAAGCCCTGGTTTCATAATGATTAGTAGTAAAATAACAATTAATAAATATGGAATACCGTATAGTACTTCAATCCCTCGTACAATCCACTCATCAATTAACGTTCCAAGGCGATTACGCCCTCTCACATATCCACTAAAGCCCCCAATTAGTACACCAAGTCCTATATCAAGAACGGCCGCTACTAATCCAACTACTAATGAAATTTTCCCTCCAGCCCAAGTACGTGCCCAAATATCCCGACCTAAATCATCTGTTCCAAACCAATGCTCACTACTAGGAGGTAAATTTGTCGCCTCTTTTACTTGTTCACTCGCAGTAAAAGGAGTTAAACTTTCACCGATAAGAGAGAAAATAATAATGAGTAATAATGTCACCGTTCCTAGAACTGCGATTGGATTTGATACAAACTTACGAAACACTTCTTTTTTTCGGCTAATCGTTTGCTGCTCTTTATTTATTGTTAATTCTTTTTTCTCTTCATTCGTTAATAGCTGTTTATTAATTTCATAAGCTCCCATTTAAATATCCTCCCTCCTTATGTAATAGAACGAATACGCGGATCAACAATACGGTGAATAATATCTGTAATAAAAATACAAGAAATTAATAATGAACTATAGAAGATTGTTGTTCCCATAATGACTGGATAATCCCGGTTAAAAATACTATCTACAAAATATTTTCCGAGACCAGGAATTGCAAAAATCTTTTCAATAATGAACGTCCCTGTTAAAAGCCCAGCCATTAACGGCCCAACAAACGTTAGTACTGGAACAATCGCATTTCGAAGGGCATGCCTTATAATAATCTTCTTAATTGGTATACCTTTCGCTCTTGCTAATTTAATATAATCACTCTGCAAAACTTCAATCATATTAGAGCGAACAAATCTTGTAATAACCGCGATTGGCCCTAATGCTAATGCAAAGGATGGCAATACCGTATGTTCGAATGTGCCCCAAGATGCAACCGGTAAGAGTTCAAATTGAATAGCAAATACTTGTATAAACAATGGTGCTAAAATAAAACTTGGAATAGAAATACCGAGAATCGCAAGTAAGCTCACACTATAATCAATTACTTTCCCATGATATAGAGCTGCAAATGTACCTGCTGCAATTCCGACTAATAATGAAATAACAAGTGCTTGTAAACCAATAATCGCTGATGGACCAAATCCTGTCGTTATAATTTCTGATACGCCTTGCCCCGTCGATTGAACGGATTCACCAAAATCAAAATGAACTACACCGTCTAAATAAGCAACATATTGATTCCATAATGGTTCATCAAGGTGATACTTCGCTCTCATATTTTGCACAACTTCCGCCGGAAAGATCTTTGCATCCGATGAAAATGGGTCCCCCGGAATAATGTGCATAATCAAAAATGTTACTGTTGTAATAATCCATAGTGTAAACACCATAACTGATAGTTTTTTAATAACATACACTTCAATAACCACCTAAACAAATGAATTTACTTTGTTTTATTGACATATTTGTTGCCATTACTCCTTCTCTACTTCTTAAAACACAAAAAGCCTTGATCTTAAAAAATAAGATCAAGGCTTAATAAACGAAGGCCCATCACTTATCTTTCAAGACTTGCTTGCTGGAATTAGCACGGTGTTCCTGTTACAGAACCCGCTGCTGAGGTGTCATAGGGCCAGTCCCTCTACCTCTCTGGATAAGTAAATTGCTATATTATTATTTGGTTCAAATTGTATATTTTGAATTATAATTCTGAAAAAATGAAAAGTCAATCAAATTGGATATATTTAGAAAAATCAGTTTTCTATTATATCAGTTATTGAAATTACAATCTTTCGCTTATAATAAAAAGAAATTGTATTAAAGGCGTTATAAGATGGATCCCTTACTTCTTGCTACTATAGGATTACCATTAACAATCGTAATACTTGTACTTGTCATCATCGGCTTCTATAAAGTGAAACTTTAATCAGTGGGGGTTTTGTTCATCCCCCACTGATTATTAGTTGAACCAATCGGGCTTTTACGGGCAGTTGATCCCCTACCTAACTTCTTTGCTTTCACTGAACTTTGAGGTGGGGGTCTTACTGCCCGTTAATGCGGGATAAACTCTTCATTAAAAAGAAAAGCATCCCTTCTTTTTACACTCCATTCGATAATATTACTGGACAAACAATTTCAGAATTTCACGAAGAACAGAAGATATTAGTATCCGAGGATGAAGACGGAGATGGTAAAAAGAAAAAATAACCTTGCACACGCAAGGTTATTTTTTCGCTTCTGTTTGAAAACGTTTATAGTATGTCGATGCTGTTGCAAAATTAACTTCTATATCACGAATTAATGATGAATCTTCTTCTTTAGCTAACTTCTGTAATTTTTTCATCGCTTGTTCCGATTCATTCAAGAAACCAACATATACCTCATGTTCTTGCTCTTTCGACTTTGGAACACGAATTTCTTTACGTATATTATCAATATCTTCTAACATGCTCGTTGTTACCTTTTGCACATCTTCTTTATATGTAGCATTCGTTATTTCCTTACCGCCCTTTTCTTTTGCCACTTCAAATAGCTGTAACGCCTTATTAATTTCTTTATTTATTTTCGCATCATATTTTTCATGTACTGCGCTGTATTCTTTCATTTCTTCTGTTTGCTCAGTCGATTGCTCTACCTTTTCTTTCGGTTCTTTCGTATCTTTATTTCCATTACATCCTGCTAGAAGGATCATACTTCCCATTACAGCAATACCCAAAACCTTCTTCATCTCGAATTCTCCTTTTATCTACAGCTACTACTAATTATAGTTTCTTTTATCTCCACTTGTTATTATACCGAGAACGCCCCACTTTTTACACTTAAGACGATATCTTAATATACATACCAACATTTTTGTCACAGTATCGTCACTTTATGCAAATAACTTTTGCATCACTTTACTACATCACCTTACAAAACTGTAAGCACACATAGAGAACAAACCATGCTAGACTTACATATGCATAAAGTAAGCGTAGTTCAGTTTGTAAGGAGAATCATCAATGTACAATACAATACCCTTTATGGGCGAAGATATTCGCGTCCTTATTCGCGAAAAGTCACTTCATATTGAAAATACAGAGAGCCTTCGCCGCGTATTAAAGAAGAAGCATGCTCCATTTAAGCTGGCCCAATATTTAAAGAAACAACATATAAATCAATTTCATACTGTGCTAAATATATCCGATAAATCTTTAACAATCGAGATTATCGGTCATGTCTACATTGGAAATTTTGCAGATGTCTTAAAAGAAATTCCACGCATACCGAAGATTGCTCCTATTATCGTTGAGAGGGCATATAGAATTACAGATCATACTGATATTATTGATTGCGGGGAGAAAGAGGTCGACAGTAACCGCTGGGTATGGGATAAACTTGCTTTCTTATATGATGCGATCATGAATAATATGTATGAGTTATTTCAAAGAAATGAAAAAAAGAGCTGATTCAAAGAAATGTTTGAATCAGCTCTTTTGTATTAAGCTTCTAACTTTTTATTTTGTTGCAGTTCAAACTGCTTCTCACTTCTTCTAGCCATAAATAGATAACATAATACAGCACCAATTTCACAAAGAGCTATAACAACCCCCATCGGTAATGCTGTATTACTTCCACCAATACCTACTAGCGGTGCAACAAGTGCTCCTGAAATGAACTGTAATAAACCTAGTAAAGCTGATGCTGTTCCTGCTGCTTGTTTTTGATTTCTCATCGCTAACGAGAAGCCGGTTGTTGATACAACCCCAACACTTGATACAACAAGAAATAGCGAGCATAAAACACCGATTAGCCCTATTCCAAGTGCGATTGTAAGTAGTAATGATAGACCGCCAACAGCCGCAATAATAATACCAGCAACAAATAAAGTTTTCTCATTAACTTTCCCCGCTAAGCGGCCAGTAACTTGGCTAGCAATAATAATACCAATACCGTTAATTGCAAAGAACAAACTAAACTGTTGTGGTGATGCCCCGTATATATTTTGCAACACGAACGGTGAACCAGAAATATAAGCAAACATTGCAGCTGTTACTAACCCTTGCGACAATGCATATCCCATAAATAAACGATCTTTCAAAAGCTTTCCGTATGTTGCCAGCGTTCCTGATAATCCACCTGTCTCTCTTTCTTCAGGAGGTAATGTTTCACGTAATACGAAAGTAGCTGATATTAGCATGAATACACTAATTGCTCCAAGCACGATAAAGACGCCGCGCCATGATGTGAACTGTAATAATTGTCCTCCAATAATCGGTGCCAAAATAGGTGCTGCCCCGTTTACTAACATAAGTAATGAGAAAAACTTCGTCATTTCAGAACCTGAATACATATCGCGTACCATTGCACGTGATATAACAATACCAGCAGATCCTGAAGCACCTTGTAAGAAACGTAAAAGCACTAAACTCCAAATAGATGGTGCAACAGCACAAAGTAAAGAAGAAGCAACATAAATAATAAGAGCGATAATAAGAGGTTTGCGCCTTCCGTAAATGTCACTGATTGAACCAATAAATAACTGCCCTACTGAAAGCCCAAGCAGACAAGCAGTTAATGTAAGCTGTGCGAGGGATGCACCCGTTTGTAAATCATCCGTTAACTTTGGTAAAGAAGGCAAATACATATCAATAGATAATGGCCCAATTGCCGTAAGTGTCCCTAATACAAGAATCATCCATAACCTGTTTGTCTTTACAGGTTTATATACTTCGTGATTAACTCCATTCACTTTTTCCATTCACCCTTTCATATAAATACTCAATCGTAACAATTATAGTTACAACATAAATATACGTCAAGTATACCGTATTTTCCTGTTTAATAATGTAAAAAAAAGCGATAGAATCTCTATCGCTTTACTTTTTCAAATTACTATTTGTAAATTTAGATACAGATGCCATCATTTCCCCTGTGTCTAAATATGTGATTTGAATTGGATCTCCTACTTCTGTAAACATTGCATATGGGAATTTCTTCGCCGGTACCATGAATACTTTTTGCTCGTTTTCTAATAGTACGTACACAATCGTATTTTCACCTGATTTTTCTTTATACACACGTTGTACAGTACCTTCTTTTTGCGCTTCTTTCCCATTTGAAGTCGGTCTAAATGAATCACCACTTCCGCTCAGCGCATTTTTATAATTCTCAAGTGCTTCTTTTTGCGTTGAACCTGTTGCAAACACTTTTGCATTAGAAGCATATATGACAGTATGAGCACGTACTAATCCGCCGTCATCAATAACCGGTACAATCCAAGAAGGTTTACCATATACGTTATAAATAACCGGCATTGTTCCATGCCATTTCTCTCTCTTAAAGGAATTATCCACTACTTCTGTAGCAGCCGAACCGTCCATAATTCCCTTCACTTCTTTTCCGTTATAGTAATACAACTTTCCTGTACGTGCATCAACTAATGAGTAACCGAGAGCAGAATCTACTCCTTCTTTCGGAGAGGTAAAGTCTGTAAAGTAATACAATTTACCATCCTTCCCGAAGATTGGCGTAACGCCCTCCTTCGTCCCCCACTCAGTCGGCATCTTCATGTCAGTTTGTGAGAATTTCGTATTCCAAAATCCGTGAATATATTTTCCGAAGTACGTATTTAACGTAGATGCTGTTTCATGATTTAATACACCATCAATGAATTTAGGTGCATTCCCTTTATCATATCGTTTCACATCACCTGTTTGTGCATCAACAACGACAACGCCTTCTACTTCAAACCCTGATCTTCCTGAAATAAACTCACCGTATGTCATTGTATAATACGGTTTTCCTTTATCATCAACTTCAAATTTGGGTTTCCCTTTAAAAACTAAATCTGGCTCTGCTTTTCGAACGACACGTTCTAATTTATTACCGAAAAACATGCTTGGTACATACTTCATTTTATATCCAAGATGTAATTTCGCTTCCGCATCAGGATTTGTACCTGACATTGTTACGTAACCTGGAATTGTTTCCGCTTTACGTGCTTTAAAAAATCCCGAAACTTCTATCGGTGCTACATACAAGGCTTCACCATTTACCATTTGTGGCGTTAATTCCCCTAGTTCAAAATAAGCTACTTTCGGAATATCACCAAATACCTTTTTCATTTTATTTTCCGCTGTTTTAGGCGGAACTGTAAACGGTTGGTCATTTTCAGTAAATGGCTCTGAAATATCTTTCTCTACCTTCACGACCGAATCATATTTCTTTTGCGAGATTACTATATCGTGCAAATAACCAAAATAGCCGTAACTTGCGAGTAAAACAAACATTAGAAGTCCTTTTAACGTACCTTCTAATTTCCCTACCTGCTCTTGTGAGAATAAAACAAGACCAATTAAAATCGCTACTGCAACAGAATAATGAGTAAGAATAGAATCTGCTCGATCATCAATTAGCCAGAAATATTCATAGATTGCAATACCTATCCAAAATAAAACAGGAATAACTAAAATAGATGTTTTCTTACCCTTTACAACTTTCTCATTTCCTCCTTTATCCACCGCGCGAATTTTATTACCGCTTCTAGTCCATGGAATCAAAAACAAAGTGAGAATAGCTAAAACTATAAATTTCATCAAAGGCAATGTCCCCTTTTCTTTTGTCTTCTCCATAAGTATAACAAATAAAGGGTAATCAGGTAAAAATGGGTATGATTATATTTTTTTGCTACTTAATACAATTCCACTCACTACATATAAAACTGAAGCAATGTAAAAAATAGTCCCTATCGTAAAGAAATCCACTAGGTAACCAGTTACAATTATAGCTACTCCGCCCCCAATTGATGTCCATACATGGTATTTTCCAATTTCGTAACCAGCTTCCTTATGCGCTACCTTTCGTGCTAACGACGTCTTCTCCGTATTGCGCTGCACAGCACCTAAAATACCCATTAAAATTTGGAGAATGTATACATGCCAAACTTCTGTTGCAATAGGGAAAAAAAGCATTAATATAGCCATGGACCATGCGTATATAATTAATAACTTTCTATCACCTACCCTATCAGAGATTCTTCCAACTAACGGATATACTAGAGCTGAAGTTAAGGCAAATAAGCCGTACGCCCAGCCAAATTGCGAGAAACTATTTCCTACATTTCGAAGCAATAGTATATAAAAAGGAAATACCATACTACCCGCCATCATAATAATGCTTTGTGAGGCTACAAATCTTCTATATGTCATTTGCTATACTCCTTATAAAATAAATTCACAAACCTTTCCTCTGGGTCTACTTCCTTCTTCTTCTGAAGGAATTCTTCTATACGAGGATACGCTTTCTTTAGTTGCTCCTTTTCCGGATAAGAATAATACGGTAAATAATAACTTCCATTATGCTTTAACGTAACATCAATCATCTTTTGAATGACCACTTTTGTTTTCTTTATTTCATCTTCAGAACGCCCTTGATTAATTAGAAGCACAAGCGCAAACATATCATCTTTCGCATAAGATAGCACCGCATTCTCATTCTTTTCTACATAGCGGATTGTAATGTTAAGAAGGTTTAATTCCTCTTCATTTAAATCGCTTCGCAAATCATCTATATACTCCGCAAAACCATCTATCGGTACAAAGTACTCTTGTAAAACTTCGGTCAAGTTTGGATTATCGTATTCCATAAAAGCACTATCAGATCTCATTACGTTATTTCGAGTTTCGTACTTACCATCTGTACGTTCAAAATAACTTCTTTGTATATCCCAAAACGCACCCTTTCCCCAGTCACTATAACGTGATAACCCAAGTAAGAATTTCGGCGCAGCTATAATATTTTCTTCTTTTAATTTGCTGTACTCTTTCAGCTTCTGCTGATCTTCTGCTAGTACATAATCTGTCACATACATTTCTTTTAAAAATGAATTTGGAGCAACAGAAATACGTGCTAAATGCATACGTATATTCTCGTCCCTTCGCACTTTATTCTTAAAGTATGAAGAGTATTCTTTATAATCTAGTACCTTCGTGTGCGTTTCATACAATTCATCGTTTGTTAACTGTAGCGTCACATCTAAAATCACACCAAACAATCCATATCCCCCAATTACATACGGAAACAAGTCAGCATTTTCTTCTCTACTTACATCACGTACTGTACCATCTGCCATTAACAATCTGAACGACTCTACTGTATCAATCAATGCTTCATGACGAATATCACGCCCATGTACATTTACACTTAATGAACCACCAACAGTAAAAATATTTTGAGATTGCATCACTTGAACTGCAAGACCATATGGATTGATTTTCTTTTGAATGTCATTCCATGTGACACCACTTTGCACCCTAATCCTCTTCTTCTCCGGATCGAATTCTAATATTTCATTATATCCTTTCATATCAAGCATCGTACCGTTAGGATAATATGTCTGCCCGCCTTGGCTATGTTGCATACCTGCAATAGAAATCTTCTCTCCAGATACTTTTGCATCTTGCACTAACTTTTTTAATGAACTTTCATCCTCAGCATTTTCAACACGTTTAATTTTCGTTGGAAGCAACTTTCCTACATCACTCATAATAGGATGATCCAGTTGCTCTTTGTATGTATATATAGATGTCGCGAGCAACACTGTATACGCTACAATAACAACTGCTATCTTTCTTTTTTTCAAATGGCACTCTCCCCTTCTAACGTTCTTCCTCTTCATATTGTACCTACTTTCCTACGAAGAAGGTATTAACAAAAAAGAGAAAGACCCTTTATTTTAGGTCCCTCCCTCATCAAAACTGTTACTTTGCTGCTGGCAGCTGTATTGGCTCAAACTTTTCGTACGATGTATATTTTGCATTCGTAATAATGTGTGCCTTATCCTTACCATTACTACTCATAATCATATCTATCTTCGCTGATTCATATTTAAAATCTTTTGTAATGATATATTCTGCATCCACTTCTTCTATCTTTGCGTTTTGTGCTTGTAGCATTTTCTTCTGCGTTTCATCCATGCTAGCTAACATACTCTCTGTTTCTTGCCCTTTTAATATGAACTTCAGTTTATACTTGTCTCCGCTTTTCTCCATCTTCATTTTATCTAAAACTACTGCTGGCACTTCTAAATTATCTACAATATCTTGAGTTGCTTTCATTCCGCTAGCATTTAATTGCTCCTCCGGTACAGATATAACTTCTCCGGTATTAGGATTTTTCACCTGACCAGCGACTTTACCATCCACCGCATACACTACAACATCTGTACCAGAAACATTCATTTCAGAACGAGAATTCTTTTTCTTTGGCTCTAATTGCATTTTAGCCTTTAGTATATTCATCTCTGTTCCTTCAGCTTTTATCTCTACATCATATGTCATCGTTACATTTTCTTCATTTTTAAAAGCATCATTCGTTTTCTTGAAAACATCCTTCGCTGCTAATTCTTTTTCTTTTTGCACCGATTCTTTTTTCGGTTCATCAGTTTTTGTTGTTTTCTCATTACTACACCCTGCAACTAAAATAACTGCAAGGATCAAACTAGAAGTTAAAATATGTTTTTTCATAATTTCTCCTCCTTTTCAAAAGGATATCATCTATTTTCCTTTTAAATCTATATAAATTTCAATATTTCTATTTCACTTTATTTCTCGAATAACAACATGTTTAAAGAAATACTTAAATATGATGTAAATAAAAACAACTAAATTCAGGAGGTCATTATGAAAGCAATCATTTGCACAAAGTATGGGCCGCCTAATGTTCTCAAACTTCAAGATGTAGAGAAACCTACTCCTAAAAAGAATGAAGTATTAGTTAAGATTCACGCAACAAGTGTAACTACTGGAGATTGTAGAATGCGAAGCTTCACTAGTCCTCTTTTATTTTGGATTCCTATGCGAATTGTATTAGGTTTTAGAAAACCAAGAAAGCCTATACTCGGTGTAGAGTTATCTGGTGAAATTGAGGAAGTAGGAACGGATGTAACTCAATTCAAAAAAGGAGATTACATCTTTGCATTAACAGGACTTAACGTTGGTGGTTATGCTGAATACACATGCGTATATGAAAGTGGATTGATAGCATTAAAACCTACCAATGTGACGTATGAAGAAGCGGCAGTTATTCCTTTCGGCGGAACTTCAGCATTACATTTTCTGAGAAAAGGGCACATAAAAAAGGGAGAACAAGTACTTATATATGGCGCTTCCGGATCAGTAGGTACCGCTGCTGTGCAACTTGCTAAATATTTCGGTGCGACTGTTACAGCTGTTTGTAGCAATTCAAATTTTGAACTAGTGAAATCTTTAGGTGCAGATAACGTAATTGATTATACGAAAGAAGATTTTACAAAGCGCGATGAACGCTACGATATTATATTCGATGCAGTTGGAAAAATTAAAAAACCCCATTACAAGAGCGCATTAACAGCTAACGGTAAATACGTGTCAGTCAACGGAACGATGGCAAAAGTAAGCAAAGAAGATATGCTTCTACTAAAAATGCTAACGGAAGAAGAAAAATTCAAACCAGTTATTGATAAAACTTACCCGCTAGAAGAAATTTCAGAGGCTCATACGTACGTAGAGACCGGACATAAAAAAGGGAATGTTTCTATTACCTTAAAATAAAATATATTCAGAAAATAACATTGACAATTCTTTTTGTAAGATTTACTATTAGTACCATATTTAAAAACTACATACACATACTCTTATCAAGAGTGGCGGAGGGACTGGCCCGATGATGCCCGGCAACCGAGCTTAGAACATATAAGCTAAGGTGCTAATTCCTGCAGAACGATTTTCGTTTTGGAAGATAAGAGAGGAACCTATTTCGTCTATTCGGCACCTCTCTTATTTTTGAGAGGTGCTTTTTATTTTGGAACGTATATTAAGGGGGAATTATATATGAAAAAGGTATTATTAAGTATTGTAAGCGGAGCTGTATTATTGTTAGGTGCATGTGGTGCTAATTCTGATAAAGAGGGAAAAGCATTAGATGAGAAAAAGATTACTGTCGGTGTAACAGGCGGACCGCATGAACAAATTTTTGAAAAGGTGAAAGAAGTTGCAGCAAAAGATGGCCTCCAAATTGATGTAAAGGTATTTAATGATTATGTAGCGCCAAACGTATCTTTAGATGAAAAAAGTCTCGATGTAAACAGCTATCAAACTAAATCTTATTTAGACGTATTTAAAGCTGAACGTAATATGCAATTAACTGAAGTATTTTCCACAGTAACATTCCCTATGGGCATATACTCTAAAAACTTAAAAGATGTAAAAGAATTAAAAGAGGGCGACGCAATTGCTGTCCCAAACGATCCAACAAATGAGCTTCGTGCTTTAAAGCTATTTGAAAAAGCAGGGGTTTTAAAAGTGGATCCAAAAGCTACAGAAAAAGCGACTGCAAAAGATGTAATTGAAAATCCGAAAAATTTAAAGATTGTTGAATTAGAGGCATCTCAATTACCAACGCAGCTAGGTGAAGTGAAGGCAGCTGCAATTAATACAAACTTTGCATTAGGTGCAAAATTAAGTCCAGCAAAAGATTCTATTTTCCGCGAGGGAAAAGATTCACCATATGTGAACTGGGTCGTTGTTCGTACTGAAAATAAAGATGATGCTGTTGTAAATAAATTAAAGAAAGCTTATCAATCTAAAGAAGTAAAAGATTTCATTGAGAAAAAATTCGATGGTTCTGTTTTACCGTCTTGGTAGGAGCTGACTATAATGATTGAATTAAAAAACATCTCCAAAGTATTTTCCACAAAAAAAGGGAATGTTGAGGCCCTTAAACCAACTTCCCTTAAAGTAAAAAAGGGTGAAGTATTTGGAATCATCGGATATAGCGGCGCTGGTAAAAGTACATTAATTCGTTGTGTAAATTTATTAGAAAAACCAACGACAGGAAATATCATTATAAACGAACAAGATTTAACAACCTTATCGACGAAAGAACTCGCAAAAGCGAGACAAAAAATCGGCATGATTTTTCAAGGATTCAATTTACTTAAAACCGTTACCGTTTATGAAAACATCGCACTACCCTTACGCCTATCTGGTCTTCCCAAAAATGAAATTGCAAAAAGGGTAGAAAAGTATTTACGCATTGTTGATCTCTTTAATAAAAAAGATGCCTATCCAAGTGAATTATCTGGTGGTCAAAAACAACGTGTAGCAATCGCTCGCGCACTATCTCATGAGCCAGAAGTTTTATTAAGTGATGAAGCAACGAGCGCATTAGATCCGGAAACGACCGATTCTATTCTTGATTTATTATTAAAGATCAACGAAGAAATCGGAATTACGATTTTGCTAATTACACACGAAATGAATGTCATCCAGCGTATTTGTGACCAAGTTGCTGTAATGGAACATGGATCTGTCGTTGAAAGTGGAACAGTGAAGGACATTTTTACAGATCCACAACATGTAACAACGAAGAAATTTGTAAATAGCGCGTTTGCAGCTAAAATTCCAGAAGAGGTACAGAAAGAACTACAAAGCACCGGGGAAATCGTAACACTTTCATTTATAGGAACCGCTTCAGGAGAACCAGCGTTAGCTGTCGCTACAAAACGTTTCCACGTATATCCTAATATTTTATCAGGCAATATTACGCAGTTAAAACATGAGGCATATGGGAAACTGGTCGTTCATATGCAAGGTGAAAAAAGTGAAGTACACCGTGCCTTATCATTTTTACAAGAACAAGGAATTATCGTAGAAGGAGGTAGAACGGATTATGGGAAACAAGTCCTTTTTGGATGAGTGGGGTAACGTAATATGGGAAGCAACAATCCAAACCTTTCAAATGACATCTATTTCACTACTTATCTCTATTCTTATTGCATTACCACTCGGCGTCACACTTGTTTTAACGAGACCTGGTGGACAGCGAGAAAATAAAATTATCTATCCTATTCTTAATACAGTTATTAATATCATTCGTTCTCTTCCATTTATCATTCTATTATTCTTCATTTTACCTTTTACAAAGTTTCTAATGGGAACGTCCATTGGCGTACAAGGTGTTATCGTACCACTTGTTGTCTTCACAGCCCCTTACATTGCCCGTTTAATGGAAACTGCTTTATTAGAAGTGGACCGTGGTGTCATTGAAGCATATCAAGCAATGGGAGTCTCTACTTTAAAAATCATTTGGCACGTTATGATTAAAGAAGCTCGCCCGTCTCTCGTACTTGGATTAACAATCGCAACGATCGGCTTAATCGGTGCAACAGCAATGGCTGGACTTGTAGGTGCTGGCGGCCTTGGTGATTTAGCATATCGATTCGGGCATTTACGCTACGAACCTGAAGTAATGTATGCAACAGTCTTTATTTTGATTATCCTCGTTCAAGGATTACAGTCATTAGGGAATGGTATAGCACGAAGATTGAAGAAAGATTAAAAAGAAGGTATCTCACTGAAATGAGATACCTTCTTTTTAATTATAAAATTATCTCTTAAATCCACCTTCTGAATGAATAACTTGCCCTGTAATCCATTCGGCTTCTTCGCTCACTAAAAACTTAATAAGCCTTGCTGCATCCTTTGGCTCACCAATTCTGCCGAAAGGAAACATCGGTCTTAATCCTTGCTTTATCTCCTCAGTCATCCATCCTGTACTAGTTGGACCTGGATTAATTGCATTCACTGTTATCCCTAAATGGGCCACTTCCGCTGACAACGTACTAGTGAGAGCATCAATAGCTCCCTTCGTTGTTGCGTAGGCTAACTCTCCAGCCATAGGCCCTTTAAACTGGCCCGAGGTCATATTAACGATTCTACCACCAGATTTCTTCTTAAATCCACGTGCAAACTTACTACTTAACAGTGTAGTTGCACGAATATTTACCATATAGTGCTTATCTAACTCTTCTGCAGTCAAATTAGAAAAATCATTATTTGTAGAGTACGCTGCGTTATTAATTAATATATCAGGGTACCCTAATTGTTCAGTAACTTTATTTATAAGCTGATCTGATGCATCATTCTGAGTTAGATCTAACTCCATGCTCGATACTTTGACACCGTTTTGTATCAACTTTTCTTTTAATTGTATTTGTTCATTTTTATCAACGCCCCAAGGCATCTCTTTATCGTATTCTGTCCAATACGTAAAAAATATATCGTATCCAGCCTCTGCTAACTCTGTGCAAATAGCTGCTCCTATACCGTCTAGACGACTTACACCTGTAACAACAGCTACTTTATTTTTTAATTGATTCATCATATACTCCTCCAAAGTTAAAGGGCGCATATTTTATATAAGAGATATAAATTTCCCCACATAGGCATCTATCCTTACAAAAGGGATGTACAAGCTAAATATGCAGTCCTTGAATGATTTACAGATAGCTAAATAAACCCTCACTTACGAGAGAAAAATTCATCTATCTAATTTCTAATCATTACAAGTGCATCCACATATCTACTCTTTGCCTCCTTTTGATATATCTCCATTATTAGTCTACCAAAATAGATGAAATGTTACAAAAAATAAAACAATTACTCCTAACCTATTTTTGTTCACATTTCCTCCATTGTGAATTTATTCACAATGGATATATAATAAACATGTAAATACAATACATTGGAGGGATTTCAATGGTTATCAATTTTTTAAGAACTGATAAACGCGCTACTTTCATATTATTATTTTTACGACTTTACATAGGATATGCATGGCTCGCTGCTGGAATAGGAAAAGTTTTTGGACAGTCTTTTGATGCAAGTGGTTTTCTAAAAGGAGCTATCGCTCAAGCATCAGGTGACCACCCTGCAGTACAAGGTTGGTGGGCAGATTTTCTTCAACATTTTGTTCTTCCAAACGCAGACCTATTTAGCTTTTTAGTTCAATGGGGAGAAATTTTAGTAGGGCTAGGTTTGATTTTAGGTGGATTAACAAAAACAGCTGCATTTTTCGGCATCATAATGAACCTTTCATTTTTATTAAGCGGAACTGTTAGTGTAAACCCAAACCTGCTTATTTTAACTATGTTCATTTTAGTTGCAGGACATAATGCTGGACGTATTGGATTAGATGGTTATGTTTTCCCAAAACTTTTCAAAAAAAATAACCGTGAAGCATATAAATTAAGTAAAACTGCATAAGAATAGTTCATCTTTTAAATATAAATAAGGAAAGAGCCTACATTCAGGCTCTTTTCTCATTTACACCAAAACATTTCACAGTTTGCCTTATCCGAAATGTGAAACTCAATCATATATAACCGAATAAATGTGTACGACTTTATTTCAAGCACCTAAAAAGCTTAAAGACTAAAACAAGCCATTATAAAACCCTAAATTCTTTCATACTTTCTCCAAGAATATAGTGTGAAAACCACATCAAATTCTGCTTCATAATAGCCACATTAATTCCTGGCTGGTCAGAACTATATGCCATTCCTTTAAAAATAATTAATTCTGTATCAACTTCCATATCCCTTAACCCTTGATATAGCTCATATGCATTGGAAGTTGGAATCCTTGCATCCTTTTCGCCATGTTGGATTAAGGTAGGCGTACAGGCTGATTTAATATATGTCATTGGCGATGTTTTTGTATATATATCTGGATCATTCCATGGAGTATTTCCTAAATGCATTCTAATAAAGTAAGGGATATCTGTATTTACATAATGGGTACTCCAGTTAGTAATTCCGCCCCCAACTGAAATAGCTTTAAATCTATTACTAAACGTAGAACAGAAGGCCGATATATATCCTCCGTTACTCCATCCCATAACTCCTACTCTATCTTTATCTACAATCCCTTGCTCAACTAGTTCATCCACTCCAGATATAACATCCTCATAGTCAGCAATTCCCTGTTTTCTATAGTTGGCTTTTAAGAACTCATTACCATAGCCAGAACTTCCTCTATAGTTTGGCTCTAAAACTATAAAGCCTTTTTCGATAAACTGCTCAATCGGATATTTCTCATTAAAACAGTCTGAGAATATCGGAAAAGATGCCCAAGCTGGTCCACCATGGATTACTACTAATAAAGGATATTTTTTGTTGGCATCAAAATCTACTGGGGTTGATAAAACACCCTCTATTTCAAGACCATCACTACTTTGCCATGAGATTATTTCCCTGTTACTTTTCAGCTTCCCTTTAAAAAAGCTATTTTCATCCGTTATTTTTTTATCGTCTAAATAGATTTCAAAGGTTTCATTTGTTATAGCCTTACTATAGGATATATGATGTCCATCCCTTGTTATAGAAGCATCCATTATAAAGCCATCTACTTTGTCACTTAACATTTCCACAGTGCCATCTTCACATAGCAACCCAATGAGATAATTAGTTTTATCCTGCCATCTAATTAAAATCCCCTTATCTGTCCACTGTAATGGCATAACCGTACTATCAAAGTTTGTTAGAGGCTGAATTACCTCTCCAGTATTCATATCATATATCTCTAATATACTTTCTTGTATATGGTTTCTATAGTACTCCTTCTCCCTTATGCTTGCTGAGTAACATATTTTGCTGCCCTCAGGAGAAAAGCAAACGCTCCCGCCCAACAACTTATCTACATTCATCTTTTGTAGTTCCTCAGCTTCAACATCTAATATGTATAGATCACCATTCATATGATCGTTTAGGCTTGGTGTAGCCATAAATACAACCTTTTTCCCATCATTTGAAATATCAAAGTTATGTATATAAAAATCCTTACCCTCCGTTAATTGATAAAGACCGCTAATCTCACGTTCCTCTTTATCATTTTGTATCCCTTTTTCTATTTCAATGTAATATAAACAATTATTCTGATGTTCCTTACCTACATGGTGGAAGTCCCCATATAACTCTTTACGTTTCTTTATTTCCTCACATTCTTTTGACTGTGCAACATAATAAAAACCTTTACCAGTAGGCTCCCATTTGAATGTACTGACCCCTTCTTTCTCATCAGTAATTTGTAACTCACTATAACCATCTATTGACTTAACAAAGATTTGATTTTTCTTATTATCCCTCTCACCAACTGGGCTAAGGTATGCGATATCCCTAGAATCTGGGGACCATAATGGGTGTATACTGTCTATATCCCCAGTTGTTAATGGGTAACTCTGCTCCTTATCTTTTTCATATATCCATATATGATTCCTATATGTATTGTCTTTCCAGTTAGCTGTCTTCTTAACAAATGCTACATTTTTGCCATCGTCACTTATGTTTGTACTTGATAAGGTTGGTAATGAAATAATCTCTTCTATACTTAAATATGTTTTTTCTTTCACTTTCATCAATATACCCCCTTGTAATGTCCATAAATCTCTCGTCTCTTTTTGTCGCAATAAAGGAAATTGTTCACGGATACTTAAAATAATAACGGAAAATTCAGATAAACAAAAGTGGTTCCGTTCCAAATCCGATAAAGTGAAACTTTAATCAGTGGGGATTCTGTCCATCCCCATCCCCACAGCTAGTTCCTCGCCCCTCTTTAATCCATTTATCGATTTTAGATGTTTTTTTTCTTTTGGACACAAAAACACCCCTTTAGATAAAAATATCCAAAGGGGTGAAGCTTCACAAATTTATTTCAAATCTACCAATCTCCTACTCAACTGTAACAGACTTAGCTAAGTTACGTGGCTTATCAACGTCACACTCGCGGTGAAGTGCTGCGTAGTATGAGATAAGTTGGAATGGAATAACTGCTACTAGCGGTGCTAGTGCTTCGTGTACAGCTGGTAATACGAAGCTGTCTCCTTCCATTTCTAAGCCTTTCATTGAAATGATACATGGGTTAGCTCCGCGTGCTACTACTTCTTTCACGTTACCACGAATTCCAAGGTTTACGTGCTCTTGTGTAGCAAGGGCGATAACTGGTGTACCGTTTTCGATTAAGGCGATTGTACCGTGTTTTAATTCTCCTCCAGCAAATCCTTCTGCTTGGATGTAAGAGATTTCTTTTAGTTTTAACGCACCTTCTAAACCTACGAAGAAGTCTACGCTACGTCCGATGAAGAAGCAGTTACGCGTTGTTGCTAAAAATTGTTTTGCTAATGCGTCCATCTCTTCTTTTTGATCACAAAGTACTACCATTGCATTTGCTACAAGTCCTAATTCATGTGTTAAATCGAAATCAAGAACTTCACCTTTTGCTTTTGCAATGTCAGCCGCTAAGATTGAAAGTACTGCAAGCTGTGCTGTGTATGCTTTCGTCGATGCAACTGCGATTTCTGGTCCTGCATATAAAGGAAGTGTATAATCAGCTTCACGAGAAAGCGTAGAACCAGGTACGTTTGTAATTGTTAATGCTTTATGACCCATTTCATTTGTTTGCACAAGTACTGCACGGCTATCAGCTGTTTCACCACTTTGTGAAATGTAAATGAAGAATGGTCTTTCTGTTAATAATGGCATGTTGTAAGAGAATTCACTTGCTACATGTACTTCAACTGGTACTTTCGCAAATTTCTCAATGAATTGCTTTCCAACAAGACCTGCATGATAACTTGTTCCACATGCAATGATGTAAATGCGATCGCTATCTAAAATTGCATTACGGATATCTTGATCTAATTCAATTCCGCCATTTTCATCTTGGTACTTTTGAATAATATTACGGATTACAAGTGGTTGCTCGTCGATTTCTTTTAGCATGAAATGAGGATACGTTCCTTTTTCAATATCACTTGCGTCTAATTCCGCTGTAAACGGTGCACGTTCAATCGTTTCACCTTGTAAGTTTTTAATTGTAATGCTTTCTTTTGTTACGATTACCATTTCTTTATCCATTAACTCGATAAATTGATCTGTAACTTGTAACATCGCCATAGCGTCGCTTGCAATAACATTAAAGTTATCACCAGCACCTACTAATAGCGGGCTTTTGTTTTTAGCAACATAAATCATGTTTGGATTTTCAGCATCAAGTAGTCCGATTGCGTAAGAACCATGTAAAAGAGATAACGTTTTTCGGAACGCATCTTCTACACTTAGTCCTGTACTTACTTGTTGTTCCATAAGCTGCACGATAATTTCTGTATCTGTTTCACTTACGAACGTTACATCTTGTAAATATTCTTTTTTCACTAATTCATAGTTTTCAATTACACCGTTATGAACTAGTGTAAAACGTTTTGATGTACTTTGATGCGGATGCGCGTTTAATTTGCTTGGAACACCGTGTGTAGCCCAGCGTGTGTGACCGATTCCCACGCTTGCTGCTACATTCTCTTCTACGACTTCGCGAAGTTTTGCAATACGGCCTTTTTCTTTGTATACAATAACACCGTTCTCTGCTTGTACTGCAATACCTGCTGAATCATATCCGCGATATTCTAGCTTTTCTAAACCTTTTAATAAAATTTCCTTTGCATCTTGCTCTCCAATAAATCCTACGATTCCACACATGTTTAGTCGCCGTTACAAATGCTTACACTGCTCTGCGAACATGTAACGACATAGTCCGATACCATTTTTATTTATACTAAAAAACGGATTACATATTGCTAGCCCTGTAAGCTTGTAACGGCTTTCACCTTCCTCTCGATTGGGTTAAAGTCCGTATATACTTATACAGCTAGTATTCATCCGTTCCTCTTCTCTCATCACACTTTCACCTTTGTCCACTAAGTCACCTTAATGTTTTAAGTAAAAGATTGCGGTTGTGATGAACAACCGGGAGTCATCCGCCGAAATCTCGATAAACTCCACCTCGTCAACTACACTACTTGTAGTTCTGGCGCTTTTATAATTTACAATATTTCCTTTGAGAAAAAGAACAAGACCATCGTATAACAAACAATATAAATCGTCAATGAAATTTTTTTCATTGTCTATAAAAAATATGAAAAAGGAGCACTTTTTGTGCTCCTTTTAAATAAAATAGGCTAATTATTCAACGCCAACTTCAGCTTTCACAACTTCTACAATACGATGTACATACCCATCACAAATTTCTTGTGTCGGTGCTTCTGCCATTACACGAATAAGTGGTTCTGTTCCAGATGGACGAACAAGAATACGACCGTCTCCGTTCATTTCTTCCTCTACAACACGAATAATTTCTTTAATTTTCTCATTTTCTAGTGCTAGTTTCTTATCTGTTACACGAACATTTACTAGTAATTGTGGGAATTTTGTCATCTCGCCTGCAAGCTCAGATAATGGTTTTTTCGTCATTTTCATGATATTTACAAGTTGAAGTGCACTTAACATTCCATCACCAGTTGTAATGTAATCAAGTAAGATAATATGACCTGATTGTTCTCCGCCCAGATTATATCCACCACGTTTCATCTCTTCCATTACGTAGCGATCACCAACTGCTGTTTTATCACTTGTAATATTGTTTGCTTCAAGCGCTTTGTAGAAACCTAAGTTACTCATAACTGTTGAAACAACTGTATTATGTTTCAATTGACCAGTTTCTTTCATATACTTCGCGCAAATAAACATAATTTGATCGCCATCAACGATGTTTCCTTTTTCGTCTACTGCGATTAAACGGTCTCCGTCACCATCAAAAGCAAGACCAATGTCAGCACCTTTTTCTTTTACTAATTCAGCTAATACTTCTGGATGCGTAGAACCTACTCCGGCGTTAATATTCATACCGTTCGGTGAAGTTCCCATTGTTGAAATATCAGCTTCTAAATCTGCAAATAAATATGGAGCTAAAGAAGATGTAGCACCATGTGCACAATCTAAAGCAATATGTAAACCAGAGAAATCTTCCTCTACAGTTTGTTTAATGTATTGTAAATATTTTTGTCCACCTTCAAAGTAATCACTCACTTGTCCAAGGTTAGTACCTGTTGGACGTGGTAGCTCATCAACTTCTTTGTCTAATAACGCTTCAATTTCTGCTTCTTGCTCATCTGTTAATTTAAATCCATCTGAACCGAAGAACTTAATTCCATTATCTTGTACTGGGTTATGAGATGCAGAGATCATAACACCTGCTTGCGCCCCTAAAGCTTTTGTTAAATAAGCCACACCTGGTGTAGAAATAACACCAAGGCGCATTACTTCCGCTCCAGTTGATAATAGGCCTGCTACTAAAGCTCCTTCTAGCATATGTCCAGATACACGTGTATCACGGCCAATAATTACTTTTGGACGATCTGTATCTTTTGTTAATACATAGCCGCCAAAACGTCCTATTTTAAAAGCTAATTCAGGTGTTAATTCCTTATTTGCAACCCCACGTACTCCGTCTGTACCAAAATATTTACCCATTATTATTCGCTCCTTTTTCGTGCTCTTTTTGATTATCTACTGTTGGTTCTTGGCTCGTTTCTTGGCCATTGTCTTTTTCTTTGTCTTTTTCTTTGTCTTTATCTTTTTCCTGATCCTTTTCTGGATTAGGTTCAGGATTTTTTGGTTTTTCAGTTTGATTTTCTTGATTGTTTTTTGAATCTGGTTGTTCAATATTACCCTGTACTTCTTTATCCGGCTTTTCTTTCTTCACAATTGTGACTTTAGCACTTTTTTGTTTTGCTTCTATCGAAATATTACCAGGACCACTCACTTGAATAGAAACATCTTTCGTCCCCGGAGATACATTTTGCAGATTAATCGCCGCTGTTATTTGAGCAGCTGTTATTTTATCTACTATACTTGCTTCTCCTGAAATATCAACGCTTATCTTTCCATCTTGTGGCGAAAGTAGCTGCGCAGTAACATCATTCGGAATTCCACTTTTTTGAATCGGGATACCATCAATAGTTTTACTTTTCGTTTGTTTTACCTTTTGTACCCCTATGGAAACCTTCACTTGATTTGGTTTTGCACTTGTTACACCTTTTGGCAATAAAACAGAGGCATCGAATGTTGTAGAATCCGTCAATTGACTAAGATCTACCTCGACCCCCTCTATAGATTGTATATTATCCAAAATGTCTTTTGGACCTGCTATCGTTACTTCTTTTGGTTCAACACTAATATTTGTAACAGCTAAACCTTCTGGTAGATTCCCTTTTTTCGAATATGTTAAAGGAACTGTTTTTTCGACATTATTTGCTGTAGCTTGTGTCGCTACATTCACCGTTACACTTATTTTAGATGGACTTGTTTTTACATTTAAACGTTTTCCTTCTTTATTGTATAATGTAACGTCTGCTGTTTTTGTAACTGTTTTATTAACACCTTTTAAATCTATATATGCCTTAGCAGATGAAATACTTTCTATTTCTTCTTTTGTTCCAACTACTTCAACAGTGTCAGGCTTAATACTTGATTTCTCAATGGTAGCACCTGCTGGCATCTGGTCTTCATTTGATAATTTTAAATCTACATGAACATACTTTTTCGCTTTTTCATGAAGAGTGACTTTAATTGTTGCTGGCTGAACTGTCCCCTTCACATCATCTGGAAGCCCGTTCGCTTTTAAAGAAACTTCATAAGTTCCTTTTTGACTATCTCGCAAATCAACTGATATATCAAATTGTTTTTTTGCTTTTGCTGTAGCAACTGCTGATTTTGGGCCTTCCAACTTCACCTTGACTCCACCTGCTGGAATACCACTTACAATATATTTCTCTTCATCATACTTAAGGGTAATAGGATAATCAGTTAATGTTTCTTTCGTTTCATTTACGAAAGGTAATATACTCGATGTCGTATTTTTTTCAGTTAAAGTTGCTGACATAAAAAGCATACACGCCAATAGTAATGAGATTCCTTTTAAAAACCAATGATTCTCCATTAACTTATCCATGACGCTTTCTCCTCCAATTCCATAAAGACGAAGAAGTCGTTTTTTCGTTCCCACTAAATTCAGCTAACAACATATCCTTTAGCTGTTCTGTCTTCAAATCACGATGTAACTCACCGTTTTTCGTTAAAGAAATTTGGCCTGTTTCTTCCGACACAACTACTGTAATACTATCGGTGACTTCACTAACTCCCATTGCAGCGCGATGCCTAGTTCCTAACTCCTTAGAAATAAATGGGCTTTCTGATAAAGGAAGGTAACATGCTGCTGCTTTAATTGTACTTCCCTGCATAATTACTGCTCCATCATGAAGAGGGGTATTAGGGATAAAAATATTAATGAGTAATTCCGATGATACATTTGCATTTAGCGGAATACCCGTTTCTACATAATCATCCATCCCAGTCTCTTTTGACAAAGTAATTAGTGCACCAATTCTACGTTTTCCCATATATTCCGTTGCTTTAGCTATCGCTGTTGCAACAATTTCAGGTTCATCTTCCCCCTGATTTCCCACACGCGAAAATAAGCTACCCCGTCCTAGCTGCTCAAGTGCTCTTCTCAATTCTGGCTGGAAGATAATAATAACGGCTAAAAATCCCCACGTTAATACTTGTTCCGTTAGCCAATATAGCGTATGCAATTCAAGTAAAATACTAATCATCCGGACGACAATAATAACTGTAATACCTTTTAAAAGTTGCACAGCCTTCGTGCCCCGAATTATAAGAATTAGCTTATATATAATAAACCATACAACAGCAATATCTAATGCCGTACTAAGATATTTCAAAATGGTCGTATCTTCAAAAGGCATGCTAACCCTTCCTCCTACTTACGAGCAATTCTATCCATATATTGAAATATTATTTTATGCTCTATCTGTATGTATTTCCAACAACTAGTTAATTATACCATACATGAACCAAACGACAATTACAAACGCCCCCCTTTAGCTTAAATTGGTAAGATGTCAAACTTTCTTATCCTACAGTATAATATAAGTCATTATTATACGCCTATTTTCAAATAAAAAAAGCAACTTCTCAGTTGCTTTTCTTACATTTATTTTAGTTTTTCACCGAATAAAGAACCCATTAAAGCAACCGCTGTTGTTGCTGTTCTATTTCTCTCATCTAAAATCGTATTTACTTCAACAAATTCAGCAGATGTAACAATATCAGCTTCTGCTAACATTTCCATCGCTAGGTGGCTTTCACGATACGATAGACCACCAATTACAGGTGTTCCAACTCCTGGTGCGTCATGAGGATCAAGCCCATCTAAATCTAATGATAAATGAACACCGTCAGTATGAGATAAATACGCAATTGTTTCTTCCATAACAGCCGTCATACCCATACGATCAATTTCATGCATTGAGAATACTTTAATGCCTTCTTCACGAATAAAGTCCTTTTCTCCTTCATCTAATGCACGTGCACCGATAATTACAACGTTCTCTTTCTTCACCTTTGGATATGACCCGTATAAGTCTACAAGTGAAGAATGTCCATATCCTAAACTTGCAGCAAGTGACATACCGTGAATATTTCCAGATGGTGAAGTCTCTTCTGTATTTAAATCACCGTGTGCATCATACCAAATAACACCTAAATTTTTATAATGTTTCGCCACACCAGCTAACGTACCGATAGCAATACTATGATCGCCGCCCAATACAAGTGGAAAACGACCTTCTTCTATAATATGATCAACCTTAGTCGCTAGTTCGTTACATACAGTTGCAACTTGAGTAAGGTTTCGTAATTTTGTATTTTCATCTACTTCTTTTTCTCTCTCTATACATATATCTCCCATATCTTTTACGTCATATCCAATTTGTTCAATTCTTTCAACTACCCCTGCATAACGGATCGCGCTTGGTCCCATATCAACCCCACGACGCATCTGTCCTAAATCCATTGGAACTCCAATAACTGAGATTTCTTTTTTCATAGATAGTATCCCCCTTTTATGCCTTCACTAAATATTTTAAATCTTTTATATAGTCTGACTCAACTCGACATTTTTCTGCATAGATATACATTTTATTCACTTATATTTACGTTAGAATCCCAATTTTTAAACCATTCTATGTATAAAGTTAACTTAATGAACCAACTAACTTTTCTATCAGCTAATATTTTTATCAGTGCTTTTCTCCATCACCACCTAGGATTACACAAGATACCCTCAAATAACTGGATAAAAAAAACACTTCTACATTTAGAAGCGTTTTTTTGATGCTAGTTTCCACACTGCTGCAATATTTTTTGCTGTCATTTCGATATTCTCTTCTGCCGCTTTATATGCTTCTTCTAATGTCATTGGGCTAGCCGTAATACTAAACACTGCATCAATTCCCTTTTCGTAAACAGTCGTATAATTCGAGGATACAGATCCACCAATAGCAATTACAGGAATATGACGACATTTCGCCCGCTTCGCGACACCAGCAGGAGCTTTTCCATAAGCTGTTTGTTCATCTATCCTTCCCTCACCAGTTACAATAAGATCGGCACCCTCTATACACTTATCAAAATTTGTATAATCTAATACAATTTCAATCCCTTTTCTTAGCTGCCCCTTTAGTACTGCAACGACAGCCGCTCCCATTCCTCCAGCTGCCCCTGCACCAGGTATTAGGGACACATCAAAAGATACATACTGTTTAAGTATATTAGCATAATGTTTTAAATTCCCGTCTAGCTCTTTCATCATCTCTACATTCGCACCCTTTTGTCTCCCAAATACGAAAGACGCTCCCTTTGGTCCAACTAATGGATTGTCGACATCACATGCTGCTTCTAGCTTTATATCCTTCAAACGTGTATCCATACGAGAAAGGTTAAGAGCAGTAATCAAATGTAATGTTCCTCCAGAGGGCTCAATTATTTCACCTTTCCTATTAATAAACTCTACGCCTAAAGCAGACAACATACCTGCCCCACCATCATTTGTAGCACTTCCTCCAAGCCCTAAAATAATGTGTTTAGCTCCTTGATCTAATGCATGTAATATCAGTTCGCCTGTCCCTTTTGTCGTTGTAATAAGTGGGTTTCTCTTTTCAATTGAAACGTGTTGTAATCCTGATGCTGCCGCCATTTCAATAAATGCTGTCTCCCTATCCTTAGACATACCATAATAGGCTTGCACGCTCTCTCCAAGCGGCCCTGTCACATTAAGTGATATAATTTCCCCCATTGTAGCACCAACAAGAGATTCGACCGTTCCTTCACCTCCATCTCCAATTGGTACTTTAACGTACTCTGCTTTAGGAAAAACTGCTGCAAAGCCCCTTTCAATAGCTTCACATACCTCTATAGCTTTCAGACTTTCTTTATATGAATCCGATGCAATGACAACTTTCATAATTATCCCCCCCTTATTCAATCCCTTTTTTTCATTTTAAACGATATACGGAAAAGTTTCCTTTTTGAGTGAAATTTAAACACAAAAAAAGCTTACATCATTTGATGTAAGCTTTTCCTATTTATATGGAGCCTAGCGGGATCGAACCGCTGACCTCCTGCGTGCAAGGCAGGCGCTCTCCCAGCTGAGCTAAGGCCCCTTAGTAATTAAGCGGAAGACGGGATTCGAACCCGCGACCCCAACCTTGGCAAGGTTGTATTCTACCACTGAACTACTTCCGCGAAAATGGTGAGCCATGAAGGATTCGAACCTTCGACCCTCTGATTAAAAGTCAGATGCTCTACCAACTGAGCTAATGGCTCGTAAATGGCTGGGCTAGCTGGATTCGAACCAGCGCATGACGGAGTCAAAGTCCGTTGCCTTACCGCTTGGCTATAGCCCATTAATATTTACTAGTATGGTTATCTTTTCAAAAAAATAAACCCTCTCAGGTTATTTTAAAGAAAATGGTGGAGGGGGGCAGATTCGAACTGCCGAACCCAAAGGAGCGGATTTACAGTCCGCCGCGTTTAGCCACTTCGCTACCCCTCCGACATTTAAAAATATATGGTGGAGGATGACGGGATCGAACCGCCGACCCCCTGCTTGTAAGGCAGGTGCTCTCCCAGCTGAGCTAATCCTCCAAAAGTGGTGACCCGTACGGGATTCGAACCCGTGTTACCGCCGTGAAAGGGCGGTGTCTTAACCACTTGACCAACGGGCCAAAAAAAAAACAAAAACTTTTCCCAAGCTTCCAACCGGGCTTGAACCGGTGACCTCTTCCTTACCATGGAAGTACTCTACCAGCTGAGCTATGGAAGCATAATGGCTCCGCAGGTAGGAATCGAACCTACGACCGATCGGTTAACAGCCGATAGCTCTACCGCTGAGCTACTGCGGAATAATATAAGCCTGGCAACGTCCTACTCTCACAGGGACAAGGTCCCAACTACCATCGGCGCTAGAGAGCTTAACTTCCGTGTTCGGTATGGGAACGGGTGTGAC
>NZ_JBIYCW010000018.1:0-99924 GCF_044908115.1 Bacillus sp. RC51 | reverse complement strand
AGCGCAAAAGGAATGCAAGCAAAGAGGAATAGGGAAAAGAAAGAGCAAACGTGTTGCAAGTTGAAGAGGAAAGGAAAGAAAAGCGCAAAAGGAATCAAGCAAAGAGGAATAGGGAAAAGAAAGAGCAAACATGTTGCAAGTTGAAGAGTAAAGGAAAGAAAAGCGCAAAAGGAATGCAAGCAAAGAGGAATAGGGAAAAGAAAGAGCAAACATGTTGCAAGTTAAGGAATTAAGGAGAAGAAACCGCAAAATCTTGTAAATATCTGTTACAATAAATTAAATATAATAGTAGTAAAGATTTTTATGATGAAAACTACTTTGTTGTGATCCATGGTTTAGGGAGGAATATAAAGTGGATAACTTATTACAAATGTTCCGAGATGCATTGCTAATCTCTGAGCCAATTTATAAAACGAACGAGCTATTATGGAATAAGTGGAATGCGTACTTTAAAGATGTTGAAAACAATAATAACAAAGTACTAACCTCACACTATGCTTCTCCATCATTTACTGCATTAGTATCTTGGTTAGAGAAAAAGCAAGAATCCGGAATTACATTAGTACAAATTTATGCGAAGATTGATTCTTATAAGGAAGAAATATATAAGGAAATTGAAGAGTATATAGAAAAAGAATTTCAGAATGTAGCGCATTCAAATTCCATAATATTAGAAAATGATCAAAATATAGATAAGACAAATATAGTGAACCATGAGGATTATTACGAAGTAAATAATTCTGCTGTTTATTATAAACTAAGAGATGGAATTGCAAAGAATCAATTTGAAGAAGATGAAAAAAGTAAAGTCCTACAGTATCCCATTGAAACGAAGTCTTCTAATGGTGTAGCTCAACTTTCTTCACACAAAGACGAGGATTTAAGACTTACAAACAATGAAGAATCAGCTCGATGGAATACCCTTGTTGATGATGTAATGAGTAATATGGATGATTTGACGGCAGACTGTTTAGATGCAATTACAATACAGTGGATAAATGAGGCGAAATCTCCAGATGAATTCATTGATTTTTCATACGAGCAAGTTTTAGAGATGTGCAATATTCCAAAGACAGTCGTTAAAAATAAAGAATATTATCGAGCGGAAGATAAAATTAAAATAGCGAAGAGGATTGCGGCTTTAGCAAGTATTTTTATCTATTTAAATGATGATAATGAGGTCGTAGTACTAAACGATCGTGATGACGAAGGAGAACGAGTAGAATTAAAGCGTGAGGTTATTAAAAGGTTATTTGTTTTAGATTCGGTTGTATTGTGGAGACATAGTGTTACAAACGAATATATGGGGATTGAATCTTGTCGTATTAAGCCAGGTAGTTTTTTAACGAATTATTTATACGGATCAAATAATACAACAGCATTATTGTCAAAAAAAGCACTTGAATACAATAGTTATAGACATAAATATCATAAAAGGTTAATTCGATATTTAACATGGCAATGGAGAATTAGACAAATGTATTCATCATTGAAAAAGCCATATTCTATAGGAGGGGACAAGGGTTTACTATCAGTAATGGATATTCCAAAAGATTGGAAGCCAAATCGAATTAGAGAACAGCTAGAGAATGTTTTAATGGATTTAGAAAATGAGAAGGTAATTTCTCATTGGGAGTATAGTGACCCGCTTGATGAACAACAAGTTGGGAAACGTAACTGGTTTAAAAATTATTACTCTAACTTAGGTATAACTATTTTACCGCCTGAGGAAATGCTACAGTCAATGGATAGTGGAATAGGAAAGAAATTTATAGAGGAACCACAAGATCAATTACCTGTAGTAACAGTTGTTGAAGAGGTTAGGGAGACTGTGGAACCAGTCGAACAAAGAGAGAAGAAAATTCGGGATCAAATACTGAAAGTGCATAATGAAAAAAATGTAAGTATTCGTGAAATAGCAGATGAAGTTAGTATTTCGCCATCTACGCTGTCTAGATTTTGTAATTATAAAACAAAACGCTTGTCTAAAAAAGCATTAGAAAAGTTAACAAAATGGTGTGAAAGACAAGAAATATTAGAGAAGATGTAACGTAGACTAAAAACTACTTATAGAAATAGTTATAAATAAAATATTGGGATTGTCAAGAAATCTGTGTAAGTTTTTGAAACGAACACAGAGAATAGCAAATATTAAGGCAAGATCGCTTCTGTCTTTTTTATCTTCTTTTGACTTTCGGTTTGTGTGATAATTAAATCGAAAGGTCGTGGAAGAATGAAGATAGCGGTGATACAAGCAAGTACCCAAATTAGCAAAAATGAACTGATTTTTGAAGGGACAAAAAGGGCTGTGGCGAGGCATGGATATGAAGTGCTCAATTTTGGTGTTACAGTTGAAGAATCCGAGTTAAGCTATATCCAAGTGTCCTTAGCTGTTGGTCTACTTCTAAATTTAGGTGCAGTTGATTTTGTCGTCACTGGATGTAGTAGCGGTGTTGGTATGTCGATTGCCTGTAATACACTTCCGAATGTCATTAGTGGTTATCTGCCAACTCCAACAGATGCGTTCCTATTCGGTAGGATAAATAACGGAAACTGTGCATCACTGCCACTTGGATTGAACTTCGGTTGGGCGGGCGAATTAAATCTTCGCTTCACGCTTGAGAAACTATTTGAAGAACCGTTCAATACTGGGTATCCTGAAGAATCCGCCGAACGAAAGAAACGTGATGCAGAACTTTTTAAAGCAATCAAGAGTTTTTCACATCATGGCATCGTTGAGATTCTAAGTCAGATAGATGGAGCCGTTATTAATCCTGTTCTTCAAAAGCAAGATTTAGTGGAATTCCTCTTGCGAAATGGCACCAACACAGATATATCAAATTATCTTATCGAACAAACGAAGCATTTAAATTACGATAGGTAAATACTGTATTTTTTCAATACGTTTTGGCGAATTTATCGTTATCTATAAGTTGATTCAACACCATTGACCACTTGCGGATATGACCGACATTCCATTTGTTTTGGATTTCTTTTACACGTAAAAACAGAACTTTTATTAAGGCGTTTCCGGTCGGGAAAGCGCTTTTTCGTTATCTTACGGAAACTTGAATTGACACATTCGGCAACATTACACTCTCTAAAAAAGAAGCAGGTACCTCTTAAAGGTATCTGCTTCTTTTCACATAGATTCTATAATCATTTGTCTTTCATACCACTTGTTAAGTTTTTCATTAACACTTTTTGAAATGCGTTTCATTTTTTTATTACAAAATCTTGATAGCGTAGCAGGGGATAAACCTATTTCATCTGCTATCTCACGCATTGTTTTATTTTGATGCATATGCTGATGCATGATTTTTTCCCGAATCATATCCTCTGATCCTATAGTAGTTTGTTTTACTGTATCTGCAGTATAAGGTTCTTCCTGCTTCTCTTGCATATCTATTGTTTTTTTCTTCACCATACTATCTATATTATTCATCAATTCTTTTGGAGGTAAGATAATGATTCCCAACTTTTCATAGTAATTCTTAAACCAATTACGTTCGCCTATCTTTGTTTCATCCAATTCTTCTGCATATGCCCAATGTGAAATGACATTTTCTTTTTCTAAGTCAATTAAAACATTTTCCAGTTGTTCTCGGATTCGAGTTGGGCGACCCTTCGTTGTTTTAATACCTATTACAGATAGTAGACCTTTTTCTCCACCAATGGAGTATGGCCTTTTTAAAGTACTGTATTGTTGACGAATTCGCCACTGCCAAGATAAATAACGTATTAAACGTTTATGAAACTTGTGTCTATAGCTATTATACTCTAATGCTTTTTTCGACAATAAAGCAGTTGTACTATTAGATCCATACAAATAACCTGATAAGAAACTACCTGGCTTAATCTTACAGGATTCTATTCCCATGTATTCATTAGTATTCTTATCTCTCCATAACACTACAGAATCAAGTACGAACAGCCTTTTGATTACTTCACGTTTCATTTCGAATTGTTTCCCAGTTTCTGCTTGATCGTTCAATACTACAACTTCATTATCATCATTCAAATAAATAAAGATACTAGCTAAAGCTGCAATACGTTGTGCTATTTTTATCTTATCTTCTGCGCGATAATACTCTACACCATTTGCGGATGCTTTTGGCATATTGCACAATTCCAATACGTTTTCATAACTAAAATCTATGAATTCATCTGGTGATTTAGCTTGATTTAGCCACTGGATTGTAATGGTATCCAAACAATCTGCTGTAAGGTCATCCATATTACTAATTACTCCATCGACCAATATGGACCATCTCTCTGCTTCGTTTGTGTTAACTAGTCTCAAATCCTCATCCTTATGTGAGGATAGTTGTGCAACTCCACTTGAATTTTTCGTTTCTAATGGCAATACCGGTTTTGCTACTGCTTCATCTTCCTCAAAATGATTTTTTGCTATTCCATCACGTAATTGATAGTACATTGCGTCATTAGTTACAGGATAGTAATCATCCGATATATCTGCTATATGTTCTTTTACCTGACTATCTTCAAAAATTGAAATTTGAGTTGGCTCAACTGCTTCAACTTTTCCTCCGAATTCTTGTTCAATGATCTTATCTAGTACATTTTGAATCTCAATTTTATATTTATCCAGATTGGCATAAATGTTCAATACCGATACTCCTTGCTCTTGTTTCTGACCTAACCAAGAAACAAGCGTTGAAAAGGAAGGGGACATATTAGCAGATGTTACTAATTTATCGTGATTCTCTTGTACTTCTTTATAATATTTATTCCATTTGCCCCATAACTGCTTATTTTCTTCATAAATTGGAGCAGCAAGTAGGAGGGCATCACTGAACAATACTAATACTTTTTCCATATTTAAATACCTCCTAACAATGTTAATTACAAACATAATTTGCATCTTAAAAATGTGAAACGTCATAGCTATATGATGGCTACATAGCCTTGAAGTTAAAATATTATCAGAATAGTCCTTACAAGTATCAGCTTTCTTATACAATCTAATTATGGACTCATTTAATTTCTTCTGTGCTTGTCTTTATTATATAAAACTGTTTCTATTTGTAAAATTACTACTTTACAATACAGTTTCAATTTTTAAAAGTAAATTAACTATTTACACTGATTTTCTTCCTACAGCTTAGATAACTTACTACATTAGGTTACACCCTTTATAACCAGCTGCTTCTTACTTGAAATCATACAGCCTTATCATGGCTATAACTCCTTACTTGAAATCATACAGCCTTATCATGGCTATAACTCTTTACTTGAAATCATGCAGCCTTATTGTGGCTATAACTCTTTACTTAAAATCATACAGCCTTATCATGGCTATAACTCTTTACTTGAAATCATGCAGCCTTATTGTGGCTGCAATTCCTTATCTTTAATTAGACATAGCTCTATTGTGGCAACAATTTAGTAATTTATGAAACGTTATAGCTATATGATGGCTACAACTCTTAAAAAATGAAACGAGCATGCCCTGATCATTATCCTTCTAAAAAAAATTTTATTCTATATGATTTTATGATAAACGTTGATATAAAGCCATTTCATAAAATATGATTGAAAACTCGATTAAACCATTATAGCTATATGATGGCCACAACTATCATCATAAAAAATCACGAAAACCCTTATATACCAAGGGTTACAGCGGTTTTTTATATAAGTTAAGTTGTTTTGAAAACATGAAACGCTATAGCTATATGACGGCAGGAAATATGAAATAAAATGAAACGTTTATAGCGGTATGATGGCTACAACTTTTCAAATAAAAGCAAATCTATATCCCTATATAACAACGTTTCTGTGGTATTTACAAAATATTATTATTCAACCAAAACATGAAACGTTATAGCTATATGATGGCTACAACTTTAAAACGAAATCAGCGAAAAACCCTATTAAATCAATGCTTAATAAAGATTTACTACAATTTATACTACGTTTCATATTTACTAAACTTCATAGACCTATGGTGGCAACAAACTTTTTTTCATGAAACGTCAAACCCCTTGTCGCACAAGGGATTGAGGCACGTTTCATTTTTTTGTTTTTCCTCTTAAAGGGACAGATTTCACCAGCATTCGATTTGATATAATCAAAAATGTAATTCTATACCTAATTGTGGGGAAAACTGCAACTTAAAATAAAAGGAGGTGAAAAAGATGGAAAAACCTTTCGTTATAAAGAACAAACGTAGTTTGAATGGTGAAACAACAACACCGGTAATTGTAACAATTAAATCATGGCAAAAGTTAGTAGAAGCTTTGGAAGGTAGGTATTACAGTTTTAAAGATACTTATTTAGAAGACATTGTGAAGTCAATGTCCTATGAAGAACGAATTGCAGATGAAGAGGGGTTTGTTGAACAAGCAAAGCCATCTTTTTCACTGAAAATGAAAAAAGTTTTAGATAAAGTAAGTGTATTTGATAAAAATGAGGGCAGAAAACATAAGCTATATGGTATTACAAATGCTGATTTAGAAGTATTTCTATTTCTTTATAAAAAATGTAATATATATGGTGAGCTTTCGCATGTATCGATCCACATGCTTTGGGAAGATTATAAAAATTATAAAGAAGCATTTGCACATATTCACCACTCACAATTTTATGTGGCTTTGAAGAAGTTAAGTTTCCATAACATCATTACAATCGAAAATGAGTACAGTGGTAAATATAAAATCATCTTAACTGATTTCATGAATAAGGAAACGAATAAAGCAAATGCATATACATTTATTAGCCCGATAGTATTTACCAAAGAATTCTTTGAGTTATCCATTGCAGCTAAGAAACTATTCATGGATGTAGCAATGCAGCAGAAACGCGAAACTACCCTGAAACGTTCTTTATTCAAAGTTGATGAACAAGGAAACTCAACACACTTTGGTGGTATGTATCGTTACTTACATAAGAAATACCCACATCAGATTCGTGCTGTACTTGAGGAATTAGAAACAAAACTTTCTGCTACTGGATCTCCTTTATTTAAAATTTGCAAGTTAGAAAAAGGGAAGAGGAATAAAAAGCAATACACAACATTGCATTTATCTGTACATCCTGATTTCTTATGCGCGAAAGAAGAAGGAGCAGAATACCGTGATCCATTTACACCACGAGATACATATAAGCGTAAAGTTAAATTCATTGAGAACTTGTTAGTTGAAATGAATATTGCTGAATTTGCAAAGGATATGAACCAATTCATTAACGTTTTAAAACACTCTTGTCATCGTCAAATTCGCCAAGTAGTTCGTGGATTACGAGAAATAATTGATCGACAAGAAGGATATCCGAAAAAGCTTGTTTATACACTAAGTAAATTATTAAAGCAATCTTCTCAATATCGTGTATTAGACACAGCCGCTAAAACTGGTATTTATCCTTTAATTACACACAATGTACCAAAGCATGAACAAGAAGAGGCCATTTTTAAATTTGGTACTCATTTTGCTATATACTCTTTACGCAATGTTCAAAAGCTATTCCGGAAAGCGCATGACCTGCTTCATGCGAAATATGCTGTACCTGTAACCATAGATGCTTATCACCGTAATTACATGCAGTATCAAGAGGAATCACTATTTAGGAAATATGCTTATGAGCAAGGAGTAAATATTAACGCATATACAGCATTAGAAATTGAAATTCGCGAACTATTAAAATCTAGTGGGCATAAAGGAAATCAAATCCCTAGCGATATTCGTGAACTGTTCATTGAAAAAATTGATAAATTGCCGAAGGAAAAGATTCGTGTAATTGAGGTCGCTGAAGACTTTAATTTAATTCAGTTTCTACAGTCCTTAGAAGCATATTACCGTTCAACTAGTGAAGTACCGCATACGGTCGATCAGCTGCTTCCAGCAATGTAAAGATAAAGCTCTCTATTTTTGAAAAAACAAAAGTGGAGGGCTATTCGTATTGGAGATAACATGTGGAATGCATTACTTCAAACAAAACAGAGAGAAAGTTTTCAATCTTAATGATTACGACTCTCTATTTTTTATGCAATTACATACATTGCACGTGGAACAAAATGAGATATTCACAATTTCCGAGTTGAAGAATCTGAATTTTTATTTTTTTATGCCATTTCATCTACAAAAAAGCATAAATATTTTTTATTATTCTGTTGATATCTTAATAATTTTGTCCTGATGTGTATAATAGAAAGCTTTAAGTACTGTTCTTATCATGTTCTATCTCTAAATCTACTTAAAATCAGAAAAAATTCTGTTAGTTATGTTTAAAAAGTGGATTCTGTTCCTAACTATGACCAATTTGTTAATAAATTGGTCATAGTTTTTAAGAAATGTGGAAAGTTTGTTCGTAAGTCAGCGAAATTTGCATTTATTATTTATTCATTCACTCGAATCAAATTAACGATGATTATATGTAGATTTTATATACCTACTTTACGATATTTTGTAGTTTTTAATCATCATCCAGCTCATTAAGTACGTTCCCAGTATTTACTTTTTATGATTTTTTGCGGCTAGAGTAATTATGAACCCTTAGCACAGCACTGTTTTAACACTCTTTTCCCTCTGTATAAAAGTATTATCTTTTTTCTTTATATATTAAAGATATATATTATATTAGGTTTTAATATTGTTTAATGCTTACTATAGAGAATAGGTCCTGTGTAAAACCAATTTCATTTCTTAATGGAATTGGTTCTTTTATGTACTGTAATAAACATTTTATTTAGTATTAATCATTCCTAAAAAACTTTGATATAAAATATAAATTTTTTTATATTCTCTTAGATTTCCGAAAAAAGTAAATCATACTTAAAGTAGATAGTTGATTAATGGAAATTACAGGTGTGAAGGTACAAAATAAAAAAGCAAGAGCATTAGAATTATTAGAGAAGGTAGGACTCACAGAAGTAGAAGCGAACCGAAACGAAATGTCTTGCAACTAAGTGGTGGACAACAACAACGTGTAGCAATTGCTCGAGCACTATCTTGCAATGTCGATTTATTGATTGCTGATGAACCAACAGGAAACCTTGATGGAGAAACAGCAAATGAAATTATTGAGTTGTTTCAGGAGCTCGCTCATCAAGAGGATAAATGTGTAATTGTAGTTACGCATTCACAAGAAGTTGCAAAAAAATCGGATCGGGCAGTTTATTTAAGGAAAAAGAAGTTAGTAGTAAACGAAATTAATAATATTTAAGAAAAAAGCTAATTTCGTTCTTAATACACGTAATTTTCAAAATTAAAATTTATGGCTGTTAATATTTGTTATATAATATAATTGTCAAAGCATTACCCCTGTAATTTCTATGATGAATCTGTAAGATAGTTTGTTTGTCTCGTATATTCATCTGAAACTAAAAAGAACTTGTAGAGATTCCTACAAGTTCTTTTTGTTTTAAGGGTTAAATGTGGATTTGAAATAAAGTTACGATTTTTTGAGGGGAGGGAATAAATGTAAAAGTTTGTAAAAAAGAGAGGTTTTTAATACGAAAATTTGAGTTCAAAGATTGGCAAGCTGTCCATGAGTATACGCCATCAGGTGGTTTTGGTGCTACATGGCAAGAAGAAATGAAAAAACAGAAATAAAATAACATATATACCTATTATGTGGATTAATTGGTAAATTTATAGTTTCTATCATATTTTATGATATTTATTCTATAAAATTCGAAAAGATGACAGAGTGTTGGAAACCCAAGAGGATTTCTCAACACTCTGTCTATTACTAAATATTAATATTGTTGTTGATATTGTCTTATAAGAAGGAATTCATTTAAGATATTAATTGAAAATATTAATTGGGAGGATGTTAGAAATGGAATTAAATAATTGGGATGGAATTAGTATAGAAAAAGGTACAAGTATTAACATGGAAGAAATGGAGTTATTATTACTAGCTGATCCCTCAACAGAAGTAGTTAATGGGTATCTTAAAAAGGGGGATTGTTTTGTTTTAAAAAAAGGTGCTGTTACTGTGGGTATTATGATTTTAATTCCTACTCGAACTGAAACAATTGAGATTATAAATATAGCAGTTTCCGAAAAAGAGCAAGGAAAAGGATATGGGAAATATTTACTTAGATTTGCTATAGACTATGCTAAAAAAGAAGAATATAAAACTATAGAAATAGGCACGGGGAATTCTAGTTTAATGCAATTAGGCCTTTATCAAAAATGTGGTTTTAGAATAACCAGTGTGGATAAGGACTTTTTCTTACGCAATTATAATGAAGAAATATATGAAAATGGTATTCAATGTATGGATATGATTAGGTTAACGCAAAATATATAAAAATTATTTGTACATAAAAATCGCAACGTCCATTAAATGTGGAGAGTTGCGATTTTTTGATGTAATGCGTCATTATGATTTGTGGGTAGTAAGAGCGAGTATATGTATTTGTGAATTATTACAAGATAAACAAGTGTTAATAAATGTATCTGTTATGTCAACAATTTGAATATATTTCAAATTGTTTTTTATAATTCAGATAGATTTTTTTCCATTAATTTTAATAAAAAGTAAAAAATATGAAATTCATCCGTTTTAGTTATAATTAAATATTCATTTGAATAATCGTTATGTGTAATTTATTGGATAATTATGAGTGTAATTTTTACTTTATTATGGGATGAAATTCTTACTAAATGTAGATATAACAACTATTATGTCGTTTCAATGATATAAAAATGTACAGTTATTAAAATTAGAATTTTCATAATAATAAATATTATTATGTATTGAGAAAGTAAAAAATTAGAAAAAAATCAATTGAATCCCATAAAATAACGTGTGAATATTATAGATATAAGAAAACACTTTGATGTTTGAGGTGATTTTTCTACAAATTTAAATGCTTATTACATTAGGAGGAATGATAGTATTAATAATTTAGTTTGTTGCTAATTCAGTATTTTATATGCATCCATGGGCTTTTAGAACGCACAGTTCTTATTTGCTAGTAAGAATTTTAATATTAAATTTCTGGGGAAGTGATAAGTAATGGTCACTGCATTAAATAATGAAATTAAAAAATCATTAGTTGAAAAAATTGTGAATAAAAGTGCGTGTATTGGATATATTGGTCTGGGATATGTTGGACTACCATCGGCTCTTAAATGTTTAGAAGCGGGTTATGAGGTAAGAGGATTCGATAAAAGCACAGCTAAAATAGAAAAATTAGAATGTGGAACAAGTTATATCAGTGATATACAGGATACCGAAATCCAAGATGCTTTACATACAAATAGGTTTTTTATTAGTACAGAAATGAAATATATAAATGGATGTGATGTTGTCGTTATATGTGTTCCTACTCCTTTAGAAAAAGATAGTAAACAACCAGATTTAACATATATTCATTCAGCAGCTAATGAAATAGTCAAGTACATTAGAAAGGGTACATTAGTCATTCTAGAAAGTACTACTTATCCAGGTACAACAAGAGAAGAGATTTTATATAAATTAGAACATGAAACCAATTTTGAAATTGGTACAGATATTTTTGTAGCATACTCTCCAGAGAGGATTGACCCTGCGAATAAATCATTTTCAATCCAAGATATTATTAAAATTGTAGGGGGAGTTACGTCTAATTGTACAGATTGTGCTGCAGCCTTTTACAGTAACCTAATTAATGGGATCCATAAGGTCAGTAGTCCAGAAGTAGCAGAGACAGCAAAGTTATTAGAAAACACTTACCGTTTTATAAATATTGCTTTTATTAATGAAATGACACAAATATGTAATGAATTAAACATTAATATTTGGGAAGTAATTGATGCCTCTGGGACTAAGCCGTTTGGATTTCAAAAATTCTATCCAGGTCCTGGTGTAGGAGGACATTGTATTCCAATTGATCCTATATATTTTAAGTGGATTGCAAATAATAAAGATTTGGCAACAAGAATGATTGATGTAGCACAAGAAATTAACGAAAACATGCCAAATTATATTATTAAAAGGGCATTACAGTTACTACAAGATGAAGATGGAAAGAATGTTCTTATGATTGGCGTAGCATATAAGAAAAATGTTAACGATGCTAGAGAATCGTCAGCTTTGGATATTATGAATGGTTTAATGCTAGAAGGGTATAACGTCGATTACCATGATCCATTTATTGAGGATCTAATTGTGGACAATCATAATGTGAAAAAATCTATCGATTTAACTATGAATGCATTAAATAAATACCATTTAATTATTGTTCATACGGATCATGATTGTATTAATTTTAATTTGTTCAATGAGGCAAATTGCTTAATTTTAGATACAAGAAACATATTTAAAGATGAATCAATATATAAAAAAAATATTATATGTTTGTAGGTGATTATATGGTAGAATTTATTCCTTTTTATCGACCAGAAATAAATGATGAAGATGTTGAGGGAGTTATTCGTGCTCTTAAGTCTGGATGGCTTTCAAAGGGGCCAAAAGTGATAGAGTTTGAAGAGAATTTAAAAGAATATCTAAATACTGAACATGTAGTAAGTTGCAATTCAGGGACTGCGGCGTTACATTTAGCGTTATTGTCTTTGGGGATTGGATTAGAAGATGAAGTAATAGTTCCAAGTTTTACTTTTTGTTCAAGTGTAAACGTTATTATGCATGTAGGTGCAAAACCAGTATTTGTAGACATAGATGAAGAGGATTTATGTCTTGACCTCCATGATGTTAAAAGAAAAATCACTAAAAAAACTAAAGCCATTATTGCAGTTCATTTTGCTGGATACCCAGCCAAATTAAAAGAACTTCAAAAGATATGTAAAGAACACGGCTTATTTCTGATAGAGGATGCGGCTCATGCATTAGGAACTAAGTATGATGATACTTTGATTGGTACACATGGAGATATTATTTGTTTTAGTTTTTATGCTACTAAAAATATAACAACAGGTGAAGGTGGAGCGTTAGTCACTAAAAATGAGGAGATTGCTGAAAAAGCTAGATTATATGGTTGGCATGGCATCACCAAGAATGCATGGAATCGTTATGGCGAAAAAGGAAGTTGGCGTTATGATGTTCTATTACCTGGATTTAAGTATAACATGATGGATCTACAAGCTAGCTTAGGTATTAGTCAGTTAAAAAGAGCTGATAAAATGATTGAAAAACGAAAGAGAATAGCGGAAATATACCAGGAAGAATTAAAAGAAATCCAAGAGTATATAACATTACCTAACTATGTAAACAATCCAAGTATAAAACATGCATGGCATTTATTTGTTATAAAGATTAATCCTAATTCTCCTATCAGTAGAGATCAGATGATTCAAGAAATGAAAAAGAGAAATATTGGGCTGAGTGTTCACTTTATTCCCGTTCATATGCATCCATATTATCAAGAGAGATTTAATGTACATTTACCCAAAACAGAAGAAGTATTTGATCAAATTATTTCATTACCATTGTATAGTGCACTTACAGAAAATGAGGTTGAACATATCGTTACATCTTTAAAAAGTTTATACCAATTAAAGGTAGGGAGGTAAATATTTATGAAGATAGGAGTTATTGGTGGCGGTGGATTTATTGGTAAACATGTTACAAAGGAGTTAATAGCAAGAGGTTATGAAGTAATTATATTTGATAAATTTAAACCAAGTATTGATGTTCCTTTTGAAGAAATTGATATCTTAGATATTGCGACATTAAGAGAAAAGCTTATTAATGTGGATGGGGTCATACATTTAGCTGCATTAGTAGGTGTTGATAATTGCCGTTCAAATGAAGAAGATGTAGTCAGGGTGAATTTTGAAGGCACGAAAAATATTGTAGAAGTTTGTATAGAAAATGGAATAGATAAGTTATTATTTTCTTCTAGTTCCGAGGTGTATGGGGATGGTGTGAGTGTTCCGTTTAAAGAAAATGATGTCAAAATTCCCAAATCAGCTTATGGAAAAGCTAAATTAATGTCAGAAGATTTTTTGAAAGAATATGCTAATAATAGTTTTAAAGTCAGAGTGGTACGTTATTTTAATGTATACGGTTCACAACAAAATGATAACTTTGTGATTTCTAAGTTTTTAAAACAAACTCATAACGGCGAAAATATTACTATTTATGGGGACGGACAGCAAATTAGATGCTTTAGTTATATTAGCGATATTGTTAACGGAACTATATTAGCATTTGAATATGAAGGAGAGAATTTTGCTGATTTTAATATAGGAAATAACAAGCCTATATCTATGGAGGAATTAGCGGGAAAAATCAATGAGTTAATGGGAAACAAAAGTGAAATTGAATTTCTTAATTTAGGAGATGAGGGAGTAAGAGATTCTAACATAGAAATATTTAGAAGAATCCCTTCGATAGAAAAAGCTCAATTATTATTAAACTATCAACCAGTTATTTCATTAAATAAAGGGTTAGAGATAATAATAGAGGAGAAATATGGAAACACAGTATCTATATCCTAAAAACCCCAAAAAAATTAAGTATCCAATATATCCTTCTTTTTGGAGTATATTTGATCATATATATTTTTTGAAAAGTATATATAGATCCAATCATTCTAATCTAAAAGAGAGTTTACAAACTCTCTACCCTAATTCCGAAATTATATTAACTAATAGTGGTTCGTCGGCATTAGTAGCAGGGTTAAAGTATCTAAAGATAAAAAAAGAGGATGAAGTAATTTTATCAAATTTTAATTGTCCTAATGTAATAGAGGCTGTATTAACAGTAGGAGCAAAACCTGTATTAATTGATTTGACTACTGATTACTCACTTTCTCTTAATAAAATAAAAAAATACTCAAATGAAAATACAAGAGCAATTATTCTTACACATGTGTATGGATGTCATGAAGATTTAGAGGTTATTAATTGGGCCAGAGACAATGATATTTATATAATTGATGATGCAGCACAAGCAATGTTCTCTTATCAAAACGAAAAATTAATTGGTAGTTTAGGTGACATTGGAATTTTAAGTTTTGGGGGAACTAAACCCATCCCAAGTATAGGGGGAGGAGCATTACTTCTTAATCGTACGGTAAATGACTTGTGTAATATGGATGAAGAAAAGAAAGAAGAAGTGCTTTTAGATTATAAAAACCACCTGAAAACGCAATTAGCTTTAAGAATTAAGAAGAGTAGGCTACTGAGTTTATTTACTGATTATTGGGAAAAGTCAGGGATTATTCCTTCTTATAATGATAGCAAATTGGATTCTTTGCCAGAGGAAACGGAAGTTATATATCCAAAAACAATGTCCACATTACGCTCATTGCTAATTGATAAACACTTAAAGAGAACGAAAAAGATTTTAGAAATTAATATATGTAATGCCAGTTTGTGTTATACGATGCTGCAATCAATTGAAGAAAAGTACGGGGTAAAGATTATATTTTCAGCTCAGAATGTTTATTTGAACTATTTCACTATTATTTTCAAAGAACCCTCTGATAGATATGAGTGTTCCGTATATTTGGCGGAAAAAGGAATACAAACTTGTTGGAATTATCTACCTTTAGGTGAAATCCCTATCTTTTCCAATTATGCCACAGAGTCAAAAAATATAGAATTTTTATGGTCTAGAGTATTATCAATACCTTTTAAATATCCTTTAAGGAAAAAAGACCTTAAGTATATATGTAGTCAAATTCTAATATATTTAGAGAAAAAGAAGTAAAAGGTGATTATATGGAAATCGAAATATGTACTGATGCCCAATATTGGGATACTTGTATGGAAGAATATAATGGTTCCGTATTCCATTGTTATGAATGGGGAAAATTAATGGAATTATTACCTGGTGTTCAATTTTTTCCAGTATTAATAAAAACAAGGGGTACAGTAGTTTTATCTCCTATATATGTACAGGATGGTAGGGTGCTGGGAAGTTTAATTGGTTATGGAGGCCCTGTAATCATTGGCCAAGATAAAATAGATTTTGCATTTTATGAATCGATAATAAATAGGAAGTTTGAAAATAAAATTCAAAAGCTTTTATTACCTATAACAATAAATCCTTTTCAAAGTTATAGTGATGAAAAGTGGGAGTATAAAGAAACTTATATGTTAGATCTACCAAATAATTTTGAGGATTTATGGACATCGTGTTCAGGAAAAGCTAGGACAAGTGTTAGATATGCCCGTAAACAGAGTGTTGAAATTCGGCCTATAGCCTTAGAAGAATTAGATGAATTTTACAATTTATATCAGGAACATAATAACAGTATAGGAGCGAGTTATTCATTTAGTAGAGAGTTTTTTTATTATTTATTTATAAATTTAAAAGAAAGAATCCTTTTCTTAGGAGCATTCTTAGAAGAAGAACTAATTAGTTCCAGTATATTTATAATGGATAAACAAGTTTTATATTACTGGATTAATATTAATAATATCAAAGGGAAAAATACACAATCTTCATACTTACTACTAAATGTTGCGTTTGAATTAGCAATTCATAATAAATTAAAGTATGCGGATTTAGGCTATTCACATAATAAAGGGATTGCTAGACCTAAGATATACTGGGGAGCAGCTTTGAAAAAATGTTTTTGTTTAAAAGAGAGGATTTAAACTATGATTATTAGTGGCCACCAACCAAGTTATTTACCTTGGTATGGTTTTTTTGAAAAAATTCATAAATCGGATGTGTTTGTATTTCATGATATAGCACAATTTGAAAAGAAAGGTTTTTTAAATAGAAATCGTATTAAAACTTCCCAAGGAGTATCCTGGTTAACGGTTCCGATGCAAATGAAAAATTATAAAGAAATCCCATTGAATAAGTTAAAGATAGATAATACACAAGATTGGGAGAGAAAGCATTGGAAGACAATAAGAATTAATTACTCTAATGCGCCCTATTTCAATGTATACAAGGATTATCTAGAGGGTTTTTATTCAGAAAAATGGGACAATCTTAACAGTCTAAATATGAATTTTATTCATTTTATTATTCGAGAATTAAATATTGATACGGAATTATATTATGCATCAGAGATAGAGGGTATTACAGGGAAAAAAAGTGATTTTGTACTAGAGCTTTGTCAAAAGTTTAATGCCAGTACTTATTATTCTGGAAGTTTAGGTCAAGATTATTTAATAGAAAGTGATTTTGAGCATGAAAATATAGAAATCATGTACCAAAGGATAAGAGAGTATTCTTATCCACAGTTATTTGGTGAGTTTATACCGCATTTATCTATGCTAGATGTTTTGTTAAATTGTGGTCCAGAGGAAACAGAAAAATTAATTAAAGGAGTTTAAAATCATATGAATGTACTAGTATTTGCTGCACACCCGGATGATGAAATTATTGGTGTTGGTGGAACAATAGCAAAACACGTGGAACAAGGTGATGATGTACATGTTGTAATCCTTGCAGAGGGGAAATCTTCGAGATCTAAAGAATACAGAGAACTAGATTTAGAGGTTAAGAGCCTGTCTTATAAAGAAACGGAGGGGGCATGTACTACACTTGGTGTAACAAGTTTTGCGAGGTTAGATTTTCCTGATAATCGTCTTGATACATTGCCATTACTAGATGTTGTAAAAGAAATTGAAGAGCACATTAATAAAATAAACCCTACGATTATTTATACTCAATATGGTGGAGATATAAATATCGATCATACTGTTGTTTATAGAGCAGTGATGACAGCTACACGACCTCTACCAAATAGTAATGTTAAATGGGTGTTTGCATATGAAACCTTATCTTCTACTGAGTGGAATTATAATGAGAAAGATAAGTTTCTTCCTAATTATTTCGTAAATATTGAAGAACATTTGGAGACAAAATTAAATGCGATGAAACATTATGAATCGGAGTTAAGGGAATTTCCTCACCCACGTTCAATAGAAGCAATGAAGCACAATGCTTTTGTATGGGGAGCAAAGTCAGGATATAAAGCGGCTGAAGCATTTATGTTAGTAAGAGGAACATGGTAGGTGAAGAGAATATGTTAATACCACAGGTACCATTCTTTGGATTAGATAGCAAACAAATTGATTTAAAATGGGTTGAACAAGGTTATGGATTAGAAGCAAATATTTTTGATGGAGAATCTTTACATGATAAGTCATATACAACAAAGTTTTCAGATGTACTTTCTTTTGTTCAAACACTTAATCCATCTTTATTAACCTTGCATTTTCCAACTGATAATGCAGACTATTTAAATAGTGAATTTATAAAAAAACAGTTATATGAGTTTATTAATCTTGCTATAAAATATAACGCAGCAGGTATAACAGTTCATGCTAATCAATTTATGAACATAGCAGAATTTCAGACTTATAATCTTATTGATAATAGAAAAAGAATTATAGAGTTCTTTAAAATGATAGATGAGGAAATAAAAGGAACCAATATATGGATAGGTGTTGAAAACTTACCCATCATTGGAAACTTAGGTGATGACTTTGATCCTATATTTGTATACCCAGAAGATTTTAATGACTTGGTAAATTTGGATTTATCTAATGTTGGAATAACGTGGGATATATGCCATTGGTCTATCACTTATCTTACACGTCTAGGAATTTCTAAATTATTAAGACAAGAGGAAATTGAGTATAAAGACTTTCATAAGTATATAAATTTAATGGATCATATCAAACATTTACATTTTAGTTCTTTTAAACATTTGACGATTCCTTATAGTGAGGTACGCTGCTTTGAGGGAGAAAGTCCGACTAATGGTTCTATTAATGAAAATTTATTACATGAAACTTTATTAAAAGTAAAGAATCAAGTTTCAAGTAGAAATATAGGAATTGTATTTGAAGTACAGGAGACTGATTACACAAATAGAGTGAAATCATGGGAGACTCTTAATTGGTTCCAAAAGAATATTACTGGCGTACAAGCAAACTCGAATTTTTTAAAGATATAAAAAGAGTTACTGCTTTAATATCATAACAAGTAATTTGAGTTAGAGATGATTTTAGTAAACCTTTTCTTCTAAATAAGTATGTTAGAAGGAAAGGTTTTACTATTAATGTTTTCTAATAAAAGGGAGGACAAATGAAAAAATTAGCTATTACAAAAAAAATCATTGTAAGTTTTGGAATTCTATTGCTTTTCTTTTTTAGTAATCCATATGGAGAACCAGTAAAAGTAAATGCTATGGTTAATAATAATCTGTATTCTCCTGTAACAGAAAAAGTTCGTGCTAATCGTGCCATTGAGCATATACGTTTTCTTTCTGAAAAAATTGGTCCACGGCCAAGTGGGACTATGCAAGAACATAGAGCAGCTAAATACATTGGAGATACATTGCAGAAATTAGGATATGAGGTTGAGTATCAAGCATTCCCTGTACCTGATCAATATATTGGAAGTATTTCTTTTAGTATGTATGGGGAAAAAGATTGGCAGGTTGGGGCCGCATCTAATGCATTTATATCTACAAATCCAGTGGTTGGCTCGGTAGTTTTTATAGGAAAAGAAACCAATATTAATAGTTTACCTGAGTCGATCCATGGGAAGATAGTATTATTAGAACAAGCCGATACTATTGAAAAATATAATGAACAGGTTGAGCATGTAGCGATAAAGGGAGCAAAGGGTGTGTTGTTATATAGTACGATTGGGGATAGAGGGAACTATGGAGAAGCTTTTAATCCAGTTTTAAAAAAGAAACAATCGATACCTGTATTTGGGCTTGCCTATAATCAGGGGATTAGAATGAAAGAAAAGTTATTACATAATCACAATGTAGTCAGTTTAAAGGCAAAGCAAGAAGTAAATTTACGCTCATCAAATGTTATTGCGAAAAAAAAGCCTAAACATACGACAGGTGATGAGGAAGTAACAATAATGAGTGCTCATTATGATAGTGTTATTGGGGCACCTGGAGCAAACGATAATGCTTCTGGAGTAGGGCTTTTATTAGAGTTGGCTTACAATTTTAAAGATATAGAGACTAATAAAGAAATTCAATTTATTGCTTTTGGAGCGGAAGAAAATGAATCTTTAGGAGCTTATCATTATGTTAATCAGTTATCTGCTAAAGACAAAACACGTATTCGAGGAGTGTTTAATGCAGATATGATTGCAACAAGTTATTATCAGGCTAAGGATTTATATGCAATGACGTTAGATGGCTCTCAAAATGAAGTAACAAATACTGCTGTAGCTACTAGTAAAGAATTGAGGAAATCGGTTGTGTTGACTGGAAAGTTTGATTCTAGTGATCATGTACCATTTAATCAAGCAGGAATTCCCTCTGCTTTATTTATATGGATGGATGTAGAGAGTTGGGATCCTCTTATTTATCATGTTGAAAGGGTTTTCCATACACCTCAAGATACCGTTTTAGAGAACATCTCGGCTCAACGTATGCAAGATGCACTGGAGATTATTGGTACGAGTTTATATTATTTTATCAAAAGATAAGTATTTTTATGAATTGGTAGCTTATTTTGCTAAATTTAGATTTTGGTAAAAGTGTTATAAAGCTCTTTACTTGACACTCCCACCCCTAAAGGGGCCAGCTGACTAACGTCAGTGGGATTCTTGCTACCAAAGGCGAAGTCCATTTCTGGTATCGCTGACGTGCAAGATTGCGGTGTGCCATCACCACTCCCACAACAGACCATATAGGTTCGTGGGCTACGGTACTGTGACCATACCATACAGATTATTGGTTCTCAAATGTTTTTACGTCTTTTGCATGACGACTTAATACATTTTACGGAGTAGAAGAATTTGCTACCCCAACCTCATATGTATTCTGTTTTCAGAGAACAGTCGTTTTAGAGTCTTTTGCATGACTATAAATAAAGTATACCATGTTTTGCTATGCAAAAACGCTGCTTTCATCCCACGTCTAAAGACGGACTAAAGTCCTGCGTGGGCTTTCACGCTTCATAAATTCTGTAATAAAAAATATACAGTGAGCATAGGTGAGATATATATGAGAAGTACATGGAAAGAGTTCAAGGGGATGGACCTTAATGTATGGATTCGCTTTATTGGAGAAGCTTTAAATGGTATTGCAATGATGATGTTAATGCCATTTTTTGCATTATATTTAAAGGATAAAGTAGATTCTTTGCTTGAGGTAGGTGTGATCATAGCTTTATCTCCAATTGCAGCAAGTATAGGCTCGTTAATTGGAGGACATATAGCAGATACTTATGGCCGGAAACCAACTATGGTACTCTCTATGGCCAGTAATGGGTTATTAATGCTGTTTTTTTTGTTCATAGATGGTTTTATAGCATATGCAATCTTATCTATCGGTTTAGGGTTATGTAACTCTTTTTTTGAACCAGCCGCATCTGCGATGGTTACGGATGTAACAGAACCAGAAAAAAGAACTGAGGCATATGGATTACTTAGAATGGCTCATAATATAGGAGCAGCGATAGGTCCTATAATTGGCGCAGCAGTTGTAGTTGTATCAAAAGATGTCATCTTTTTGATTACTTCTGGAACCATGCTGTTTTATACAATATTAATGGTACTGTTTTTAAAGGAAACAAAACCTAAAAATGTCATGATACATGAAGAAACACCTGGAAATTCAATAAGATCCACATTAAGAGTTGTTATAAGGGATAGGATATTACTTTTCTATATAGTTACAGGAATCATTATATTTATGGGATTCTCGCAATCGGAAGGTATGTTACCGCTTCATTTTAGTAATGAGAAGACAATGATTTTTGGAAATAGTAATCCATTTCCATATTTAATGACGTTAAATGGCCTATTAGTTGTTTTTTTTCAATTTCCCATTTCAAAATGGTTAACTCACAAATCGATTGGGAAATCAATGCTATATGGCGCAATTCTTTTTGGTATTGGTCTTTTGGCAATAGGATGGTTACCAAAGTGGTTTCAAGTAATAAACACAAACGATTTAGTTATTTTAGTTTCATTATTAATAGCTTATACAGTTTATACTTTAGGAGAAATGATTATGTCACCTGTCCAAATGACTTTCGTTGCTAATTTAGCTCCAGAACATTTGAGGGGTACTTATATGGGAGCCGCTAATCTGCAGTGGATTACAGGTAATATATTAGGGCCTCTTTTAGGCGGTTTATTACTGGAGCATCTTCTAGGGCATATATTATTTACAATCTTAGGTGTGGGATGTGTTATGTCTGGATTTGTTTACTTATTATTAGATAAACTTGTTGAGAATAGAAGTAAACAGATACCTATAAAACAAACATCTTAATTTTAAAAGTGTTATCAAGTTGAAAAAAATTTCTATTTTATGAATTAAGTAAAGCGCACGTTTATTAACAATAAACGTGCGCTTTGCTTATTATCATTTATAATGTATTGAAATTAATTCATACATAGTAACTTTGACAGGCTACGGTTTTAATATGATAAAAATTAATTTGATTCTTCTTAGTCGACTACAATCAGGTTTCTTGTCTTATCGATATGGTTAATTAACATACGATACTCTTCTTCGTATGTAGTTAACCGTTGGAGAAGGGATTTATTCTCTGCCGTTAAATATTCAATTTGCTGTTGTAAATCGTTCACTTCACTCACTGCTTTATAATTTTGTAGAAAGATAATAATGTCATCTAATGTAATAGATAAAGAGCTTGTTTCTTTTGTTTGTTGGATGGGGGACTTGTTATTTCCAGTTTTTTGATTTTGTTTAGCCTGTTGTATTTCTTCTTCGTATTGTTTTCGTACGCATGAGTTCCAACGAAATCCGCAAGCAGCAGGTGTCCTAGCTAATTGCTTAGCTACCTCTTTAAATGCAGCTAATTGTGTTCCACCGTCACGAATATTTTGAAGTACTATTGTTGCGAGAAGTGAATCGTTATCGTTAGTCCAGGAATCTTGTCTTGAAATTACCATTTTTCAATCCCCCTTATATGCCTTTAATTACATATATGCAATTACTTAAAATGATAGAAGTCCAACTTCTCTTAAAATGTAAAGGTTTTATACTTAAATAAGAGATCGGTTTAATATGAGGAGAATAAGACTCATATTAAAATAATTAGGAGTAAGTTGATCGAAGTATACCCTCTTTAAAATGCGAAATTGCATAAAAAATAAGGTTGACTATTTATTATAGTTGTAACTATACTGGTTACGGTAATGTAACTAAAGTAATAGATTTGAAGGCATGAATAAATTAAAAGAGGTGCACGATTTGAAAATTTTTAAGGGAATTCTAGTTTCTTCAATTGCATTAACCGCATTTAATGGGGTGGGCGGACTACTCTCAAGTGAAAAATCAGAAGTTGCCTACGCAGCTAGTTACAATTATTCAAATAAGCAATTGAATTCTATTGTACATAAGCAAGTTACTAAACAATTAATTTTGAAATTTAAAAATGAAGCAAAATTGCCATATCAGGATGGGATAGAAAAATTCATTAAAGAAGAAAAGCAAGACCCTGAATTAATTGGAATTTTAGCCGAATATCAAAATGTGACTATAAATCGACTTTTTAGTTCTTTAAATCCTATAGAAATTAAAAATCTAGGTAAAGAAATAAAAGACTCTGATCATATTTCTTCTAATTTGCTAAACTATTATATTGTAGAAACCCAAGGTGATATTGATGTACAAGCATTGCTTGTACAATTTGGGAAATCATCTCTTGTTGAAACGGCATATTTACAGGAAGAAGAAGCTCCACCTGAAGAGCGTTTATCCAATTTATCAGTTAATCCATATGATGAACCTAGACTTACAAGGCAAGGTTACCTTGAACCAGCACCATTAGGAATCAATGCACCTTATGCCTGGAGTATAAAAGGTGGAGATGGAAAAGGAACAACTTTTGTAGATATGGAGTATGGCTGGTTATTTAGTCATGAAGATTTAGTGAATCAGAAGATTGAATTGATGTCCGGACAGAACAAGAGTGAACACCATGATCATGGTACCTCAGTCTTAGGAATTGTTTCTGCAGAAGATAATAAAATAGGTGGAATTGGGATTGCACCAAAAGCTAAGGTAAAGGTTGTATCTCAGATTAGAGACAACGGTATGTATAATACAGCTGATGCTATATTAAGTGCGGTTAACAATATGCAAGCTGGAGATATTCTTTTATTAGAAGCTCAAGCAACTTATGAAGGATATGGAGATAAGAACTATCTTCCTGTAGAAGTAAAACCGGATATATTTGATGCAATTCGTCTGGGAACAAATAAGGGAATTATTATTATTGAAGCAGGTGCAAACGGCGGAAATGACTTAGATCAATTTAGAGACCGTAATGGTAAACAAGTTTTAAATCGTAATAGTCCTGATTTCAAAGATTCAGGGGCGATTATAGTTGGAGCAGCTTCTGCAAGGGTCCCTCATAAACGTTCATATTTCTCTAATTATGGTAGTAGGGTAGATGTATATGGATGGGGGAATGCAGTGGATACAACAGATGCTAAACCACGTGAATTTATGACAAATCAATATACTTCTAGCTTTAGTGGAACATCTAGTGCATCACCTATCATTGCTGGTGCTGCTGCATCAATTCAAGGAATTACAAAAACTAATCTGGGAAAAGTATATACACCAAGCCAGCTTAGAGATATTTTAAGTGATCCTAGTACAGGAACGAAATCCAATGATCCAGCCTCTGATAAAATTGGTGTTTTACCTGATTTAAAAGCCATTGTATCTAAACTTGACTTTTCGCCAAACTTAAGCAATGATTCTTCCATTGTATTTCCAGAGGAACAAGAAATAAATAAAGGGAATGAAGGAACTACTATTACATTCCCGAAAGAGGATTCCGCTAATAGCGAAGGGAACTCTAACTTCATTTTCCCAGAATAATTGTAGAAATACTTTCTATTTAGTATAAAGGAATCTTATGTAACTAGTTGCTTATGATACTAGTGAGATAGGCTCTTATGTGTAATAGCATGAGAGCCTGTTTGTTGTACTTTTAACTAAAAGAGAAAAATGCTTTAATCAATTTTTTCAAAATGACTTCTATTTATTTTTATAAGAGTTCACATAATTGTTAGCTCCTTTTTTAGCATATACGTTTAAGTTGTTATAAACCGTATCAGTGCTTAAGTGATACTTTCATCCCATGCCTAAAGGCGGACTAAAGTCCGATATGAGCTTCCCCACATCGCGAAATCTGTAAATGATATTTATGATCTTACAAAAGCGTAATGTTAGTGTCACATAAATGAATTTTGCTATTAAGAAGATTAGGATATAATTTTTGTGAAAAGAGATGTGAGGTGAATAATATGAAACGAATTATGCTTATGTGTAGTGTTGTTGTTTTCTTTACAGTATTATTAACAGGTTGTAACTTAAACCGTCTTGGTACAGATACATATTATGTGCAAATTACCAAGGATGGTGAACAATTAAAAGAGAAAAATGTAAATGGGGATACGACTTACCAATATACATTACCTGGACTTGATAAGGATGGCGAAAAGAAAGAAATGGAGTTTACAGCGTTAAAAAACCTTCGTAAAGAAGCATTTTTACTTATATATTACTCTGAGGAAAAAGGTGTGAAATCTTGGGAAGAGGTTAAAAAAGACGAGCTCCCTACAAAAGTAAAAGAAAAATTAAAGTTGAATTAACATATAAAAGACGCCATTGTTAGAGAAATATATCCCCTATTTCTTTAGAGTTTCAAAAGCGAAAGACTGACAGTTATTGTCGGTCTTTTACTTTTACAGGAATACGCACGTAACTTTGAGGTGCTTTAAGTACTAAGAAGGCTTAATTTTGTTTATGTATTTGTTGTAACTTAATGGATTTCGTAATGGCTATGATATAATAAAATTCAAGTATAATAAGGGGGATTAATTAAATGATTTTTCAAAGCATGATAACAGCTATTATAGAAAAATTACAAGAGACGGTGAATCCCTATTGGATAATTGTGTTTGGATCAACGGCTGAGAACAGAGAACGGGAAGATAGTGATATTGATATAGCTTATTTAAGTGACACAACTTTAGGGAACTATGAACGTTTTTTATTAGCACAGGAGTTAGCAAACATCGTTAATAGAGATGTTGATTTAGTTGATTTATCCGAAGTTTCTACAGTTTTTCAAGCTCAGATTATACATACAGGAAAGACAATATTTTGTTCGGATGATAAACGTAAGGTCGTTTTTGAAATGAAAACCTTAAAAATGTATTCAAAATTGAATGAAGAACGACAGGTAGTATTTGATGATATAAAGAAAAGAGGTTCAATATATGAAGAATGAGGTTATTTTAAATAAAATTTCTACAATAGAGCGTTGTATAAAAAGAATCCAAGATGTGTATGGAAATGCCCCTGAAAATTTAGAGGATTTTACAAAACAAGATTCAATAATATTGAACATACAAAGAGCTTGTGAAGCGAGTATTGATTTAGCGATGCATATTGTTGCAGGAAAAAAATTAGGACTACCCCAATCTAGTCGAGAAGCCTTTGATTTGTTGGTTACAGCAGGATTACTTAGCGCTGATCTAGCAAATAAGTTAAAGGCGATGGTTGGATTTCGTAATATTGCTGTTCATGATTATCAAAGTGTAAATTTAGATATTGTTCGTCAAATTATTGAAAAACATTTAACTGATTTTAAACTATTTACGAAAGAAGTAATGGGGATATTGGAATTTTAGGCGAAAGAACAAAATAATAGAGCTGAGAAAGAAAGTAATTTATACCAGCTATTGAAACAATTACTTAATTTCGTAAAAAGAAAAGCGGTCATAAGATGAATTTGTTCATGTTGAAGTGAATCTTTGCATGAAATGTACAAGATATTGCAGGGTTGGAAAATTCTTTAAAATGGCTCTCCCAAGAGTTACAGGAGTTAATAGGGGAATTCAAAAATAAGTAGGATAGGAGAAGGTATGGGTATGACCTATACCTTTATTTATTCCCACATAAGGGATGAAAGCTTAGGTATATATGTAAAATAGCTAAAAGAATAATTTTTTTGCATATTTTGTTGGAAATAGAGCATGATATTACCAAATTCAACGGAGGTGTTTAAAAAATGCAAATTCGCGAAAATAATAATTCAAACGAAATCTTAATAGCAGCTGCAGCAAGTGCAATTGAACAAATGAAATATGAAATTGCACAGGAGTTTGGTGTTACTCTTGGGCCGGATTCAACAGCAAGAGCAAATGGTTCAGTAGGTGGAGAAATTACAAAACGTTTAGTTCGTATGGCGCAAGAGCAGTTATCTGGTCAATATAAAATTCACTAAAGTTAAAGGTATATCCCATGGAAGGGATATACCTTTTTAATTTGTCTTTAAAGAGGATAGTGAAAATTTTTACTGCTAGTTAAATTTAGACACTGCAAATTTGGCTGTGAAATTCATCTTCTTCATGTAAGAAGAATTTACTCCTGCTTGAAATTGAACCGAAATATTACCGTCTTTTTGTGCTTTGAATACGCGACCGTATGGTGAATTCGCATTGTATGTGCCAATTACTTGATCATCTGCATCAAAGACTGTATAAGAAATTGGGAACCCGGAATTTTGTACAAAGACCGTAAGTTCTTCCCCTTTATTAAGATTAAATGATTCTTTTTGAGAAACCTCATAGGAACTCATAGAGTAATATTTTGTAACTTCTTGAATTTCTAAATTTGTAGTTGCTGCACTCGCTTTAGGTGCCTCTGCTCCTGGTAAGTTCATACCTGATAGTACTGCAATTCCTAATGCCCCTGCTAAAATAACTTTTTTCATAATGCTAGTTCCTCCTTTAATATATTGTGAGATTTGAAAACGAAGTGAAAATATCACCTCTTGAAACCATTATAGTTACAACGAGAATGATTTTCAATGAGATTTAATATGTAATTTTGCATACATAAGATGTCGATATAAGGTAATCTATCCGAAGTTTAAAGTATTCTAAAGAAGTAGAGAACAACTTTTCAAAACTATGAATGTGATGGTAGCTGGTTTTTACATACATTGGTTCTATAAGTGAATATTTTGTTGTTTTTTTATTGTGCATTCATTGTATGTAAATAAACAATCAATTGTTTATAAAGTTTTATAATTCGGAATTATTAAACGAAATAAGAGGTTATATGTTATAATAAAGCTGCAATAAGGTTTAGCATCCTAATCTTATTGTGTATATTTAGCCTAAGTATGTCGTTTGTATTAAAAATAAGAAGTCTCTCAAAAAGAGGCTTCTTATTTTTGGTATGGAGGGAGATTACAGATGATTGATTATTATCAAATTTTTTTATTTACTATGGCAGGTATTGCCTTGTTTTTTTATATACAACATGCTAGAAAACCAACGAAAAGAAACAAGTGGAAATTCTTTGTTGTAGTATTTTTATTTTTCCTTTTGAATTATTTGTTTCTTAGATTTATATAGGTAAATGTAAGAGGGGATACGTTTTTAATTTTAAAATATAAAAAAAGGAAGGTGTAATCCTTCCTTTCATAATCTAGTTTGTCAATGCAAATATTTAATTAACTAATGTCATTGGCGCTGTGTAAATTGTGTCAACAGATCCGTCAGCATTCGTAATTTCAACTTTATAACGGAATGTGCCTGCATCCCCAATATCTTCGCCATTGCCTGAGAAAGTAACTATTTCTTCATTTGAACCAGCTGGTAACATAGAGTTCCAATTGAACCAAGTTTCATAATAGCCCCAGCCAGTTTCATATTGTTTTTCGATAGCAACTTTGTAATTCACACTTTCAGCTCTATTATTTGTAACTTTTGCAATGACATTTTGTCCAAATCCGTATTCCGTAGCGTGTAATTGAATCGTGAAATTGTTCACTGTTTCGCTAGGGCCACAAATGTAACGACAATATTCGCTCGCTCCATCGGCATGAGCTTTAGGTGTTTCTATATTCATTGCTGTTAAACTACCAAGAGCCAATGTTCCCATTAATAATACTTTACCAAATTTTTTCATATAAAATCCCCCTTGAGTATCTTTTCAATTTGTTTAATAGTTGTCACATCAAGTAGTTATATGACATTAAGCAAATTGAATGTTCTTTTTCCCTGAGTACATTTGCTACCATTCTTCCATCTTGTAGTAATTTAATCTGTACATAAGATTCCATGGTTTTAAATCCTAAATATGTATCTGAATGTACATTGAATAGATCCTTTAATATATCGATGATACATTTGGTTTATTTACTTGTATCATCTCTTCATTACCGTTTATTGGTAAAAAGGTAATGTTATTATACATAATATTGGAATCTACTGACAAGAGCTAATAATTTTGATTTAGTCATTAACAGGAAAGAAAAGTATTAAATTAGGACGGTGTTCAAAAAGAAGATAAAAACATTTGAAATGTGTGAGAAATGATTTGCAGAACAATTAGAGCACAAGTACTGTGGGAGTTTGTAAGTACTGTAACAGAAGAGAATATGAAGCAGAAGCAGGAGTTAGAGTCTACACCAGGTTTATTAGTAAATCTATTTAAAACTTGTAAAAGAAACCATTCAAAATCAAAAAAAAGCGAAATAGAAAGGATATTTAAGGAAATTTAAAAGGCCTTGTCATTTTAGACAGGGCCTTTCAAAAAGGGACACAATTGACAACTGAAGGTGACTTCATATTACCATTTTTGGTATTTTAATTCCAGGGATTCATATTGAGAAATAAAATGATTATTTTGTAGAGTGTGAGATGGGGAATACTGCCTATCAATTTTTCAGGACGGGAAGGCATAAGCAGAATTTTTTATTTGCTTTAAACAAGGGATAGAAGAAATACTTTTGCTTAGGAAAGTGAGTTAATCATAGTTCAAAGTTATGTGAAAAACTGTTTTCAGGATAGGTAACCTTTTTGTTTTAAAAAGAGAATATATTTTCTCAACAGGACAAATGGTAATCATCTATAAGTACTACTTATAAGGATAATAGGAAAATAGAAATTAATAATAAAGGAGAATGCGAAATGAAAACAGTAGTATCTGATAGAGATCTATCTGAAATCCGCGAAGAAGACGTAGATGTTTTAAAGGTAATGGCACATCCGGTTCGATTACAAATTGTAAATGAATTAATGCACCATAAAATGTGTAATGTTACGCAGTTAACGGAAATATTAAGACTCCCACAATCTACTGTTTCACAGCATCTATCAAAATTAAGGAGAACCGTACTCCGTGCAGAAAGAAGAGGGTTAGAGGTGCATTATTATATAGATAATGCTAAGGCTCGTCAGATTGTAGGAATTTTAGGTTTGTGGGGAAATAATAAGCAAAAAAATTCTCTTCTTTAACGAATTCCCCTTCCTCAAGCGTGTGAAGGGCGTAGCCCAACGGTAGGTGGGAGATGAATTTCGGTTTGGCATAGCCAAAAACTTTTGATAAACTAGCTATATGAAGTTCTTTGATAACTTGATATATGAGGTTGCAGGAAGAAAATAGAGTGCGAAAACCAAGCCATTCGGTTCCTGCGTAAAATATCAACCGTGCCAAAAGAGCGTCCAAGCGTTGGACATCTAGGGGTGGAACACCCCGAAGTAACGCTCAGGGAGACGAAAGGGTACTTTCGTCGTGGAACTGAGAAGCTCCCACTTTAAGCTTTGCTAAGTGGCGAGTAGTTCACAAGGAACTGTTATAAACGGTGGACAGTTATACGAGTTATATGAACCTGAATATTGTTAAAGAAAGGACACTCATTTGAGTGTCCTTTCTCCGACTTGAACCATCTTAATTTTATTGTGTTGTTATCATATAAGAAAAGAAGACATCGATTAAGATGTCTTCTTTTCCTTGTACAATTGGTGTTAAGAAGGTATTGTATTACTTAAAAATATAACAATCATCGAGTAAGCTTATTATAGCATCAATAAATAGGATTTTTATATGTAATATTGCATATATATAGATTTATTGAAGTTTTATCTATATAGTTTAATTGTCTGTTATTTGTTTTAATTCATTTACTTATATTATTTTTTGAGCGCTCCAGCAATGGAGCCTTTTTTTTATGCAATAAAACATTTTCTTTACATTATTTAGTCGATGTATATTAGCTTTTCCTTCTTAAAAGTTCCCTATATTTTACCAAAACATTGTATAGACGACCAGTCTTTTTATGAGAATTTAGTGAGTTAATAGTATTAAATTTGAAAATAGTTTTTATATCAAAAGTAGTAGATGGATTATTCTGTATGTCAATCGATATGCTAAATTGCATATCGAAAAAAGTAGAATTTGTTAACGTTTTCAAAATAAGGGATATTTTTATAAATTTCTGCTAATATCAAACTTGTACTTATTATAAAACAAGGGGATGTTTATATGTTTAAAAAAGTTACATTAGGGATATCATCATTAGCGGTGGCGGCGGTAGTTGGGTTAGGAATGGCATCGGAGGCATCAGCAGGACCAGCAGCACCTCTAACTTCTTTAAGTGTAGTAAAAGTAGAATCACAATTGGGTGGAGTTGAATACATTAATCCTAATAGTTTTAGTACAACTAAAGATCATGGGGGAAGTTACTTATATGTTTACACAAAAGAAATAGGATATGGCCAGTTTCCTTTTGCCAAAATGAATGGATTTGATGTGAAAAGTATTGGTTCACAAATAATTGGTGGTAATCCTATTGTAGGTTGGGAATATAAATGGGACGCATCAAATCATCAAGAAGGGACTTTTGAATATCAAAAGACTTCAATAAATTATCCAAGAGATACGTGGCGCACTTCATTATATATTAAATAATTAGTTTTATATATTCGTAGCATGAAAATTCCTGCACCTTGTGTGGAGATTTTCATAAAGAAAAGGCACCCTTATGTAGGTGCCTTTTCCAATAGTTTGTTTAGCAGAAGCAGCTAGCTCCAACTATGATTAATAAAATAAATAGTACAACTAATAAAGCAAAGCCTCCAGCAAAGCCGCCGCCACAACTACCGCAACTACCACCAAATCCCATTTTAATCTCTCCTTTGAGTAGGAGGGGAAAATTAAGGTCATTCATGTATTTTAACGGGTTCACTTTACCCTATGTTTTTACGGATTAATTGAGCAGGTCCTTTTGAAAATAAAAAAAGACACCCTAAGGTGCCTTCCTCCGACTTGAACCACTTTACTTTTAATAATATGTATTGAACATTAAGTAAACACATCCTATAAAACAGAATCATTTATTTTTACCAGATTGTTAGTGTACAAATACAAGAGAATCGAGATCGTTTGTTTGGCTAGATTAAAGCAACGCCACATCTATATGGTTGAGATGTGTTACGCCTTCTAATCGGAGAATCTGCTTTATAGAACGTGTCCACAATTTATATTTTACTACATGTAATATTTATTTAGTGTAATTTTTTACAAATATGTATAATTGCATAAAGTTTACGAAAAAATGAGAGTATAATTTGGTATTGTGTAATAAAGATAAAGTCCACCTACGGAAATAGGTGGGCTTTTTAATGCATAAAGAAAAGACACCCATATAAGAGTGTCTTTTCCGATAGTTTGTTTAGCAGAAGCAGCTAGCTCCAACTATTATTAATAGAATAAATAATACAACTAGTAAAGCAACTCCTCCAGCGAAGCCGCCACCACCACAACTTCCACCAAAGCCCATAATAGTTCCTCCTTTAGATAAGAGGATAAAACAAGAGGTCACTCATGTATTTTAACGGATTCAATTTACTTTATGTTTTTATGCATTAATGGAGCAAGTTCTTTTGAAAAAAAGAGAAAGCCAATCTAAGGCACTTCTCCTGAATATTAATAAATCGCATATATTAATAAAAACAGACTATTTAATTATATCAATAATAAGATTATTTAATATAATGTATTAATCCTAACAGAAGGGAGGAATAACCATGCAATTAGTTTGTTTCCAAGTAGTAAGTGGACAATACTTCTTAGTTGTAGAAGGTATCCAGATTCCTGTACCAATTCCAGCGTTTGCTGCAGCTCTATTAATTGGTTTAGGAGTAATCCCACTTTGTTCTTAATTTAAGGAATTGTAAGCAGTTTTACCTTTCAATCGATAAGCCCCTAAGTATATAAATGCTTGGGGGTTTTCTTATAAAAAAAAGACACCCTAAGGTGCCTTCCTGCGATTTGAACCAACGTAATATGGTATTGGATGCCAATCCAATTATTATTTTACCACGTTAGATAATTTCGAGTATTGAGAAATAGTAAAAGCACTCTTTCGAGTGCCGCTATTTACTTCACTACTTTATCCATAACTTCTTTATACTTATTAAACTCTTCATCTTTCATATCGCCATTCATCTGTAAAAGGAAATTCCCCTTAGCATATGTATGTGAGAAAAGCATTGGAGCTGAGTTTCCTAGCTCATCATAGTACTTCTTAGCTTTTTCTAAATCTTCTTTCTTACTAAATTCAAACACACGGCCACCTTTATCCTCACCTAATTTAGGAATTAGGATTCGTTTACCATCTTTACGCATGTTACCGAACTCTTTTTGTGGTAGATCCGTAGCATTTTCAGCTTCTATACCAGCTTTCTTGAACTCGCTAATAAGTGAAGTTGTAGTAACCGGTTCAGGCTTTTTAGCTTCTTGTTTAGGTTTAGATTCAGTTGCAGTCTTCTCATTTGAACCACAAGCGGATAATCCCATAAGTAAGGCGCTACATGCTAATGCTGTAAGTAATCTGCGTTTCATTGTGTTACCCCCAGTATGTATTAGTTATATAAGCTGAAATGTAAGATTTCTTATCTCATGGTAGCAAACAAGTTATTTGTATTTTGTTATATTTTGTCGAATGAGAATAAAAAAAGCACTCACAAGAGTGCTTAACCATAAATCTAATGTTTTTTACTAGATTTTTTATGTCCTTTATTTCGTTCACAAGCCACGCCATCGCCATCGCGATCTAAATGTGAAGCATAAGCTGGGCTATCTGGAGTTATATCATAGTAACCGGCATTATTTGCATCTGTACAGTTTGCAAAGTGTACTTTCTCTTGTTTAGGTACAGCTTGTTGCTGAGGTGCTGTATTAGCAGTAGTTTTTTGTTGCTCCTGTTCTTTTGCCCGAGCTGCTTCTTGTTGTTTCTTTTGTTCTTCCTGTTGTCTTTGAGCCTCTTCTTGTTTTCGTTGTTCTTCTAATTTCTTTTGCTCTTCAGCCTTTTTCTGTTCTTCTAATCGTTTCTGCTCTTCAACTTCTTTTTGTTCTTCGGCTTTTTTCTGTTCTTCTATTTTCTTTTGTTCGTCTTCCTGTTTTTGCTCATCTAGTTTCTTTTGTTCATCTTCTTTTTTAGTTTCTTGTTTTGGTTCTTCTGATGTACTTGCTTTATCACTTGAACCACAAGCAGCCAATCCCATAAGTAACACGCTGCATGCTAAAGCCATTAATAATTTCTTGCTCATAATTTAATTCCTCCAAGATATATAAAATGTAATATTTCTGGACAATCTTATCAAAATAATTATCCGTATATTGTCATATTTTGTCGATTAGAAATAAAAAAAGAGAGCCGTAGCCCTCATTGGTTAATTTGGTACAATCTTCACATAATTTTATCCCTAGAAAATGGAAGGAAGTACATTCTCGTATTTTATGATACTGGTACTAGTTATCGGAATTGCAGGATTCATTTACCTGATGGATCGGATAGACAAACGGATTATGAAGGATGAAAAGTGATGGATAAATAGCAGCCTGACAAAGAAGAAATAGCAAACCTAATCAAAATGATACGAGATTTAAGAGCTAAAGGGTTACATAACAGCGCAGATAAGGTAGAGGAAGCACATAAACATATTACTTTAGCTAAATAAAAAAGCCTCGCAGGGGGCAAGGCTTTAAACAGGGTAAAAGAATTGTCGAGTAAATAAGAATTACTTCTTGAGAATGGCTTAATTTTAACACGATAACTCGTATGCATGTGTTACGGAATTATGAACTATTCTGATGTGCGAAGCATCATAAAGGGTGAGAAAAATGCATCCGCTAACTAAAATTAGCATAGTAAAAGGCCTGTGCAGATGCACAGGCTGGTTGATACACATATCGGTAATTAAATGTTAACAGATTTATTGAATAATCGTTATTGAGAAAATAAAAACAGTCGATTACCCCTAATTAGCTATTTCATGAAACGACACAATATTTTGTCCCTCTATTATAACATGGTCGTTTCTTCTAATTAAACAAGGAGTGAAAGCCTATGTTAGATAAAAATCAATCAAAAGTCTTCCTTCCTTCATGGGTATGGAAGGAAGGAAGAAATGAAAAAGAAGCAAAAGAAAAAGCGATTGAGTACATTACTCCCAATCGCTATCCAGGATACAAAATCATTGAAATAAGAGGCGATATATCGCTTTAGAAGGATTGGACCTAGTGTTTGATGAAAGCGAAGTGATTCAATTACGAGAAGTGTGGGATGAGGATAAAGATATTCTTGAAATAGCAAAAGGGCTAGGAAGGAATCAACTAGAAATCGCCACATTAATCATGGATCAGGCAGATAAGAACAAAATTAAATCTCGTCCAATGGGGTTAGGGGCATGAAACAACTACCACGGGAGGGATATAGTCGAAATTTTTGATTATACTGCAACAAGTACAGCGGACAAATTTTTGAAGCGTAATAGCGTTATGACGTACTCATTAGAGTTTTATGACAAAGACGAAAAGTGGAAGCGTCGTTGGCTTGAGGCGAAGTCCGAGAGAGAAGCTATAGAAATCATAGGATTACCAACGGATTACCATAATAGGTAATATATTTCCAAACGCTAGGTGTTGAGAAATCTTTTTATAAATCCTTCATTCGGCTCAACAAAGCAATCAGCTTAATTAGCTAACTGCTTGTTGTACAAAAGAAAATTAGGCCCTGCAAGTTAGGATGTGTAACGTTAAGTTACAGTTATAGTGTTAGCAGGACCGGAAATGTTATACGGGGATTAATGTAATGAAAATTTCATTTTGTCGAACTCTATTTGAATAAAGTAACTAAAATTAATTGATTGTATCCAATGCAAGGGATATTTTTGAATAAAGTAACTTTAATTAAAGGGGAGATATATATAATGACTGGACAAAACAATCGTGGTGGGAAAAGAGAAGGAGCAGGACGTAAAGCGATCGGTGTAACAAGAAAAGTATCGTTAACTTTACCAACTGAGTTATGGAGTGAGATTGAGTTTCTGTGTGAATACGATGGGGGGAGTCAATCTAAAGTAATTCGAAAAATGTTAGAGACGCAGATACCGAAAACTCAAATGGTACGGGATATAAAAGAACTTCAGAATGCCAACATTGGTGCAAATATTACAAGTGATGAGGATGCCGTAGATTTTTGCGTGAAACTGGTTCACGAGATCTTTATACAGAAGAAGCATAAATATGAACCGGATTTAAAATAAAAGAGCAGCTAGCAAAAGCTAACTGCTCAGTCTTGAAGGAGATCTCGATTAGTACGGTTACACATAAGAGATTTCCGGCTGCTTAAAAGCCTAGCTACAGTATTGACGTGATTTTTAGTTTTATTCAGGGAGGTAGAGGGAAATGAATAAATTTATGCTGTTCCAACTTGGTTTTGGTCTGCAACATCAGCATCAAATGTGTTTGTCGCACTAACACCACTAAAGGTATTAGCAACAAAAGCAACATTGGATGAGCCTGAACCATTATAAGCTTTTGTATTTTCCTTTGGAGAGACGTTATAAAAATCACCTAAGTTGAAAGAACCGTTACTATTTTGTACAACCATGTTTCCAACAATAGATGGCATCAGTTTCACCTGCTTTCTTAGGAAGCGTTTAAATTAGAATATGGTCTATGAGTCTAGATGTTCATCTGAATCTGAAAATTTTAAAATGAGGGATGTTAGAAAACCTAATAAAATAATCCTTTTGTGGGGAAAAAGAATTTATAAAATAGGTACAATTCACGTTTAGATCATTTTTGAATGTAATAAGGTATCAAAAGGAGTAAAACGCTCCAAAATGGAAATGAGAGACGTTTGCATGAAAGGGATGAGAGGAATGGCAAATGCAAAGAAAAAGAAAATAAGAAAAGCTATCGTTCGTCGTGCGATATCCGTTGATAAATACCAAGTTAACAAAGCTTGGAGAAACATCTTTGTGCAGGCTGGTATTATTAAATAAATGAAAACAGAATACAGTCCGGCTAGAAAACTAGAGGATACCAATTTTTAGAGCAGCAATAAAGCTGTTTTAAGAAATGGTGTCCTCTTTATTTTTGAAAGGGGATGTGGCAATCGCTAATTTGCAGCAAAGTGAGCATGAAGAGTGGTTGGAGTTAATGTCATTCCGTATTAATCAGTTTTTAATAGTAGATAAGAATAGAAGAAAGTTCAAAAACTGTGCACAATTTCAGTATAAGTTTAATGAATTATCATGTAATAATTTAATTATAAAGCTATTTGGATGTAAAGGAAGTTAAATGAATATTTAAGTATGAAGTTATGAGGTTTCGTTTTTATTTATTTAATCTTTGTAATCTATGTTTTATTATTCTTTTACATCAATGCTCTTAATATAGTAAGCAAATTAATAGGAGGGGACTATTAAAATGAATAAAAAAATTCTAAAGCAGTTGAGAAAAATGACTACAAATAAAAAGGGATTAAGTGCTGCTGTAGTAGCAGTAGGAATTATGAGTACAACTTTAATTCCTCAAAATGCCTATGCACATGGGTTCGTTGAAAAACCAGGTAGCCGTGCTGCTTTATGTAGCCAGAATTATGGAGCTTTGAATTTAAATTGTGGCAATGTAATGTATGAGCCGCAAAGCTTAGAAGCGCCTAAAGGATTCCCACAAGGTGGACCGGTTGATGGGAAAATTGCTTCAGCAGGAGGCCTGTTTGGTGGGATTCTTGATCAACAAACAGCTGATCGATGGTTTAAGAATACGATTAAGGGTGGAGAGAATACATTCACTTGGAAATACACTGCTCCTCATTTAACAAGTCAATGGCACTATTACATCACAAAAAAAGGATGGGATCCAAATAAACCTCTAACAAGAGCGGATCTTGAATTAATAGGAACTGTAAAACACGATGGTTCTGCAGCATCTAATAATTTATCACATAAAATTAATGTACCAACTGATCGTAGTGGATATCATGTCATTTTAGCGGTTTGGGATGTAGCTGATACCGTAAATGCTTTTTATAATGTGATTGATGTGAATCTAGTTAATAATGAAAAACCAGATACAGAAGCACCAACTCAGCCATCTGGACTACAAGTAGTAAAAGCCACTTCCAATAGCGTAGAACTTAATTGGAAGCCTGCAACAGATAATGTAGGGGTGAAAGAGTATCAAGTGTTACGTAATGGAGAAGTAATTAATACTGTAGCGGGTACTAGTTTAGTTGATAAAAAATTAAGCCCAAACACAGATTACACGTATACAGTAAAAGCAGTAGATGCTGTAGGGAATATATCTAAGGAAAGTGAAGCATTAGTTATTAAAACAACAGTGGAAAAACCAGATACAGAAGCGCCAACTCAACCTAAAGGGTTACACAGTATGGGAATCACTGCCAATACTGTTGACTTAATGTGGAGTCCGTCTGAAGATAACATAGATGTGGATCATTATATTGTATACAGAGAAATTGCGGGGGTTACGAAGGAAATAGGTACTGTTAATACCACATTATTTATGGACAAGAATTTGCAAGCAAATACAACATACAAGTATGCAGTTTCTGCAGTTGATACGGCGGGTAATGAATCAATGAAAAGTGATGTCTTAACAGTTACTACGAAGGAACAAGAAAACACTTATGAGCAATGGGATTCGTATAAAGCATATAAAAAAGGAGATAGAGTAGTTCACGAAGGCAAGGAATACGAGGCGGCCCAAAGCTATCAGGGGAATGGGGATCCGAATTGGATCTTTGCTTTATCTTTATGGAATGAAATAAAATAGTAATTTAATTAGTAGCTCATTTTTCATGTAATCAAGTAGATTTGAAATGAATAATTAAGAGGAGACAAAATCAAGTTTTATATTATAATTAAGCGCATCCTCTTAAAAAGAGGGGCATTATTAATAGATTATCTTGATAATAATAACTGAATTATGTAATATATAGGTATATTGTTAGTTTAATTGATTCCGTTTATTCCCACACCTTATGTGTTGTGGTTGAGTTGTAGAAGCAAGTTGTGTTCTTGTTTCAATTTTGAAAGGGCTTCTTTGAGCCGATTAGTGTATATAGCTTATTTTGCTATGCACAATTAATCGACTTAAAGGAGTCCTTTTTTGTTTGTTTAAGTGGATATATAGAGTAGGTATTAAGTTAGAGAGAAATATGGTTGTTTAGAAGGAATGTGTAATGATGAATTGAAAAATATAGCATCTAACTAAAAGAGCTATATGGAATCATAGTAAGAATGATCTCAAGTAGAGACGAGAAATCAAAGTTATAAGTACAGGGTTAGAGTAAGTACTCTAACTTTTGAAGGGAACCTAATAATTCATTTATAGAAGAGGAGAAGACGAATTGAGAACAACCCGAGAAAGATACGTAAACAATGGGGAGTATGTAATAGAACGTAAGGATCTACATAATGAGATTATTGAATCATTTTTAAATGAACATTCACAGCAAGAAAAAGAACCTGAAGCCATATTACTTGGTGGTGGTTCTGCTGCTGGAAAAAGCTCAATTGGAGAGTTAGTAAGTAAGGGGTATAAACGTAAGAAGAAACATATAATTTGGATAGATTCTGATAAGATCAAAGAAAAAATACCAGAATATCAACAATTAATGGAATCAGGGGACACAGAACTAATAAAACAAGCAGCCTTTTTGGTTCATGATGAAAGCAGTGATATTACCATGGAACTTTTAAAAATCTGTATGAAGAGAAAAATAAACTTTATGTATGATGGTACAATGAAAAATGTAGAGAAATATAAAAAATTGATTCAACAATTAAGACAAGCTGAATTCAGTATTAATGCAATCATTGTAGATGTTCCAATAAAGGTTGCTTTAGAACGATCAATCATGCGTTTTAAACTAACAGGAAGATTGGTTCCGGAACATATTATTGAAGAAAGCCATATGAAAGTAGCAACTACATTTTGTAAAATTAAAGATTTGATAGATTGTTATAGCTTATATGATAATACGGGTCAGCAACCAGAAATTTTTGCTTTTAAAGAATCAAAACAAGCAAAAGAAATTATTGTTGATGAATCTCGAAATAATCAATTTAACGAAAAATCAGCTCTTGTTTTTTAGGGAACATACATTTAATAAATTTTATAAAATAATAAATAGATTTAATTTCTATAATCTCCTGACAACTTATAATATTATTGATATAATAAGTATAGGAGGCGATATGAATGGAATTTAAAGAACTTATGAAGTATATAGAAGAAAACAAAGAAGAGCATTTTCATGATTTAATCGCTAAAAATGAACGGGAAATGGAAAAAAAGGAAGAAGAGAAATAAAGAATTTGAAGCAGAGGAGTTGACCTTTTAGGTCAACTCTTTTGTTTGCATAAATGAGTATTTAGTTAAAACTCTCCATTTATCACAAAAATCAATAATAGCGCATGTGCTGCTTTTGTAGATATTTGTGTGATATGTACTTTATTGTAAAATAACTATATTATTTTTACATGTTAACATCATTGTGTGTGGGATTTAATTTATGAGAAAAAAATCGTATGAAATAATAAATGTATAATTAATTATTAGTAAAAACTTAAATAGGTTATTTGCTAATCGTAGGAGAGTTTTTTAGTATTAAATTAAATAGAAATCAGTGTAGTAAATATACGCTTTAGGAGAGAATATATGAACCATTTTATTGTTATGCAGGGACATACTTATCAAGAAGAAAAGGAATTAGGAATTATTTGGTCACCAAAAAAAGATAGAGGTGGTAATGTACCACATTCATGGAAAAGAATGATGGATGTAAAAAAAGGAGATCGAATCTTTCATTATGTAAAAGGGAATATTGTAGCGGTTAGTATTGCTGAAGAAGATTGTAAGGAATCGAATAAACCATCGATTATGAAAAGTCATGATCAATGGAATGATGAAGGCTATCTGGTGCCTTTAAAATATCATGAGTTAGAAAAAACAATTAATATACCTGAGAATTTTGAAGAGATATCGCAGCTTTTACCAATTAAATACTCGCCTTTTCAATCAGATGCAAATGGAAATCAAGGTTATTTATACCCATGTAATGAAGAATTAGCTCTTAAATTAATTGAATTAATTAGTGATTCAAACATCTATAAGAAGAAAAATGAGCAATTAGAATTATCAGTTGATGAGGTAAGAAGGACTGAAAATAACACATTAATTCCTGTTATATCTGAAACGGAATCAAAGGTAAAAGCTACAATCCGAATTGGGCAGCAAAAATTCAGGAAAGCATTAATGGAGCTGTGGAACGGGAAATGTGCATTATGCGGAATAAATTTACCAGAATTATTAAGAGCGAGTCATTCAAAGCCATGGAAAGATAGCACAAGTATGGAGCGTTTAAATTCTTATAATGGTGTGCTCCTTTGCTGTAATCATGATGCCCTGTATGATAAAGGGTTTATTACATTTGATGGCCAGGGGCGATTGCATATTTCTCCATTGATAGTAGAAACAGATTATTTGATATTTGGATTAACACCCAAAGCTAAGATAGAAATTCGCCCAGAAAATAAATTATACTTTAAGTGGCATAAGAGTAACATTTTTAAAACAAAATAGTATAATTTATAATTTCAAGAGTATGAAGAACATAAGAGAATTGAAGGAGATTGCTACATGTATAACTGTAATCAATGTGGTACAGAAATGATTATGCAATTGCAAGATAGATATAGAGAATATTGTCCAAAATGTCAAGATCTCAGGCCAAGTAGCTTAGTATATTATAATTTACATGAGCTGCTAGAATATATGGAAGCAAATGAATACATGAGTCAGGAAAGTATGTTATATAACTTTTTAAAATGGGAGTTTGAGTTAAAGGAAGGAAGTGTATTCAAGTTATATTTAGATGTAGATAGATATGATCAAGTCGGTGATGAGAGCCTATCAAAGCAATTAGATGCATATATGAAGGGTATCCGATTAAAATTAAATGTTAAATATGAGGACGATTATATCTGGATTAAGGTGGATTAGTTGAGACCCTATATAAAGTGCGTTTTATTTTGAAAAGATAATACGAAAAAGAGGGGAGATTAATAGTGATGCAAGATTTACAAAAGGCAGTAATAAAATTTCGAGATGAGAGAAATTGGGGTCAGTTTCATAATGCAAAGGATTTGGCAATTTCATTAAATTTAGAGGCAGCAGAATTACTTGAGACTTTTCAATGGAAGTCTAGTGAAGAAGCAACAGAAACTAAAATGCAGGAAATGAAAGAAGAAATGGCTGATGTAATGATTTATTTGCTTATGTTAAGTGATAAATTGAATATTGATTTAGAAGAGGCAGTATATGCTAAATTACTCAAGAATGCAGAGAAATATCCAGTAGAAAAGGCATTTGGAAGTAATAAAAAATATGACGAACTGTAAAGCGATTATCGCTTTACAGTTTTTTGAAATAAATGTGTAAAAGAAGAGGGATGGGATTTTGAGTTGTATGTGTGTATTGGATTCAAACTGTATACAATATTCACTACTCTCAAATATTCTTTAACCAAAAAAGTGGGGGTTATTTAAATGATATCATTTGCAGCAAAATTATCTTTATTTGAAATAATTAAGAAGAAGCGAAAAGCGTTTGAGCAAGGCAGTACGAGAGACTTTGAAATTGATAAAGTACCAGTAGTCTATATTCAACGAGATAAGAAGAATTTATATGTAGGTAAGTCCACAGATATATATGAGCGTTTCGTTGCACATTTAAGTGATGAAAGTAAAACATTCAATGAAGTTATTGTAATAAAAAGCGAATTATTTAATGAAAGTTCGATTAAGCATATTGAAACATTGTTAATTGAATATTTATCTGCAGATGATAAATTTAACTTACTAAATAAAGTAAGGGGCCAAAAGATTCATTCTTATAACGGGATTGAAAATGTTCAGAGTATGTTTAAAGAAATTTGGAATCAGTTAATTGAAGAAGGGGTAGCTAGTGAGAATTTAGGTGAGATACATAATAAATTTATTTATAAATATTCACCATTTAAAGAGCTATCGGCTAATCAAATTGAGGTTTGTAAAGACATTTTTAATACGATGCTTACCACATCAAATAGTCGACATTTGATTACAGGGGACCCGGGTACCGGTAAAACAATTGTATTAACAAATATCTTATATGCGCTTGCTTACGACAATAAAACTGGTAAAGCACGAGAGGGCTTGAATTATGAAGATATAGCACTTGTAGTTCCGCAAACTCACTCATTAAATTTATATAAGAGTTTAATGAACAAACTAGGTCTACAAAGTATTACAGTACTGTCACCTTCACAATTTATTAAGCAGGCAAAAAGTAGGGGTACAAAATATAAATATGTTTTTGTGGACGAAGCGCATCGTCTGAAACAATATTTTGGTAAACAAGCACGTGATTTAAAACATTTAGTCACTGATAATGGTTATACAACTGAGTTGGAGTTAATAGAAACATATGCATATCACTTAACTGTGGTTTATGATCCATACCAAACAATTCGACCTGCAGATATAGATACAGATGTATTTCAACGGTTGACAGTGAATTATAAGAGGCATCCCTTACATAAACAATTTCGTTTGAAATCTGGAGACCAATATCTAGCATGGCTGCGTAAATATCTACAAATAGCAAATAATGTTGGTGTTTATGAGGAAGGATTATTGCAGGGCTATGACTTTAAAGTAATGGACTCTATTACAGAATTAAATGATTCCATGAAATCTTTAAATAAAGACCATGAATTATGTCGCGTAGTCGCGGGTTATTCTTGGAAATGGGCTACACAAAAGGATAAGAATCTATATGATATAAAAGATCCTGTTACAGGTAATACATTTGTATGGAACTCAAAGGTAAAGGACTGGATTAATTTTAAGAATAGTGTAGAGGAAATAGGATGTATTCATACTACCCAAGGTGCTGATTTAAATTATATTGGTGCGATCTTAGGAGCTGAAATTGATTGTAATTATACAGGTGAAGAAAATGGAGACTATGATTTGAATAAAGCAAAGATCATCGTCAACCCAAAAGAGTATAAGGATCGAAACGGACTTCCGATTAAGGGAACGGATTTAAATAATGAAGAGTTAACATCCTATATTAAACGTATTTATTACGTATTATTATCTCGCGGGATAAATGGATGTTACGTCTATGCAGTAAATCAAAATATGCAGAGATATCTAAAGGAAATAGTAAAAGTAAGTCAATAAATAAAAAAGAGCTTTGATAGTAAAAAAGAGCTGGAAATTTAGATAAGTTATGTATAAGATGAGTAAAAATAAGGGGATGTCCTAGGGCGTCCCTTTTTGCTTAAATTTTATTATTGCAAATGTAAATTGTAAACGAAATCTTTATAAATGAGGGGCTAGGTGGTGATTTAGGCCTAGTGAGCTTGGATCTAATGCCGAACCATGTAAATCCTTTTCTTCTGACAAACACCTCCAAAGTTATTAATCATACCTATTGGACGATACGTGGAACAACAAAAGACAAGGGGCTGAGAAAGGTGCAAATTAAATGTAGTAATTGCGGATTTGAACAATATATGAAAGATCATAGATTCAATAGAGATTATAAAGATGATTATAATAAAGCTTTATTTGTTATGTGTGGAAGAAATGCTTGCGATACTTCCAAAATTAAAATCCCGAATGGTTATATCAGAGAAACAATGTGGCTTGGTTCGTGGTCAATTGTTAGAGATATAACTTTAGACGAATACAAAGGTCTTAAAAGAGCTAAATTTCTTAGGGACTTAGCTGAAGAACAATCTACCAAATTGTAATAGTAAAAATCAATCTACATTCTACAATGAACAAGCTTCCATTTGCTATATAAAAATGATGATATAACTCCCTTAGCTTTTCAAAGTCTTTTATACTATGCGCAAGTTTTTTATCATACATAATTCTCTAATACGATAGTCTTATGAAAATTAACTTAGAAATGATGATTTTCATAAAACTATTTTTGGAGGGTAAATAAAATTTAAGCGGTTGGCTTACCATGTTTTAGAACAGATGACATTAGGCCTCGTAACGACAATCCTTCATAAACTAAAAAGGAATCAGAGGATTCGATTGACTGAAGGTGCATATATTCATTCAGATCAAGGATCCCACTACACAAGTCCTACCAATCAAAAGCTAGTCAAAAAGCTAAATCTTGGACAATCCATGTCAAGAAGAGGAAACTGTGGGGATAACGTCCCACAAGAATCATTTTTTGGTCATCTGAAAGATGAAGCACATAAAAAATCTTTCGTGTTCTTTGTTGAGTGGAATCAAGAGATAAGAAATATATAATGTACTATAATCACTATAGATATCAATGGAATTTGAAAAAGATGACTCCTGTTGGATACAGAAATCATCTTTTTGATGTTGCCTAACTTTTTTTCAAAATGCCCTTTACAAAGGATACAGGTTAAATGACTCCTTTTATATGGGGTAGCTTTATTATCGGAAACTTTACCTACTGAAATACTTTTTCAATGGTAGGCATAACAGCAATTGGTGGTAATGATGCAGTCCAACCAACTGCATATACGTTTAATTTTTCACCTAACTTGTAGTCTTCTCCATTGGAAACTGGAACTCTTAAAATCTTATTTTGAGAAACTAGATCCCACCAATCATGTTGATAAGCGAGCGCTTCATCTTTTGTAGAAGTAGCAGCAACGACTAAATAATTGTTATCTACTGAAATGACATATCCAGTAAAAGGTTCTTGTTCTTGTTTTTGAATAGAATGAATAGGTGTAGTGCCTACGGACACCTTACTAGAATCAGCAAAGGCTGGTGTTAATCCGAAAGTAAATCCACATCCTAATGTTAAAGCTGTTACGGTTGTTACTAATGTCTGTTTTTTTGTAAACATAATATATAGCCTCCTTATATTTTATCACTACACTATCAACTTTCAAGATATATACCTATAAAGCCTTTTAATATTAAGATGCTTAACAATTTTGTAACAAAAAAACCATAAATGTTAATATTATCTATTAATAGGAATGATTATGTGTTATAATTCACTAGGTGAACTATTTTTGTTCTTTTCATCTCTTGATGAATGGATGCCCGTCCTTAATTGTAAATATGTTTGATTTTATTGGTGAAGAGGGGAGAGATCCCTCTTTTTTTTACTTTATTAATATAGGATTCTATGTAATGAACAGAAAAAGAACCCTATAGGTTCTTTTTCCAGGCATATTAACAGTAAGGAGAGTAATGAAATGCTAATTTCAAATCTTTAGTAGGGATAAAATTTGAAAAAGCTTATCATGTTATTATTTTTACATATATGTAATATAAAGTGAATTGATAATATTTAGACTTATTATTACTAATATTCAAACAAGATAGTTAATACTATATTTATGGTGTTAACTATCTTGTTTGTTATGGAATACTTTAAGAATACAATAATAAATTTAAAATTGTTTTTTCTTTTTTGAATTTATTATTAGTTGCACACGATCAAAAAATAAAAATAATGAATAAAGACCCTGAAGAAAATACAGGGCTAGGGGAACGTATAGCTTTTTATCAACATAATAGTATATATATTTTGAGGGGATTACTAAGGGTTTTAACAAACTTAAGAACAGAAAGCCACCTGTTAATACTAGAATTATAAAAGCGTTAGGGTAGAGATTTAATATTTTTGTTAAAAAAGAATTGACTTCCATCTATGTTGTAACTAAAATAGTTACATGAAGTTGTAATTAATCTAGTTACAACTTAAACCTATTTAAAGTGAAAATTAGTTGTATATATTTAATTAAGAATGGTCGTCTGCATGTTGTCGCCCAATGTAGAAAGTTACTAACGTATAAAGGCTAATGTATATACCGAACTTTCGTATCTTCTATTTTGAAGCAATAATGTGCAGCACTATCTTTTGTTAAAGATCTTATCTGATCTTTTTTGGAAGGGTTAGTTTTGAAAAATATAGTAAGGTGGCTCAAAAAAGAACAAGATACTAAAAAAGAGGTACTTTTACAAACCAAAAAGTTGGCTGAGCATTTTAAGTGATAGCTGGACTGGTTAATAAAAATAAAGGTAGGAGATTTAAATGGAAACGAAACAAGAAAACCTTATATATGTATGGGACGCATATTGTGGATGGTGCTATGGCTTTTCAGAAAGTATTAAAGGATTTTACAAAAAACACACTGAAGTGCCGTTAACGGTTTTATGTGGAGGGTTATTTTTAGATAATTTACCAATGAAAAATTTCTCATATATAGAAGAGGGAAATAAAAGAATTAATCAACTTACAGGTGCAGAATTTGGCCCTTCATACCAAAAGTTGGTGGCAGAAGGTACTTTTAAAATGAATTCGGAAGATGCTGCAATGGGCTTTTCAGCTTTACGCTCATTAGCGCCAGACCGTTTGTTAGAATTCACTTCGGCTATGCAAAAAGCGTTTTATTATGAGGGACAAAGTCTAAGTGATCCTGAAACATACCGTAAGATTGCGATTGAGCTTGGTTTGAATCCTGAACAAGTATTAGAACGTTTAAACGCTCAAGAAACAATAATAGATGTCCAAAACGACTTCAATAAAGTTCGACAGCTTGGTATTAATAGTTATCCTTCTTTGCTTTTACAAAAGGATAATCAAATTATCCCTATTGGTGGCGGGGTAATGACCCCAGATAAAATTGAAGCGCGTTTTAAAAATTTATATTAAAAAATTTTAAGTTAAAGTATATAACATTTAACGTTTTAAAGAAGAATAGAAGTAGATGGACTTAAATCTTTCTGATATCAGTTATATTTTCAATTTGTTTTTGACGAGGGTCCAATTTTAATTTTACTAAAACTTATTAGCTTACGCCAACCCGACATTCATCTCCCACTTATTTGCTGGTGCAATCAAACCTTCACGGAAATTGAGGAGGGAGGAATTCTGGTGGGAAAAGATAAAAATGTGTTTTCTATTCAATAACTTTAACAAAAAGGAGAATAACATACTATGTTTAAAACAATCGATACAAATCAAAAAGATGTGAAATTAACGGTGTTTAGTTCGGATGAAAAAAGTTTTATGGTAACTGCAACCTTGGTTGAGAAAGCAGGACATGCATTCTTAATAAATTCAAAATTCACCCAATCTGATTCGAAAGAAATTGTTGATTACCTCAAGAAAAATAACTTATCTTTAGAGAAAATCTTTATTATCCATGGAGATCCTGACTACTATTTTGGTTTAGAGGGCATTAAAGCAGTATACCCAGAGGCCATTGCTTATGCTACAGAATCTACTGTTGAACATATTGTTCATTCTGTCTTAGGTAAATTAAAAGTTTGGAAAGACGCTCTTGGAGAAAATGCACCAAGCAATGTGGTATTACCTCAAGTGTTTAGGGGTAAATCTATTGACTTTCAAGGCTTAACATTTGAACTTGTAGGCTTAGATAATTACAGAACTAGCTTATTTAATAAAGAGTTAAAACTATTAATTGGTGGTATTGATGTATTTAACGAAATCCATGTGTTCTTAGCAGATACTAGTTCAAAAGCAGCAATGGAGGCATGGATTGAGAACTTGCAAGTATTACAAGCGTTAAATGCTGACATTATTGTACCAAGCCATGGATCAATCGAAAAATCCTTAGATAATCAAGCGATTATTGCAACTATGGATTATCTAAGCACTGCAATTCAAGCTTCTGAAGAAAGTAACACTTCAAAAGATTTTGTGGCAAAGCTTGAAACAGCATATCCAGGCTATGCTAATAAAGGTGTATTAGAATTAAGTGCAAAAGTTGTAACAAAAGAAATGCCATGGGGTTAATGCTATGAATAAATATCAAAAACTATTACATGAAACGTATGTATTGACTGGTGAAGGGAAAATGGATGCTTTCAAAGCGTATTTAAATGAGAATGTATCTTGGACAGAAGCCGCTGGATTTCCATATGCAGGGACTTATATAGGTCCAGATGAAGTAGTGAAAAACGTACATGAACGTCTTGGGACAGAATGGAATGACTATAGTGCAAAGGATGAAATCTATGCATTTAATGATAAAACTGTAATCGTTTATGGAAAGTATAGTGGGACATATAAAGCAACAGGAAAATCATTTGTAGCAGATTTTTGTCATCTTTACGAATTTGATGAGAATGATAAGGTTAAAAAGTTTATTCAAATTGTGGACAGTGCAACTGTTAATGAGGTATTGAGTTAGAGTTAATCGTTTCTAACATACCTTGTATAAGGAGTAGTGTTAGGATAAACGGATTTTGCTAACATTACCCCTTATATCACATTTTGGGGAAGGTTTCTCCTTCTTCAAGTATGTTATGGAATATAACTTATATGATTAGAAGAGGTAGATGTATATGAAATTAGATAAAAATTTAATAATAATAATTATTTCTGTGTTTATTTTAGGAATTGTGTCGACTTTGATATTTCAAGCTTCCACAGGTAAAAACAAAGGTAACGCAATAAAGAGCGGGAATGTTGCATCAGTATCGAAAGATAATGTGACAGAAAAAGAAAAGAATAAAAAGATGGTAGTTGATTTCTATAATGAAGTTTTTAACAAACATAATATCGATATTATACCTAAATATGTAAGTGAAGATTATAAGCAACATAATCCTTTTGTGGCTGATGGACGAAAAGCTTTCATGGATTTCTTTAAGGAGGATTTTGTTAAAAACTCTAACTCTTCTGCAGAGATTAAACGTGTAGTAGCTGAAGGAGATACAGTTGCTCTTCATGTACATTCTCGTACTAATTCTCAAGATAAGGGAGTTGCTATAGTGGATATATTTCGTATAAAGGATGGTAAGATTGTCGAACACTGGGATGTAATTCAAGAGATTCCAAATGAAACAGCTAATAATAATACTATGTTTTAGATAGGAGATATATCTAATTATTATTTAATTGATAGAGATGTATAGAATTTAGAAATTTAGAGAAGTTATGTATATATGATTAAAATGAAGGGGTGTCCTAGTAGATATGGTACTAGGACATCTTTTTTTGCTTGAACTAGATTTGTTTAAATTAAAGGTTTGTTATTAGATTAGTGAACTACTCGCCACTTAGCAAAGCTTGAAGTGGGAGCTTCTCAGTTCCACGACGAAAGTACCCTTTCGTCTCCCTGAGCGTTACTTCGGGGTGTTCCACCCCTAGATGTCCAACGCTTGGACGCTCTTTTGGTACGGTTGATATTTTACGCAGGAACCGAATGGCTTGGTTTTCGCACTCTATTTTCTTCCTGCAACCTCATATATCAAGTTATCAAAGAACTTCATATAGCTAGTTTATCAAAAGTTTTTGGCTATGCCAAACCGAAATTCATCTCCCACCTACCGTTGGGCTACGCCCTTCACACGCTTGAGGAAGGAGAATTCTTTCGGGGAATTCGTTAAATTAAAATCATATTGGCTAACGTAAAGAATACCAATCATTTACTTCTCCTATCAGCACAAGTAAATGATTGGTATTTCTCATTAATATTGCTAAAACTGAACTACGAGCAGAATACTTTATTTCATTCTTTTTTCCCTTACAGTTTGATCTTGTAATCGCTGTTGTTCTTTTATCAGTCATTCCTACATAAGCGTTGGATATTTTGCAGGTTTGTCCAGACTGAAAAGAGCTTATTAAACCATCCATTATTCACGTTCTTCTTCATATATTTGTACCGCAATTTTTTTGTAAGTGGTTAAAACTAGTTTTTAAGAAGCATATGTTTTAGCAACTGCAGAAATTCTTTATCACTTTTATCATCTTTTATGTAATCCTGTTCGTAGTTAAAAATCATTCGTACTAACATAAAAGCTGTAAGTGGTAATGGTACCTTATGCAAAGCTCCTTGCTGATAACCTCTTTCGAGCAAATTACTTATCATTTTAATTGCTTCTTCTTCAGACTTTTTAAAACAAGCTGTAATTTCAGGTGAATGGTACTCTTTATATTCTTGAAAGAGTGTAGAAACAAACGGATCTTGATGATATTCTAGGCTGATATAATGAAGGATTTTTTGTATTCGAAGTAAAACATCTTTTTCCTCTTTATATAAATCAAATAATTGTGAACGTATAAGCTGAATATGACGCATATAGCAGTCACATAATATTTCAGTTTTATCTGTATAGTAATAATAAATAGTACCTTTACCAACTTTAGCTTTCTTTGCAATTTCATCGACCGTTGTGTTACGGACACCACCCGTAGAGAACAGTATTGTGGCAGATTGAATGATTTTCATTTTTTTATTTTCTTTTTCTAATTTGATCATTGTCTACACCCTATCCTTGAAATATTTAGCGAAGTTTTCTTTCATTACATTCTGTATCAGTCCATTTGTAATTTTTTAACTCCTAATAGAAAGTCCTCTATTTGCTTCTTATAGAATAACATACACCATTCTCATTTCTAGTATATAACTATAATAGAATGCAACTTTATAACTTAGGATAAAAATGAAAGTTTAAGGTAATAACTTTTTAATCGGACGATGAGAATTCAAGTGAAAGGGGACAGTGATTTCTTTCTTGATTGAATTATTTGATTTTTTATTCAATTCGTTTTATTATATAAACATGACTAAAAGATGTTTTTAGTCGGATTTTTTACGGAAAACCGACTGATATTTAATTTTAGTCGGTTTCTATACTATTTGAGAGAAGGTAGACACTATGTGTGGAATTGCAGGGTGGATAGACTGGTCTAAAGACCTGTCTCATGAACAAGAAACGTTAAAAAAAATGACAGATGCTATCACTCACCGAGGGCCTGATGCAGAGGGGCATTGGCTTTCAAAACGAGCAGCATTAGGTCATCGACGTCTCATCGTCATTGATCCTGAAGGTGGCCTTCAACCTATGCTGTATAAAGATGGAAATGATACGATTGGCCTTACGTTCAATGGAGAAATTTATAACTATCAAGAATTACGTAAAGAACTTGAGGGGAAAGGTCATGAATTTCAGACAAAGTCTGATACAGAGGTATTACTACATGCTTATTTAGAATGGCAAGAAGATTGTGTTCAACACTTAAATGGGATTTTTGCTTTTGGTATTTGGGATGAAAGATTTGGGAAATTGATGCTTGGTCGTGATCATCTAGGTGTGAAGCCTTTATTTTTCGCTCAAAGAGGAAGCGCAATTCTCTTTGGTTCAGAGTTAAAAGTTTTGCTTTCGCATCCGCTTGTAAATGCAGAAGTAGATAAAGAAGGACTTTCTGAGGTATTTTGTCTTGGACCAACACGTACTCCTGGTCATGCGATTTTTAAGGATATACATGAAGTACGTGCGGGTCATTATATGACGTTTACCTCTAATGGTTCAAATACGACACAGTATTGGAAACTTGAAAGTAAAAAACATATAGATGATATTGATATGACAGTGGAGACAATCCGCTCCATTTTACAAGATACGGTTAAACGTCAGTTAATTGCTGATAGGCCAGTGGTATCTATGCTTTCCGGAGGTTTAGATTCAAGTGGTCTAACAGGTTTAGCAGGAAACGAATTTGGGAATAAAGGGGAACACCTTCATACATATTCCCTGAATTTCATCAATGATGAAAAAGACTTTGAGCAAGACTTCCTTCGTTTTGATCGTGATGAACCTTGGGTGAAACGTGTGGCTGAATATGTAGGAACAAAGCATCACTCTATAGAGTTGGGATCAGATAGTTTAATAGAGCATTTATTAATTCCAATGCGAGCGCGTGATCTACCGGGAGTTGGGGAACTAGAAACGTCTCTTTATTTGCTATTTAAGGAAATGAAAAAAGACGCAACAGTTGCACTTTCAGGCGAATCCGCAGATGAAGTGTTCTCAGGATATCCATGGTTCCATCAAGAGAAGTTTTTAGATGCAGAGATATTCCCTTGGAGTGTTAATTTATGGTATAGTACAGAAATTTTATCAGAGGATTTTAAAGAAAAGATTAGCCCTGAAAAATATCAAAAACAAAAATTTGAAGATGCGGTTGCTGAGGTTCCTTTTTTAGAAGGTGAAAGTGATCTGCAAATGAAGCAACGTCAAATGTCTTACATGTTTATTACACGTTTCTTGCCATTTATGCTAGAACGAAAAGATCGTACAAGTATGATGAATGGCTTTGAAGTACGAGTTCCATTTTGCGATTACCGGCTTGTAGAATACTTATGGAATGTTCCATTCGAAATGAAAAGCATAGACAATATTGAAAAAGGTATTTTACGTCGAGCTTTTGAAAATGTACTTCCAGAGGATGTACTTTATCGCAAAAAAAGTGCATATCCAAGCACAAAGGATGCTTCTTATCTACAAGGTATTAGTGATTGGATGTTACATGTGTTGAACAATCCTCAATCACCTATTTTACCATTAATAAATGTAGAAAGAGTTCGTGCTATTGCAGAAGGAAAAGACGAAGTAATTTCAGGTAATGATGCACGAGGTATAATAGATTATTTACTTCAAGTTAATAGTTGGCTTCAGGAATATAATATTAAATTAGTATGGTAGATGTAATTTTCAAATAAAGAGAATAGCTGAAACATCAATGACCTAAGTGAACCGCACCTCCAAGTATTAGATAGTTATCTAATACTTGGAGGTGCGGTTTTATTATTTTGGGGTAACTAGTTCTTTTAGCATAATAGCGATGTGTTAGTTCTAAAAACTCAATACTATTATAGTTGGTCAAGAACATGAACTAGACATCTAATTATTTCAGAGGATTTCTCGATTTGCTCTGGATCAAAATCTGAAAGGTTCGCATTAAGAATATGTTTTAGTTTTTTCTCTCTTTCTAAGTGACAGTTTAAACCACTAGGCGTAAGTTGGACATTGACAACTCTCCGGTCGTTATTTGAACGAACACGCTCAACGTAACCAGCCTGTTGTAATCCATTGATTAATTGAGTAATACCAGCGGCGGTAGTTTCTGCTCGATCAGCTAATTCTTTGACTGACAATTCGCCTTCTTCAGCTAATACTTTAAGGGTTCGAGCATGGACCATTGAAACTGCCCCTAATGTACGAGTAGCTCGCCCTCTTAAACGTCCATCGGCTGCAGTCAGACTATATATAGCCTGACTAAGTTCGTCTATCGCAGTTAACTTATTTGAAGAATTTTTCATAACATCACCATTTTCCTGTTAACTAAGTACTTAATTATATGGTGTTAACATTAACATATGAAAAAGAGTAGAGTCAAATTAAGTAGAGACTGGCTATTCATTTTCCAAGCAATATTATATATGCTCACCTTAAATCATCAATAAAATAATAAGACGACTTGGTTTGTAGTCTTGACAAAAGTACATATTATACTTCATTATTTTAATTAAGTACTTAATTGTTAAGTACTTAATTAAAAAACGTAAAGGATGATTATTATGACTCAACGTTCACAATCTCAAGGATGGGCTTTAGATATAGCCCTTGCACTTGGTGGGTTTGATGCTTTGCATCCTGAAGCAAAGGCAACTATGGAACAGTTAGGACACGACCACACTGATTTTGATAAAGTTTTTTCTCAAGTAAAGAGTGGAGCAATGATACCAAAAGCATGGGCGACGGTTGCTTCTCAGGCTCAAGAACGTGCAAAACATTATGAACAAAAGGGATTCACTGTTACTGCTCGTGATCTATATCAGCGAGCTGCTGTTATGTGGGGACGTGCACAATACTCATATTTTAATGATGATCCACGAAAATTGGCATTTCGAGAGCGTTGTAATGAATGTGTGGCAGCTATTTCATCACTTGGAGGGGGAACAGTACAACGTATAGTACTAGAATTTGAAGGCAAACAGATATATGCACTACTTCATTTGCCCTCAGGTGAAGTTCACAATGCACCAGCAGTAATATTAGGTCCAGGTATGGATATGATTAAGGAAGACTATATACAGATTGCGCAACGTTATTATACGTCGCGTGGTATCATAGCTCTATCAATTGAAGGACCGGGTCAAGGTGAATCTGTATCTGAAGGTCTAAAAGTCGATTTGACTAATTACGAACGCGCCGTTAGTTGTTATATCGATTTTCTATTAAAACGGCCTGAGGTTGATCCAAAGCGGATTGGATTTTTTGGTATCAGTATGAGTGGGTATTGGGGGATGCGAGCTGCTGCGAGTGAAAATCGTATAAACGCTATAGCCACTTTTGAAGGTGTATATGGTGAATTTGATACCATCTTTAACAGAGCTCAGCCGAGTTTCAAAGCCAATTTTATGTACATGTCTGGTTACACTGATGAAGTTGCTTTTGAAAACGAGTTGAGTAGACAGATGAACCTGTGGAAATTGGCGCCAAAGATTACTTGTCCAGTCTTCATGGGAATAGGAGAATTTGATGAACTTACCCGTTTGGAAGAAGCATTAAGTCTTTATGAGTTTGTAGAAGCACCAAAGGAGATACGCGTCTATGAGAATGAATTTCACCCGCTTGGTGGAGTAGCTGCAGAAATTTTTCGTTTTGGTGCAGAGTGGGTGGAACTTGCACTTGAAGGAAACTTTAAAGCTAACCATGATGAGCGTTATTACATGCATCGTGATGGGGGTGTTACTGAAGGGACAGCTTTTCCAACTTATTGGCTTGGTACTCAACCGGAGGAAATTAAAGCACGCAAAAAGTGTAATAAATTAAACGCTTGTAATAATTAACAAATTTATACTGATTAAAAAAGAAAACAACAAAAATAGTATGTAGCTTTTTTACACTATTTTTGTTGTTTTCTTCAAATTTTTAGACTCCTCATAATTATGGACATTGATGAGGATATTCAAAGTGCGGAAGACTTCGAATTGCTGAAAAATACGGAGGAAAGTTACAGGAAATGTTAAGGGATTTATAATTTTATCCTATTCCTAAAGGCGGATTGAATTCCTGCATAGGCTTTCCAGTATCACTGAATTTGTAATGAAAAGTTGTGAACAATTGAAAAAATAATGGTTGAAATAATGAAAGGTGAGAAGGAGTTTATTTCTAATAAGCGAAATATTATATTGTAATGTTTTATCCTAAATTATTTGTAAAGGTGGATACATAATGACAGTAAAGAAGCTTTATTTCCTCCCAGCAGGTCGTTGTATGTTGGATCATTCTTCAGTTAATAGTACACTTACACCGGGTAAACTACTAAACTTACCTGTTTGGTGTTATCTTTTGGACACAGAAGAGGGACTTATTTTAGTAGATACAGGTATGCCAGAAAGTGCTCTTAATAATGAGAATCTTTTTAAAGGTACATTTGTTGAAGGACAAGTTTTACCTAAAATGAATGAGAACGATAGGATCATAAATATTTTAAAGCGTGCCGGATATGAGCCAGAAGATCTTCTTTATATCATTAGTTCTCACTTGCATTTTGATCATGCAGGAGGAAATGGCGTTTTTACAAATACACCAATTATTGTGCAGCGTGCTGAATATGAGGTAGCACTCCACAGAGAGGAATATTTGAAAGAATGTATATTGCCGAATTTAAACTATAAAATCATTGAAGGGGATTATGAAGTAGTGCCAGGTGTGCAATTAATATATACACCGGGACATACGCCAGGGCATCAGTCATTATTAATTGAGACGGAAAAATCAGGTCCAGTGTTGCTAACTATTGATGCATCATATACGAAAGAAAACTTTGAAGATGAAGTACCGTTTGCTGGATTTGATTCGGATTTAGCTTTATCTTCAATAAAACGTTTAAAAGATGTTGTTAAGAAAGAAAATCCGATTATTTTCTTTGGACATGATATGGAGCAAGAAAAGGGCTGTAAAGTGTTCCCAGATTATTTGTGATATAGCATATAAAAAGTCATAGGCTCGTTTGAGGTGACCCCCGAAAGTTAGCTCATGACTTTTTGTTTTGAGGTGTTATAAAATTCGTAAGTTGATGGGCATGGGGTAATAATATGAATTGGAGGTTCCTTTCTAAGAGTAGGGAGTCTCTTTGATCTTGCTACCGATAATCAAATGATATGTTAATTAGATTTGATTATTGTATGCATCGTTTTTTCTTCAATAAATATTAAGTGATAAACTTCATATGTAGTATATAAGGAGATTATCTCATGGGTTATTTGCAAATATTAGATGGAGAGTATAGGAATATTAAATAATTGTTCAGCTTTTGAGATGCTTTGAGGGAATTTAGCACCTTACGCTAGCTTTGCTGCTTTTCTAGCCTCTTTAGCCTCCAGTAGACCTAATCCAGTTATGTATTGGGGAAACGGTGAAGAAATAGAAACTTTAGTTGATAGTGAATTTTTATCTTAATGTGGAAGAAAAACAGTTTTGGAAGGTGCTCAATTATATACCATATTCATTGGCAAGAGGGAGAAAAAAAGTAAAGAATCATGAATGAAAAGGGGGGAATATACTATATTACGACAAATGAAGCCTTTGTATATGTGAAGTAGAAAAAGTAAAAGATCACCTGTAAAGGGTGGTTGAAAATTGGTCTTACTATTTATTTTTTTAAGCTCTTTTTAAGAGTTCAACTATTTGTACTAGCTATTCTATAGGAGTGAGGTTTAAAGCAGGAAAATAAATTTCGGTATTATATGTAATGAATTCTTCTTTTTCATGAACAGATAAACCACTTTGTAGGATAGCTGTAATAATAAAACTACTATTTTATAGGAATACATTTCCGAATAATCTATTACCATCAATTTAATATTTTTCAAGTTTCCCAAAAACTGAAGTAATTACTAAAGTCTTTATAAGGAAATAGAAAGCTTTTTAATTCTTGACTAATATCCTCTAGATTCCCATATATATTATCTGCGGCTAAATTAATTTCCTCATTAAAATTATATAGCTGTTCATCTACATAACTGAATCCCTCACAGCAATTATTATGTATCAAATTAGATATAAATGGTTTTATTTTCAATACATTTTCTTCATTTAGGATAAATTTATCCCATAACAGCCCCAGTATTATTTTTACTGGTAATTTTTTATCATACGTTCCTTTTACGTTTTTTAATTTCGGTACGATGTCAACCAACTTATCATTACTAGATAGAGAAACTTCTATAATTTCAATAGAAGGGCTATCTAATGCTTCAATTGTCTGATCAGCCCAATCAATTATTTCAGTTTTTGAAAATAAACCAATTTGTAACCCTATACTCAGAACCTCAGCTATTATTTTTATATTAGCCATATATATAACTCCTTAGATTTTTTGATAATTATACATCGGAGTAACCTGAATTTCAAAAGGTTGTTGCTAGTATGTAGTAACTAAAGGGATTTTTAAACCTAGGATATCTCCACATTGTTATCAAGCTAAAAAACAAAATCTCTCCTAAAACGAAAAAAATGAACAAAATAATAAAAAAGGCTCATTTCTATTTCTTTTTTAGATTCCATTTCTTAGTAAGAAAACTTAGTAGATGAAAAGGTTAGAATGCACAATTAATTGGGAGATAAGTACGAGTAACTTTGAATCTCTTGAACAAATAGTTCTAATTTATTTTAGGGTGTATTTTGTTTTGTTAGGTTGATAGCGATGTGGCGGTAACCCATGCACATCAATTTAAGAATTCAGAATTTCCCCGAAACGAAAAAATGAGGTTTTTTGTCACAAGTTAGCACAAAATTATGTTTGGTTATTTGCTTTCTTAGGTTGATGAAGACATGTTGCTACTCCTGTAAAGATAGTAGAGGGTACTACAATGAGAAATTCTCTAGTATCTTATTGTGGTACCAAGCATAACTTGACAAGTAACTAATAAATTATGCCTGTTTTGTATAATTTTCGCAAAATCACTTTGACTCATTAATTATTATCATTATAAAATAATATAAGGATATATCTTACTAGCAGTTATATGTTTAGGTATATCCTTTTTGTAATTATAAGGAAGAAATTCAAGTTAAGACTGAAACAATAAGTTAGGAAAGCTAAACTGACGCAGCAGACAATGTAAAAACTCATGAAGGCCTGTCTATTGTTGAAGAAAAGAATTACTAAAAGAAAAAGGGGATAAGTTTAAAATGAGTATTAATAAATCATTTAAGGGTATCGCAATAGCAGGGTTAAGTGTTAGTTTCATGCTAGTAGGTTGTACATTAAATACATATGGACTTACACAGTCAGAGTATAGAAAAGTAGATAAGTATTATGATGCAGATAAAATGGTATCTGACCTAAAGAAATTGCACTATAGTGATGAGCACATTGAAAACCAACTAAGAAACGCATTGTCTAGAATTGAGTATGAAAAGGGAAGTAAGGAAGAGGAATCAAGTAGTAAAGAAAGTAAATCAAATGTATTAGACACGGAAGGTGAAAAGAAGGTAAAGGTATCTGAAAATGATTACCCTTATCGTTTGACTGAACTGCACTTAGAATTCCAGTATCATTTGAAAAAACTAGAAAAGAAAACTGATGAATTATTTACAGAAAAGAGTGTCTACATAGGTGAGATAGATTCTTTAATTAGTCACATTAGTTTGGATATAAACCGTTTTGAAAAAATCAAGCCACCTACAAAGTATGAAGACTACCAATTCTTAATACAAGAAGGGGTAGAAGAGATTAGAAAACACCTAATAAAAGTAGAAGATGCAGTTAGACAGTATGATGACCGTAAGTATGATAGTGAATATAATAAGGATAAAGCAAAAGAAATCATACAAACCGGTATGTTTGGGATAGATGATGGTGTTTCTAAATGGGAGACAGTATTTAAGGGGATAAACGAGAAATACCCTGATATAGAGCAAGAGGTAAAGGAAGAGAACCAGAAACATGCGAAAGAGGGTCATCGTGAGGATGATTTAAATGAAAAAGTTAGTGGTTCAGAAGTTGATAAATACAAAGCAGCCATCATAGGAAATACAAATAAGATGGATGAAGTTATCAGACTGATACAAGATATAGGACATTCAGATGTAAAGGATTATGAGTCAAAGAAAAGTGAAATCCAACTGAGTTTGGATATGGCAAAAACACACGTAAGAGACATGAAATACCTTGAGGCACCTAAAGAGTTAGAAGTTGAACAAGAAAAGATAAAACAGGCAATGGATAATTACTGGGATGCTCTGCGATTACTTTCAGAAGCATTAGAAGAACAAAATGATAGTAAGTTGGAACAGGCAAATAATAAAGCAGAACAGGCAATGAAACTATTTAAAAAAGCAACTGAGAGTATTAAAAGTAAAACGAACTAATCATGAGAATGGGTGTATGGCGGTAGCCCTATTGCAAATTAACAAATAAAAAAAGGTAAGATCGGAGCTAGGATCTTATCTTTTCACAAAAAAGAAAAAAACTTAAGGGGTCTTCGGGCGACTTGAATTATTTTATAGTAAAGTATATTAATTAATAAAATAAACTATACAAATAATTTATTATACTTCTGTGTACTCTTGCTGATATAATGTTTAAGGTAATTATTGGCTAATTAGTAATACATATATGTTATATTAGGGGGATACATAAGTAATGTTAGATGCTATTTTTGCAGTTGTAGAAATACTCTTAGGTTTTTTCGCATTTATAATAGCTTTATTTGCTTATCTCTTTTCAACAGGAGAAGAAAAGCGACAAGCAAAAGAGGATTTAAAGGAGCTTTCTAAAACTGCTCTCATCCCATTTGTTGTGTTTGTAATCGTAATATTATTTTTTGTTATTAAGGTGATTGATCATGATAATAAAGTTGAACAAGAACAACAAAGGCTACATGAAGAGAACTACCAACGCTACCATAATGATAGTAATTCTAATCTTGATAAAAATCTGGAACAAGATATTAAATAATATAGGTAAGAACCTCGTCATTTCCATAAGATGGCGAGGTTCTTACGCATAAAGAAAAGACACCCTAAGGTGCTTTTCTAATAGTTTTTTAGCAGAAGCAACTGCATCCAATAATGATTAAAAGTATAAAGAGTACAACGAGTAAAGCAAAGCCTCCAGCAAAACCGCAGCCTTCGCCGCAACTACCACCATATCCCATAATAATAGTTCCTCCTTTAGATAAGAGAAAAAGACTAGGGGTCATTCCATGTGTTTTAATGGGTTCACTTTACCTTATGTTTTTACGTATGAATTGAGCAGGTCCTTTTGAAAATAAGGGAGAGATCATTTAATGTGCTTCCCCGGAATATTGATTACCCATTTTCTAAAAAACAAAAAATTTAATTATATTAATAATAAGATTATTTAATATAATGTATTAATCCTAACAGAAGGGAGGATTAGCCATGCAATTAGTTTGTTTTAAATTAGTAAATGGTCAATACTTTTTAGTTGTAGAAGGTATCGAGATTCCTGCGCCAATTCCAGCGTTTGCTGCAGCTTTATTAATTGGTTTAAGAGTAATCCCGCTTTGTTCTTAATTTAAGGAATTCCAAACGGCACTAACTTTCAATCGATAAACCCTTAAGCATATGAATGCTTAAGGGTTTTCTATTAATAAAAAAAGACGCCATAAGGCGTCCCCACAATTAGGTAGATAAAACTTTAGTTTTCCAATTTAAAGAAATTTTGTATCAGCTCTTTGAAAGTATATCATAATATCTGATTGGCTTATTATGCATTATTACATACTTTTATCAAATCCTCTATTTTCTATTTGATAAAATAGAATTCTAATATTACTAAAAATCAAATAAATATTTCTAAAAACCCAAAATATTTAAAAGGATAACAAAAGTGATACATTTAAGGTGCAAATTATAAAAAATATTAAAGGGGGAAAAAGCAGTATTAAAAAAGCAATTATAAGCGGTGGGCAGTTATACAAGTTATATGAACCTGAATTTTGTTGAAAAAGGATACTCATTTAAGTGTACTTTTTCTGACTTGGACCAACTTAATTTTAATAATATGAATGTTGGATACAGATCTAATATGGGTATATTGAAAGGAATTACCAAGATTGCTTTAGGTATCCTAGCATACAGTATAATCTTATTATTTAAATGAATTGTATTACCTAAGCCAAAGGGTTGAAAAACGTATTTAAAATTGTAATACCTTTGCAGAGATAAAAAAGTTATTTAATTGAAGCACCTGTTAGTTAAAGTAAGTTTTTTGAAAGCTTACTATTTTATGATGAATTCTGTAATGTAATGATATGGCGGCATTTGTCTATTGAGTTTTCAGAAGGATTTAAAATCGTATATCTAAAAAAATGTAAACATATATATTTAAGAGAGAATTGAACTTCAAAGTATAACTATAAAATGTGCTGGGTGTACTGACACATTTATTACTGGAAAAACAAACTATTTAAGAACAGTGCTATCAGATACTACAATTGTACTGGTCACGTTAATTATTTCTCACTTGTAATAGCTTATAATAACAGGGGGAATTTTAGTGCTTTGATATGTATCTGTTTCACTATATTAACTATTATTTCATCGGGCTCCTTACTGAAATAATGAAGAATCATCATTTGTTTATTCTGATTTCTGGAAAAGTTTTAATAGATTCATGCTGAACAAATATACTTTTTAGGAAGAGGAGAGATTATTGATGGATAATCAATTACTATATCAACAGCAAAAAAGAGAAAAGGCACTCGTGATTGGAGCTGGTATTGCAGGTTTGCTTACTGCACGCGTGCTTTCCAGTTATTTTGAGACAGTGATAGTTGTTGAAAAAGATGAGTTACCTCAAAAACCATCTGAACGTCCAGGTACACCCCAAGACTTTCATCCTCATCGTGTATTACCACGCGGAGAAATAATTATGAACCGTTTCTTTCCTGGATATGTTGATGATTTATTAAATCTAGGGGCCCATAATGTCAAGAATGATAAAATGATTCGATTTTCTCCTTATGGGGCACTTGAACTAGTTATAGAACGAAAAGGTGCAGCGAGCAGTCGAGCGTTGTTAGAATGGACAATCCGCCAACGTGTACAAGAAATTCCTAATGTACATTTTCATTCAAAGCAAGCGGTGACAGGTCTTCTAACTTCGTCTGATCACAAGCGCGTTATTGGGATCAATATTCAAGAACGAGATGAATTAAAAACAAAGCGAACTGTGTTAACTGATTTGGTAATTGACACATGTGGTCGTCAATCTAAACTCAATAAATGGCTTACATCTATGGGATATGATGTTCCAGAACCAGAACGTTTAAAGGTGAATTTTGGATATAGCACGAGATATTATAAAGTACCTCCACATATCAAAGAGAAATTGAGTGCAATTTCTGAAGGAGATCCTGCTAAAAACGTTGGAGCTGTAGGGCTATTATATATTGAAGATAACATAGCTCAAGCGCTACTATTTGTTGCTGGAGGTACGCACTATCCGCCAACCAATTCAAAAGAATATGAAAAAGAACTGGATTCATTAGTTACCCCTATGATGAGGGAGTTAATCAAAGAGTTAGATCCAATTAGTGTCCCAAGAGGATTTAGAGCGCAGGAGTCAACTCGTCAACATTTTGAACAAATGGAAAATTGGCCATCTGGATTATTAGTGTTAGGTGATGCTTTTTGTAACTTTGATCCCATTTATGGACAGGGGATGACCGTAGCCGCCATTGAAGCTGAAATGTTAGATACTTGTTTAAAAGAACATTCTACTCATAAACCTGGATTCGAACGTAAGGTGCTGCAACGTATGCAACAAGCTATTGAGCCGGCATGGTGGCTGAGTTCAATTGCGGATTTACGTTGGAAAGGTGTTGAACATGTAGGAGCTGTTCCACTAAAAGGTGTGAAATTTACACAGAAATATTTTGATTTATATCTTAAACAAGCTTTAAAGCAAGCAAGGGATGGTAATTCTATCATGCTCCAAAAATATATAATGATGAATGGGCTAGTTTATTCGCCTCATGAAATCATTAACTCAGATATGTTAAGCATGTTAATCACTGAGGATGAGACTTCGGAAGGGAATGAACTTTTGAACGAACTTGGAGAAGTAAATAAGAGATCACTGCAAGAAAGAATACATGAACTAATCCCTTCCTTTACATTAGCTTTTGAGAATAGCATTCCAAATCTATTCTCTTCCATTTCAATTTCTAATGCCAAATGAGGAAAAGGTAGTACAAATCAATGAATATTTGTATTAGATATACTCTAATTTTGTATATCTTACACACTATATCAAAAAAGAAACATAACCTCTTATTTTCTGCAGGTATATGTTTCTTTTTATCATTTTTGCCAAGAAGACTCCTTCCTCAAGGAGCGTGAAGGGTCACAGCCCAGTGAGTAGGTGGGAAAGGAGGTATCATCTAATATATGTCGGATGATACTTTTTTGATTTATGAACAAAAAGGATATTGAAAGGGTCTTGATATGAATATCAAACCCTTTTCAATATGTATAATTATTTCACTGCCTCTTTTAATTCTTTTCCAGCCTTAAAAGCAGGTGCTTTTGAAGCCGCGATTTGCATTTCTTCACCTGTTTGTGGGTTACGTCCTGTACGTGCAGATCTTTCACGTACTTCAAATGTACCAAAACCAAGAATCTGTACTTTCTCTCCATTTGCTAACGCATTTGTTATTGTATCTAATAACGCTTGTGTTGCTGCAGCAGCATCTTTTTGTGTAAGTTCAGCTTTTTCTGCTACTACTTTTGTTAATTCTGTTTTATTCATTTTCTGCACCTCTTCATATGTAATTAGGTGACTATTATAACGTGTGATTACTCATGATGCAATTATACTGTACATAGGAAAAGCCATAGCAAGAGATAGAGGACAATTTCTGTGTAAAAGGCATAAGAAGGATATTAATTATCGTGCTAAACTCTGTTCATATTTCTTTACATCTTCCATGGTTTTAAATATTAATACATCAAAAACTCCTTTTTCATTCCCACATACAACAACAAAACCATCCGTTGCTTCCAAAACTCTACCGACGCCACCATCTGTAAGTGTAATACTGGTGAGATGTTTTACGCTCAGTTTTTCTTCTTTTCGAATGTAAGTAGTTATGGGTGTTCCTACAGGAAATGTGTCTGTGAGCTCTTTTGTTGTATATGTGCCATCATCTACTGATTGAGTTTTAGTTGTAATGGAATCAGTTTGAGTGGCACATCCTGTTGAACATATTAAAAGAATGCCAGTAATCATACTTACACATGCTGTTTTTACCATTCACAAAATCCTCCTATAACTGTTCGTATTGTCAACCCATTTAGGGTAACAAATTATATATACGAAGTTTGTTGGTTTATGTGAGTCGTAAATCAACAAAGATACAGGAATTTTGCCAGAATGTGTTTCAAACAAAAGAAAAGACACCCAAAGGTGCCTTACTGGGACTGGAACCATCGTAATATGGTATTGGGTGCCAACCCGAGTATTATTTTGCCACATTAAGTAATTTTGGTTGTTGAGAAATATAATTCAAATCTATATGTTGTTTATTTTTGCTTCGTTAGCTTTTTTGTAGTGGATTATTCAACCTGTTCAGATTTAATTTTAATTTCAGGGGTTATTGCTATCTTGATACTTCCTTGAGCCTTTTTTTCATTTTAGCCAACAAGACTTCTTCTTCAAGGGGCGTGAACCCTTCATATTAAGAGAAATTAATCGCGGCTTACTAAATTTTATAGATTACCTCTTTACTTATAGAATCATCAATACAGAGTCTTTACGACTTATCATTTTTCTTTCACTTTTATAGGAGAGGGAAGGGGAATGAGCTAAGATAAAGCTGGTTTAGTTGATTTGTTTTATTTTAAAATTTGTTTGAACGAAGAGGATAATTTACTAAATACACTATGTTGTTCATTTCCTTCTTGGTTCATACCTGCTTGATAAGAAGAAAATCCTTTATACGTTTTTCGTTTCCATTGCCACAAGCCATTACTTTGATCGAATTCACCATAGTATTGATTGTAATCCAGTTTGTTTCCAGTGTTTTTATTAAAATTATTGCTGATAAAAATACGGCTATTACTTGCATAGATTTGGTTATTGGTAATTACATTGTTTCGGGTATCGTAATTTAATTCGATTTGGCCACTCTCTTGATCTTTTGTATCATTTTTATAAATCACATTGTTCGTAATCGTGTTATTTTCAGCATATCCTTGCTGACTATCATATCCACCAATTGCAATGCCACTCATGATATTATTGGATATTGTATTGTCTCTAACAGTAATTTGGCTTGCGCTTTTTCCTGCATGTTCGCTGGCTACTTCAATACCAAGGTCGTTTTCATAGCTTTGATTTTGCTCAATGATAATTTCCTTCCCACCATCCACGTAAATACCATCAGCTGAATATTCATTATAACTAGTATTATTGATGGATGAATTGTGATGGACAATGTTATTACGAACAACTCCATTTCGTGCTTGATCTAAAGCAGCTACTGGAGATACGCCCTCATGTCCAATCAGAACAATTCCAATATTGTTGTTATCATGTACTTTGTTATTGGTAACTTCAAAAGAATCAACATTTCCATTCACAGCAATTGCTTCACTCAATCCTAATTTCAAATTTGCTACTTCGTTATTATCAATCACAATATGATTTAGATTATTTTGTGCACTAGATGAAGTACCATATACAGCAATGCCATGTGCATTTCCATTCTTTACATTTGCTTCAATGTGGTGAATATAATTATTTCTAATATCAATATAACTTCCTGTTCCAGTGATATAAATACCAATAGGGGTTTCGCTAACTTTCGTTGATTTTAAATTGCGAAATTCTAATCCGTTTACTTGAATATAGTTTTTATCTTCTATTGTAAATAACCCATCATCTTCTAACTTGACTTTAGAACCATCTAGAATGACTTTTTCATCTTGGTAATTTTGAAATGTAATGGGTGCTCCTGAGGCACCAGAATGAGTGACACGAACTTTTTGGTTATAAACTCCGCCTCTTATGTAGATTGTACTTCCTTCTTTAGCGACGTTAGCAGCTTTTTGAATGGTAGCGAAAGGTTGATCTAATGTACCGGGATTGAGGTCGTTTCCTGTTGGAGATACATAGTAATTTGTAACAGAAATTACATTGTTATTGGATTGTGCAAAGGTAGAGGTAGGGAGTGTGAAAATTAACAAACTGAAAGAAAGGATAAAGATAAAAAGCGATTTTTTTAATGAGCGAAATATTGTTTGATATTTCATCATGATCCTCCTTCTTTTTATAAGCATTCCTTCTCAACTATATAGTTAAAACTGACGATTTATATCTTGTATCAATAAAATATTTACTTGGAATTCTGGGGGGCGCATTAACGACTAGTTAAACCGCTAAACATCTTTAATAGGAGATAATATTGAGTTTTTATCTTTTTATGAAAACCAACTATTGGGAGATATTACTTGGTTCATGTATTGAATGTAATAGATGCAAATGATTTTTAAAGTTTACATAAATATAAAATCTATTCTACGTTTGTTAGATGAATTGAAGATTCTTATCGAGCAAGGTGATTTAGTAAGTTTTCAATTTATTGAGGTGTGAAAGTCCGCAAAGTTTGTGTAAAGTAATTCTGGAATAATTTAATGAAATTATTGAAGTAGACTAATATACCTAAGAAACTTATGTATTTGCATGAGCTTTTATTGTGGAAAAGGTAAGAAAGACATAAATCAGTAATCAATATGAGTTTTGCTGTCACCAAGTAAATAAGAGTAAAGAATTTTTTTGGATAAATTAGAAACTGATTTCATCTGCCATCACATGTTTAAGCCTCTACATAATATGTGTAACTCGCTTGGGTAACCTTAAAAAGAAATAGTTTTATTGATTAATAGAATGAAGTTAACTATAAGCAGTAAGTTTTAATATTCAAATTATATTTTATCAATTATTTTTATCTTGCAACAAATAATTCAGTGCAATATATTAGAATAAACTTACAATATAGGATTAAAATTGATAACTTGTATAAAAATAGATGTATATAATGGGAAACTTGGGTGATTGGTTGAAAAAGAAAGTGTTTTTTGATCTATGTCTATGTTGGTTTTGATAATAATTTTGCATTAAGTTTTTGGGAGAATACAGGTTTTAAAAAGAAATTTTCTTTTTATCGAATAATTAATCCCTATATAGTAGTTTAAATACAAGTTTAGAGTAATTTGTTAGAGTGAAAAATAAGAAAATTTACTGGGCTATTAGTAATAAAAAGTCTTTCATTAAGTTCTAAATGATTTTATTTTTATTTATTAATATAAATGATAGAAAGGTGATTATTTTGAAAGAGTACATACTTACATTTTTACGAACAGCAAAACCAAAACGGGTAAAAACCGAGGCCATTGAAAAGTATCTATACAAGGAATATAAAGATTTTTATGAAGAGCGAGGTTACTATAATGAATTTGCACGTACTATGTTGAAGTTGGTAGAAGAAGGTCTTATAAAACCAGTTAAATCTTGGGGAGAAAATAGTTTGTTTCCACCATTATATAATGGATATCAATTTATGCCGCAAGAAAATACTAACGAAATACAGGTACAAAGACTATTAACAATGTTTCACCCCACATTATCTTTTTCCTACTACATGACAAACTACAACCAATATCAAATCGATGAACCTTTCATTTATGCAATAAGTGATTTTCTATATGAAAATGGAAAACAAGAAGTAGAAATAATTTCGGTAAATGAGCGCTCATTTGAATTATTTCATGATGAAAAATTATTAAAAAGGCCCCAAGGAAAAACATTATTAAAACATTTAGGTATTACATATAAAGATCTAGTTTGTTACGAGACACACGAACCATTTTTTTATATTAAAAGTAAGAAGCAGCAGAAAAAAAGACCACAGGTACTCATCATCGAAAATAAAGATACTTTTTTTAGTTTGAAGCGTTTATTTCAAAGCGGTATGAACATTTGGTCAGGTATTTCATTTGACTTCTTAGTATACGCGGAAGGTAAGAAAATCATCCATAGCATTTCTTTCATGCAGGAGATTTTAGAAAATGATCAGGATTGTCATATTTATTATTACGGGGATATGGATCCGTCTGGCATCCGTATTTGGTATTCGATGAGTAAAAATACACCTTACACCTGTGAACCATTTGTTCCATTCTATCTTGACTTATTAAAAAAACATGAAAATCATACTATACAGCAACGTACGGAGCAACTTGTAAGTGAAGAGGAATTAACTGCTTTTTATTCTTATTTTCGTGCAGAAGAGGCAGTAAGAATGAAAGAGATATTTGCGAAACGACATTATTTGCCACAAGAAGGACTAACTAAAGTAGATTATCGTCGGTTAGGGAGTGTATAGGATGGAAAATTGGAATGAATTGTTTCATGGTTTCGATGAAAGGATGAAAAATCTTAGCGTGTTTCATCCTCTCTTACAATTGCAATCCAAAAATAGATTCAAAGAATATCCTTTAATACCGCTTGGGATGGCAGTTTTGCTCTATATATTAGAAAATATGCTAAGCGAAAATAAACCTACAACAAATGAAGAACTCACCTATTTTCTCCAAAAAATATTAGAAGAATCTTATAAGGAAGGAATTACGTTTCAGGAAGCGGACGAGCTAAGGAGCGTCCTTGTGGACGGTTTTTTACGTAATAATGGTGCACCCCATACTTTTTCCTATTATGATTTTGTAAATCGAAAGGAACAGAATTTTCAATTCCATTATATTGAATACGATACGTATGATATTCGTGAATTGCGAGAAAAACGTGTGCAGCTAAAGCTAACTACTGTTGGGATTGAAGTGTTATTTAAAACAAAAGAAATGTTTAATGAATTACAAATCTCTATTTCACAATTATACTTCAAACAACAAATGGAGAAAGGTTTGTTTGATGGGGCGCTTCGGACAGTACGTGAGTTATCCTTACAGATTCGAAATGAAAAGCAAAAAATGATCGAACTGCAAGGAAAAATTATTAAAGATGCAATTGAAGTATCGAAGAAAAAAGAGTTGGAACTGCAAATGAAGCGTGTAAACGAACAAACTGTTCGTGAAAGAACTACGTTTTTAGAATTGAAACATCTCGTAGAGGATGCACTGCATCGATACTACAAGGGAGAGTTGACAAAAAAAGAAGAAAAAGGAATAGATACTATCTTGCAAATCGATTACCGTTTAACAGATGTAATTTCCCTACATGAATCGTTATTTATTGAAAAGCAAAGGCTGGAAAAGGTTATGAGCGAATCCGTAGAATACTTAATTTTAAACGCATTCTCCGTGAAGCTTAATTTTGAAAAAGAAGTCCTAGGAGAAATTGTACGAAATCATGTAGGAGTTGAATCTCTTGGTGAAGTAGTACGACCATTTATATCGCTACGCGTCCCTCGTTTTTTTCACCCTGCGCGCATGTTTGAAAAACAAAGGCGAAAAAAAGAGAAGGAAGAGCAAGAAATGTTTATCCCTGTGATTGATGAAGAAATTCTCATGGAGCAAGAAAGAAAGGAACGGTATGAAGCCGAGCAGTTGCAAAGAGAACAAAGGTATCTGTTAAAGCTACTCTTACAACCACTTTTAACAAAAGAATCCTACACGATAAAAGAGATATTGGATACTTTACGGGAAGATGATAGTAATGCATATACAAGAATTACAAAAGGGCTAATGCTTTATTCCTTTTTGGTTACTCTACATACATCAGAAACAAAATTTGAAATTATACCGACAGAATTGCTTCCATTTGTGGAACCGATAGCCAGACTATTTCATGAATTGACCATAGAAAATCCAGAATTTGCAGAAATCGGGTACGTGTCAATTGATCCAAACGGAGAATCAATGACTTTAGAGAGTGGATATATCCTTGCAAACTTTACTATTCAGAGGGGGAACTCATATGTATTGGGAAGTAACTGAGGCAGAGGCCGCATTTGAATTATTTCTTGTGTTTTTACGAAAAGGAAAAATCGAAAAGAATGAAAGGGATTTGTACCAATTATATGACAAAGAACAAGTTCAAGATATCTTACACCATTTGATCGAGAAAAAAGCTAATATGAAAATATTTGAAGCAAAAGATGGCTTATATATTGTACCAAACATGGATAATGAGATTTTTAGCTATTCAAATGAGGAGCTTCGTATAAAAATGAAACTGAAAAATAATCGGGAGTTGTATTTAGCATATTTTGCTATGCTTACGGTGGTTTCTAAATTTTACAACAGTGAGGATCAAACGTTATCAACTCGAGTGTATGTGACGATTGAAGATGTGGAGTCTACGATTAACTATCATATAGAACAGTTTGAGAAATCGATAAAAGAGTTTGACGATACAGAAGACCTTGCCGACTTTTATGACTTAGATATTGACGGGATTGTAAAAGCATGGGACGGACTTAAAGTATATGATGAAAAAGCAAAAAACATTGAATTGACAGAAAATAATCGTATTGGTTTTTTACTAAAGGTATTTCGATTTATGCAAGAAGAACATCTGTTTATCGTGCGAGAATACAAAGAGATTGAGTTAACTGAAAAGTTGAAAAGGATAGTTACTTCCTACTATTTTAATAGTTTTCGCAAAGAACAACTAATGAATCTATTACAAAAATCGGATGGAAGGGTTGGAAACTAGCATGCCACGATTATTACAAGTTCGTATGAGTAATATCATTTTGGATGAGGGAAAAAAAGTGATCCCAGATTTGACGTGGTCACCAGATGGAAGAGATATGTTATTTATTTTGGAAAATGGAGGTGGGAAAACAAGTGTTATTCAGTTGATGATGCAAACAATTTTGCCGAATGTCACACTAACTGGACGAAAAATGAAAGAAACAGTTGCAAAACGATCAAACGGGCATATTGCAACATCTTGGCGACTTGACGGTGATCAACCAAAATATGCGGTCTTCGGATTCTCTTATGTAAATGCAAATTCAGAATCTGAAGATTTGCAATATTTTAATTATTATTTTACGCATTCAGATGATTCGCCGCTCACAATTGAAACCTTGCCGATGGTGGTAAATGGAAAGTTAACAAACTATACCGAATATAAAAGAACATTGCAGCGTGCGGAAGGAGTTCGCGTACGAATTCCTGAAACAAATGAGCAGTATAAAATGGAACTTCAGCAGTTTCAAATTCTTGTTGAAGAATGGAAGAACATGCAAAAGATTAATGGGGATGAGGGAGGGGTTGCTGAGTTTTTCGCTAAGGCAAAAACGGTAGAAGACCTCATAAAAAAACTGCTCATTCCATCAATTGAAGATACGATATTCCAAAGAAAAGAGGATAAAGAAGGTATCTTTGAATCTTTCAAGGGATTTAAGGATAATCTGTTGCGGATTCCGGAGCTGAAACAAGATATTCGTGACTTTGGAATGATTCAAGATAATGCAGACAGTGTAATTACATCTGTGGAAACTTATCAAAATATGAAGAAAGCTTTTTTTGAAACACAAAATCGACTGGTTCGATTGAAAAAAACATTTCATGTATACAAAGAAGAATTGCAAGAAGTAAATGCGTCTGTAGAACAGGAAATTCAGGAATTGAATGCAAGACAAAATGATTGGCTTTGGATTAAAGACAGCTATCTGCCACAGCAAACTATGAAAGAGATTATATCACTTCAAAATAAATTACAAAGTACGCAGGAAAAAGTCGCACAACAAACAGATCGGCTGCAAACTGAAAAACAACATCATAAAGAAGCTAGAGCACTGTATCATTATGGTGAATATAAAATGTTTCAGCGCGAAAGACAAACCTATCAAACAGAATTGGATGCGTTTGAGTTATCTCATGCAGAATTAATGAAACAATTGGAAGAAGCAAAACGCGTGTTTCAAAATGCATGGTATGCCGAACTTCAAGAAAGAAAAGAAAAAGAGGAAGAGGTAAAAGAAAAACTCTGTGTATGTGAAGTAGAAATGGTAGAGGCAAAACAAATCATTAAAGAAATACGACAAAATGGGAATGTACTTACAAAAGAGAATGCAGAAATTCAAGCAGAACTTGCACAATACAAAAATTATCATAAAGTATTACAGCAGGAAGTAGGAGATGTGGCTGTAGCCGATAAGTCACAGTTTATACTACAGTGTATAAAAGAAATTACTCAGATTAAAGAAGACAACATAGAATTAGAAACGAAGATTAAAATAGAAGAGATACAGAAAAAGAAACAAGAAGAAAGTGTGCAAGAGAAAACGTTATTGATTGCTCAGTGGAGTAATGAGAAACAAAATAAGGAAAAGGAGTCGGAGAAGTATATAACACATAAAGAGCGCGTACAAAACATGTTACTTCGAATAGGAAAATCCATCTCTCATATGTGGGAAGAACGTGAGGAATGTGTTTTAACCCTTCAAAAGCAGTTGGACCAGCTTATTCAAGATAAAGAAAAACTAGCCCTTATTGTACAGCGACAAAGAGAACGCGTTGAGGATTTGCAAACTTATGATTATTTCATTCCGCACAAAACACTACTACGCATTAAAGAAGAATTAGAGAAGAACCAAATTTACGTTGTACTCGGAAGTGAATGGCTTTCACAGCAGGCGTTAGAAGAAGAAGACAAAGAGAACGTGTTAGAGAACAATAGATTATTACCCTATTCCATACTAGTAGAAGAAGGACAAATTAAACAAGTAGAGCGTGTGCTTCGTACATTAAAAGGAGAACGTTTTGAAATTCCGATTATATTCCAAGTAAAAGAAAAACTTATTACTTCTTTCAAAACAGATATGCCGATACTTATGAGTATGCAGCGAGGGGTTATGGTATTTCAACCGCTAGAAAAGAAATTATTTGCATCTCGTGCTGAAATGCAGCGTATTCTACAAGAAGAAGAACATCAATTGCATACAAATATCCAAAATTTAAACCAATATAGAGAATTAGAAGCATTGCTTCAAACAGTTTTTCGAGAGATTACATCTTTTTTTGAAACTTACGACAACAGGTTTGAAGAGAGGGTAAAACAGCAGATAAATTTATTACGAGTAAAAGGAGAGAAAGCGGAGCAGCAGATTGAAGAAATTCGTGCAGATATATCTCTTTGTGAGCAGCAAATCGTAGATATGAAAGAAAAATGTAGACAACTGGAAAAACAGAAATATACGATGAGAACCAAATTAGAAAAGGTGGAAGCGTTCTGTAAACGATACTGTGATATTCAGTCTGTGAAAGATAGACATATAAAAGCACAAGCCGATCTCATTAGCATAGAAAAAGAGCTGACTATGGCTGAGAGTAGGCAGGAAGAAATCAGAATGCGACAAATGCAAATGCAACGTCTTGTAGATGATCACCAACATCAACGGAAACAACACGAGGACGTTCGCAACTTGTATGGTTTTTTATATGAGCTTGTAGAAGGAGAAGTTACGACGGGTGATTACGAAACAGCTCGAATTACATTTGAGCAGCTAAATAAACGTATGGAGCAGGAGAACGGTAGTTATGAACATATTCGAAAATTACTAACAGCCGCTCAGCGAAATGAAATTAAGGAGCAAGAAGTAATTCAGGCACTTGCAGTATGCTGGGAGTGGTTAAAATATCAGCAGCGAAGTATTACTGCAACAGAGGTAGAAGAGGCTAAAAACTCAGAAGAAAAGGCAGAAGAGACCCTTCGTACTATGGAAAAAGAAATGACTGAGATTGAAAAAGAAGTGTACGGGAAAGAAGAAAAATGGAAAACAGAATGTGATGCAGTGAAACGGGTATATAAAAAAGAACCACATGTTTTCGGTGAGGATGCAAAAGAGGAACAGGAATATGCGATACGTGAGTTGACATCTTCTTATGAAGAACAAGAACAGTTAGAATGTAAATATAAACAAAAGGAAGAAGAATGGAGAGCGGTTTGTCAGGTCTTAGAAACTTTTCAAGATATTGCGGATCTCCCTGTGTGCACAGAACTTACGATGGTTTTACCAACAGAGGAGTGGAAAAGTATTTATAGTAATCCAATGGAAACATTTCGCAAGCTGAAACGGGAAACAGAGACGGAAAAATCAAATTTTGAACAGCAAAGAATACGCGTACGACGAGCATTTCAGTATTATATTGAATGTTTAGAGATGACGAATAACCATAAAGTAAAAATATTTGCAGATCAATTCACACGTTTGCTAGAAGGTGAGAAGTTGTTTGATTACGAGTATATTCATAGTAAATTCTTACGAGTTTTTGAAAGTCTTGCAGCAATGAAACAGCAACATGAACATATGCTTGTACAATCTGAAAGAGATAAACAAGAACTAGTAAACTTAATGTATCAGCGAATTGTAGCAGTATATGAAAATATTAAAGAAATACCTCGTCATTCAAAAATTCAGTTATACAGTATGCCTTTTGAGATGATTAAAATGGATTGGAAAAGGGAAGAAGAAGAAACCGCTCTTCAAAATCTGCTTCAGTGGGTGGATACACTGTTACACCATGTACAAAAAATGCATCAAAGCGGTAAAAATGAGGAAGAAATTGATTTATTTATGAAACAGCAGCTGCGTACAGAAAAGATGTTGGATAGTCTGGCTCCAATTCCTACGTGTCAAATTAAAGTGTTCAAACCCCGAAAACAGACTTTAATGGAAAGTGGTATAGATTATATGCCATGGCATATTGCAGCAAAATGGTCGGGTGGGGAACAATATACGTCATATATGACCATGTTTATGGTCTTAATTACGCATATTCGTAAAAAGAGATTTACGAAAGAAAATTCATGGAAATTTATTATTGCAGATAATCCGTTTGGAAAGGCATCTAGTGAGCATGTAGTGAGTCCTATTATTGAACTTGCACAAAAATGTAATATTCAGCTTATGTGTTTAACTGCAATCAAAGAAGAAGGGCTGCGAAGACATTTTGATGTGGTTACGAGCAATCGCTATTATCACGTGGGTGGGAAAGAGATTCTCTCAAAACAAGAACAAGTGACAAGTTTAAAGAGTTTATATTATAAAAAACCTGTAGTAATTTAATCAAAAGAAGGATTTTATGATCCTTCTTTTGTTAATATTATTGGAGTTTATTATATGTTTAATGTCCATTATTTTAACCGAATTCCTTTGAGAAGGAACAAATATATGTTTATGTATTAGTGTTGCTAGAGCAAATTACATACTCTTTTACTATCACATCTTTACACAAATTTTGGAGGGAGGCTTCTAACAGAAAAAAATGATGACTTCCATAAAGGGAGTCTAAGATTTATTGTTTATGTGATTTTGCCATTCTTGTAAATCAAAAATTACTTCACTGAAATCTTTTTCAAAAGGATATTTTTCTGAAAGGAAGTCAGAATGAGTGGCCTCAATTTTTTCCCATTCTTCACTTAATTTATGCCATGCTGAAATAGCGTTTTCTAATGCTTTGTTGAATTCGTCCATTTTAAGTTTGCTCCTTTACCTGGATAAACAATAATATATTATTGTTTATCCTAATTATTTTATCTAAAATCTTCATCAATCCATAATCCATTTTTTTTGCGTAATTCCTTGACTTTATCAGGGAAGAGCTTGTTTTTTTCTTCATAGACTTTATCAAATAGTTTTTGATCTTGCTCTTTATTTTCAAGCCTGTCTTTTATAATTTCACAATTTCCTAACTCAAATCCTATCCATTTACGCCCTAATAATTCGCAAGCAGCAAATGTTGTGCCGCTGCCTCCAAATGGGTCTAAAACAACATCACCTTGATTTGTGCTCATGCTAATTACACGATCAAGTAATTTGATGGATAGTTCGTTAAATTTTCTATTTTTAGAGTTTTTATGTCTAACGGGATAAATATCTGACCAAACATCAGATAGAGTCGTACCATTAGGATTCATTTTATTTTTGTATCCACCGTAATCTTTAATCTCTTTCCCGCATTGTGGGCAAGTTTGTAATGGAATCCTTTGCATGTTAAAAGTCTTAGGTCGTTCTCCTTTTATGTAATATAGGAGGCTATAGTTAGATGGATACAATTTATTTTGAATAGGAAGCCCCAACTTCATATCAACCGTTATCCAATTTCTAAAGTTCATTTTTCCATTTAGATACTCTGAAAGATAGGTGTTCCATTTTGGAATATTATATACGAATAAAGAGCCTCCGGGTTTTAAAACTCTAATACACTCATCTATCCATTTATAATACCAATTCAAATATCTGCTAAAAGAATTATTATCATTTATACCCTCGTCATACTCTTTATCAAGGTTAAAAGGAGGATCAGCAAAAATCGTATCAATACTATCATCTTTAATTAGTTTAAATGCCTCTAAGCAATCCATATTATATAGCTTTCCAAGATCTGTAGAAAAATAGGAATGAAATGTCGGGGTATCAATAATTTTCTCTTGTTTAATAACATTTCTTTTCTCAAGGAGTTTTGCAATTTCCTTGCTATTAGTTAAAAAAGTTTCCTCAAAACCAGCAGGTATTCTACCTAATTTTAATTCCAATTCCATTTTTGTTATTTCAAGATAACTAAGTATTCCGTTTAAAAGCTTTTTATTTGTTGGAATAATACCATTTTCCTTAAAAGCATTTAAGTCCTTTTTATATATCTTTTCTTTTTTGAATAAAGCAAACATTTCATCTTCTGTATGTCCTAATTGATTAGCTTTATCTATAATTATGTCAAAAATAGTAAAAAAACGCAATGTTATACACCTCATGTAACTTATAGTCTGTAGACCTATAGTATACATAATTTTATCATTTTCTTTAAACTATAGTCAATTATGTAGGAGGAATTATGGGGAGAAATATTAGGGTGTTGTTTGGACAAAAAGTACGTCAAATAAGATTGTTACAAAATAATATGTCACAAGAAAAATTAGCTTTTAAGTGTGATCTGCATAGAACTTACATATCGGACATTGAAAGAGGTAATAGGAACGTTTCACTTGATAATATTGAAAAAATTGCTAAGGCACTAGATGTACAACCAAAAGATTTACTTAATTTTGATTCACAGATAAATTTAAATAAATAGAGAAAGGTAATAGGAATTGCTTGCGAATAGAACTTTAAATGAATAAATTAGGAAGTGAAAATCCCTTTTTTTATTTTTTTGCAAAATGAATTCAAAAATTTTTCCCGAAAAACAATTATGATGATGGAAACTTATAAATAAACATTGTAGTCCAAACTTAAATACGCTGATATATGGTATAGATAAATTTGAATTGATGTGCTGAATTTAGAAATATTTGTTTAGTGCCAAATGTCATGGATAAACTTCTGCAAGGTTTAAAATGCGGGAAAATCAATCTAACCATCATTCTACTGATTATTAAAAAATTACTTTATTTGCAGGTATAGTTCAAATTTAATGAATTAAAACTATATTTTGAATCTATTGTGGAAACCATTTATGTTTATCAAATTTAATGTTGAGATTTATGATGCCCATATCCTTTTTAAGACTACAAAATTATATTAATATATTAAAGATTCAATGCAAAATGGAAAGATAAAGTGAAAATTATATAAAAATTTACGTATGAGGGGTTCTTGTTTTAATCATTGTTTCCTCTTTTTCAATTATATATAAATCACCTTATATAATTTGTTTTGGTGTAGCTTTAGATAGTCATTCATGTTTTTTATACGAGTTAAGAAAAAATTGAATTATTAGGAGTACAAATTCTCTGGTAAACAGAATGCATTATATCCAAAATATAGAGTTGTATGAATGGTTAAATTCGGAAATGTATATTATTAAATACATATTTGTCTGAATATAATGTGATACTGACCTGTATAAAAGGTAAACTATTAATTTTATTACAAAGATTAATAGTTTAATTATCTTGGAAATAGATATATGAATGAGAGGAATGAAGTTGTTGTGAAGGCGCAAATGAAGGCAAGTATTTTATTTAAAAATGTTAATGAAGGTATAAAGTATTTTGATAAAAGAAGAAATCAAAATAAAAAGAGAGCTTTTATACTTAAAATGGCATCTCTTTTTTCAACAGCTCTTATTACATTTTTATTAGGAGCAAAGAGTATAAATAATAACATATTATCTGATATTGCTTTGTTATTAGCAGCTGGTGTCACTGTGTTTAATGGAATTGATGCTTTTTATAATCATAGAGATTTATGGGAAAAGGATGTAAAAACGTTAAGTAGTTTGAGAGAGTTGAAGCGTAATATAGAGTACTATATTACTGGAGAACCAGAGAGTGAATTGTCTTTAGAGGTACTTAACGATTTTCAAAAAAAATTGCAAAGTATACTTAGTGCAGACATAAATATATGGTCGGGGGTAAGGGATGAAATTAAAATAGTTGAAAATGATGAAAAAAATTAGGTGTTATTGGATAGTAATGCGTATTTAATTAGGATATATACAATGCATGTACAAATTGATTTGTGCTTAAATCATGAGGGGCAATAAATTGAAAGTCAATTTAAAGGATATGAAGAGCTAAAGGTAGATTTATGAGGAATTTACTGGGCTTTCGTATCCAGAACTTTATAGGGATAATTATAGCTACGAATCTCCTATAGGAGATTGTAGGTGAATAACTTGTAATCGTTAAATCTCAATATATTAAAAAGTATTCTTATCAATGGTTGGAATTTATATTTTAGATTTTTAATACATATATAACTTATGATAAACAAACAAAAAGTTGTTTAAGAATAGATTAACATATTGATTTACTACTATTAATTTTTACAATCTTATAGTAACTCCAAAATATGAGCAGCTCCGTATGTTTTTTTAGTAATGATAGAAATAACACGGTTGGCAGGATAAATTTCTGCACATTTAATTCATAACTTGTATTGTCCAAAGAGCTTAGCAAGCGGGGAACAGTTAGATCTGCAAATATTTGAAGTTTAAGAGGATAATAGATCTTATTCCTTGTAAATAATTTGTTTAGTGGCTAAGTTTTAATACTAACCGATACAATTGATATAAAATTTAACTTAGCATTAAATAGTAGAAATACCATTCAAATTTGTTATGCAGGTTCTTATCAAAAATACTACTATTCGTATTATTAACAATTAGTGAAATAAGAGTAAGTAGAATAATGCTAAAGTAATTTATTTGTGTTGGTATATATTTTACAATAAGCAGGATTTTATTTTTAACATTTAATAATAATTTTAAGGGGTGGAAAAATGAAGATATTAACTTTTTTTAATAATAAAGGCGGCGTGGGAAAAACAACTACTGTTGTAAATTTAGCTAGTTATTTAAAAAAACATTTTAACAAAAATGTTTTATTAGTTGATTTAGACCCACAATCCAATTCAACTCAATTAATTGTACCAGAAGAAGACTGGGAAGATTTTTATTCGGAGACCGCAACTAGAGCTACTATCATGAGTTATTTTGGAGATATGGATGAGGGGAATATTTCCTTAGAAAATATTGAAATACCAATTAAATCTCAGGAAAATAAATATAATCTTGATATGATCCCTGGACATCCTAATTTATCTATTATTGATGATAAATTAAGTAGAAGTTGGAATAATATGTTTGCGAAAGAAAAAGGGGACTTAAGGATTGTTAATTGGTTAAATCAATTGAGAGGAATGTTTTCAGATTACGACTATATTTTTATTGATGTAGGCCCATCATTGGGAGCTTTGAATAGAAGTATATTATTAAATACCGATTACTTTTTAGCACCAATGGGCTCTGATATTTTTAGTGTAATAGGTGTAGGGAATATTGAGAGTTGGATTAAGCGCTGGAGATCAGATTATGAGACCGCAATATCTACATTTATGAGCGGATATGGTGCAGATTCAATAAAAGAATTCGCGCAAAAATACGCGGTTAATTTAAGTATTAATGATACTACAAAATTTATTGGCTACTCTGTTCAACAGTATTCTAAAAGGAAGTTTAAAGGAAAAGTACGACCAGTACAGGCATACGAAAATGTAATTAGCAAAATGGATGATAAAATTTATAATAGCCTAGGAAACTTACTTCCTGAGTCTGTTAAGAGAGAAAATATGAAAATTGGAGATGTACCATACGTCTATAGTATAGTGCCACTATCTCAAACTGCGAATTGTCCGATTTTTGATTTAGATTATCAGTCAGGATTAAGAGGAAATCAAAGTAGTAGTGTAGAGGAATACACAAAATATTTAGATGAAATTGCTACAAATTTATTAAAGAATTTAGGTGATTTAAATGGCGACTAAAACGGATATTATGTGGCCAGAAAAATTAATTGAGGAAATTGCATATCGCAGATGTATTATTTTCTTGGGTTCAGGTGTATCTGCAACAGCTGTTAATGAAGACGGTGAGTCTCCTAAAACATGGGGGGAATTTATAGAGGCGATACAGACTTTAATGAGAAATCCTAGTAGGAAGGATAGAAAGTTTGTTAAGGATATGTTAACCCAGGAGAATTATTTGTTAGCATTACAAGCAATCTATGATTTAAGTGACCCTGGTGAATATGCAAATTTTTTGAAAAGGAATTTTGGAAGAGGTAATTATATGGCTTCACAAGTACATAGCCATATTAAAGAAATAGATAGCAAGATAGTCATTACTACAAATTTTGATAAGATATATGATAATTTATGTAATGAAAATCATTATGTAAAGTATGATTATCAAAAAACAAGATCTATAATTACAAATATTAAGTCACCAGAGAATTTAATTGTTAAAGCGCATGGAACTATTGATGATACAGATGAAATAATTTTTACCTCTAAGCAGTATTATGATAGTCAAGAAAAATTTCCGGAATTTTATGAATTGTTAGGGTCCCTTTTTAAAACCAATACAGTATTGTTCTTAGGATATAGTTTAAGTGATCCGGATATTAATTTAATACTACATTCTTGTCGTAATACATCGAGTCCGGCTGCCCCTCATTACATAGTATTAAAAGAAGGAACTTCTGAGCATAAAATTAAACATTGGGAAGAAACATATAATGTTAAATGCCTGGAATTTGGACCAGATTATAATGCTTTTGAACCTAACATTGAAGAATTGAAAAATCAAGTTATTAGTTTGAGGGAGGATAGACAACTTCCTTAGAAAAATCTCACTTTGCAGAAAAATAGTGTAAAGTGAGATTTTTTTTAGAATTTTTAGTATTCAATTTTTTATCCTATTCGTCATTTGTTTAATAAAAGTATTTTAAGTTTTATAAAAAAAGAGTGTTGTCTAGAAAAAATTAGTGGGGAATTTAAGGAAGCGGTGAAGATTAAGGTAATTTAAATGGATATAATTATGTTTAAAATTTTGAGTCCATAATACTTAGATTAGAAAATATGATAAAGATATAGAATTTAATAGTCTGTAAAATTAAGGATTGTAATGAGATTCTTAGCAAAGAGGAGTAGCATCAAAAAATAGAAGGATAAATAATGTTACTGTGGATCGTATGTAGAACCAATTCCCCCTTTTTATAGGTATTACTATAAGAGCGCTAATTCGATACCTATAAATACAGTTAAGGGGTTGAGAGGGTATTTACCTACCATCCCTTTTCAAATAATATCCAACTAGCAAGGTTTAATATTGTTACGTATGCAATACTATGTTAAATTACTCCGAGATAAAGGTCTAAAGTAGTAAAAATGGAGAAGATAATCAAAATTATTTAGAATCCACTTAAACATGCAATGGACCTAGACTTTACTAGTAAAAGGTGCTGCCAAAAGCAAGTCATCTAAAGGTGATAAAGAAGGGCTAAATCTTTGGAATAAGAGGTACAGGTGTGTTTATAAGGTTTACTACAGGATAGTAGATATTCTATTAAATTTTATTTGGCCCTAATATATAGAATACATCAAGGTGAGTTGCTAGAGCTGTAATGGAAAGAAGTGAATTTAGAAAAAGGACATTTGATTATTAATTGAATTCTTAGGCTTTAGTAAGATTAGATTCAAATAAGACGCTTACTCACATGTAATGTAAAGGATACAAGAGACAGTATGTATCTAACTAAATAGTCATAGTATTTAAAGACAGGATTAATACAAACCTGAGGAAATAAGATCTGTATTAATCTATCAAAAGTGTTTTAGGAAAATAAATTATTTAGATATGTCCTCTTGTATTTCAAGTTGTTTGAAAAATTCTTTATCTCTCTTTTCCATGTTATCTTCTAGTCCTAAATAAGATGCTACAGAAAGTATTATTAGAACTATGCTCACAATAACTTGCCATACATGTAATAAATTCCAAATCCAAAGGTTATAGTTTGTATATGAGAAGTTAAAAAAAGACATAGAAACACCATAAAGAAAATAATTATAGAAATTAGAACTAAAATTAATTAGATTTTTCATAGTATCATAGTGCATTAGGTTTGAATAGGAAATTAAGTTAACTATAGAAGGTGATTGCAACATTTGTTCGTAGAATACTTTGGTAACTAAAAAGTATAATAATGAAAAAGTTAAAGCCATTTCTATCAAACTATGTACTGCAAGTGATATTCTAGCTGGTTTTCTTAAATTAGAATATCTCCACTTATGCATATATATAATTCTCTCTGCTTTGTTTTTTTGCGATAAATCTTCAAATAGTGCAAAATCTACTCTAACAACGTCTTTATAAAATGCAAATATGATTTCAGTAGAACGGGATAATGTCCTAAAAAGTAGGTAGAAAAGAAAAATAAGATTTGCTATATCGTTTTGAATAAATATAAAAGTAAATGCTAAAAGAACTAATAGGAAAGTATATATTAAATTTATCCAATTAGAAAATTCAATAAAAAACTTATTAGCATTTTTTATTGAATCCCAACAATGTATACAAAGTTTGTCCTTTTTACTAATGTAAGTATGCTCTTCACACTTATGGAACTTACTGGATTGGTTTTTATGGAACTCCTTTATTCTACTTTTAAAATATGATGCAAAATGATAATCAGGAGAGTATACAAAATGTTTGTGATAGAAAGTGAAAAGCAATCTATCAGCTAAAATAAGTAACAATTTTTTTTGCTCTAACTTAGGATTTTGAATGAATTTATAACTTCTATTTACCAAGAGAAATGCAAAAAAGTGGTTAAAAAAAGAACTTAATACGCTAAGTATCCATCCGAAAAACAGTGATACTATTAAATAATCTGTAATAACAAAGTTTGTTTGATGAAATGAGATGTTCACATTGTATGAATATGTGACAAGTAATAATGTAATAAAAGCGAGTACCCATTTTATCTTACTGACATTATTAGCAATTTTATTTAGATAATAAAATCTCTTTACCTCCTTTTCTTCAATAGGTATTTGATAAATTAATGTAGTTTTATCCATATAATGTCCTCCTTTTTAGTATCATTTTGATTTTACATTATGTTGGAAGAAAATAGGTAAAATATTAGAAAATTAAATGGAAATCTAACTTATATAAGAGTAGTGATAACCGATATTGTAATGACTCTATAAAGTCGATTGGTCGTTGTATTAGGCATTTTTAATTCGTTTGTCATTATAATAGTGAAATTTAATTGCAATAAAAACGCCACCCATTCACATGAAATTAAATTGGTGGCGTTTTTATTATAATTTGAATGGAATTACAGATATTATAAAGTTCGTATTTTATTCAAGTAGTCAGCAATTTCATCAAAATCATTTATCCAAATAATTTTAATACCGAATGAATCTGCATCTATTTCTTCAAACTCTTCCATCTTTTCTAAAAGATGTTTAGCTGTTTCATCGAGTCTCATATTAGCTCTTGCTTTTTCATCTAATAAGGGTTCATTATTGTTTAATATTAATTCTAGACCTCTTCCTAAGGTATTTACATCGTACCTTTTCTTGAATAAGTAGTGATATTTTGGTTGATTTCCTTTTTGTAACATTGCAATATCTAATAATCTCCTAATATTAGGATCTGTCAATGAGAGACCAATAAGAAGACAGGTTTTTTCCCTGAATTTATTAATTTGCACCATGTTATTCCAACTATAAATGTCATTATACTGTTTGTGATATAAATTCTCACTTAAAGTTACTGAATAATTTTGCTCTATCTTTTGTTTCTCTGGTAAATAACCATGAACATGGTATATTGGCAATTCACCATTATTTGGATTCATTCCTAGGGTATAAACCGATTTAAAGGGTATATCTACATTACTGTTGGTTAAAACGACTTCAAGAATATCATCATAATTATAGGTAATAATACTATCTAAATTAGGGCTTTTTCCCGGAGCTATACAATATTGAAGTATTTCTTTTAGTATTGGTGAGTCTTCGTTTCTTTTTATGTTTTCATATAATGCATCTTTGATCATTTCTTCAAATGTTTTCCCATTTTTATGCTTCTTAAAATAATTCTCAAGAAACCTTGCAGAAATGATAGGGCTACTTGGAAATAACTTTGGGAATAATTTGGATAAAATAGAAGAAGTATCTTCATTGTTGTTAGAAGCATTGAAAGTTTCAAATAATAATTTTTGTAATAAGTTTTCCCAACTTGGAAGGTTATAAGGTACAGAAACACCTGCCCCAAGAACTAAGACTAAGTCTTCTTCTTTAAAAGCTTTATTTAAATTGGGAATATGGGTATTTTGTGACTCTCTTTCTTTAGAGATCCCATTTAATGAAATAGTATTTAAGAATTTATATACTTCTTCAGTTTTTAAATTTTTTAGCTCGTTGTTTAACTCTTTTATTTCATCTAAGCTTACAGTCAAAAAGAAACTCCCCTTTTTATTAATTGTATTTTATAATTATAGCATGGTAATTTATGCATTGGTATCGTCCAAAAATATGAGCATTCTTTATAAACAAGGGGAATAAGTATACGCTTATTCGCCTATCTCAAGCATTAGAAGAAATAGGTTTAATACTTGTTAGTAAATTGTATAAAGAAGGTAGTAAAGAGAAAAGCGTAAATGGTTACTATCTTAATATTAACAAGTTAGAGGTTTATTTTACAATTGATGTAAAAGAGACATCTAAAGCTAAGATAATAGTGAAGCCAAAAACAGATACAAGGAAAATACCTAAATAGTTAAAACAAACGGTGTTCATTGCTAAAACTGTTGTTGAAAAATGATAAAACTAATGTAATTTCTTTGTAAGTGTCACATTTATTTTATTAGTTGCTTATGTTTAAAAGTATGAAATAATTAAAAATAGCTAGAATAGTAAAAAACAAGGGGATATTGAAAATGAATTCACAGTCTGAAAAGTCGAATTTATATGAAGTTTGGGAAAGATACGATTCGCCTAAAACTTTAAATCAACCAGAACTAATTTTAAAATTCTTAGAGGACATTATTATAGCTACTGAAGGAAGGCTAAACACAGATTATTATAGTGGTGGATATGCAGATAACCTCCATTCTGTAAAAAAAGTAGGAAAATACTTTTATCTGTATTGGAAGAACTTTGAAGAGTATGTAAAACAGGGTGTAGATTTAGATGAGAATAAAGCAATGGACATTGCTATCTTCGGTAATAATATTTTTATTTATCAAGCTTTAGATATAAAATCATTAATATTTTTAGAAGATGAGAACAATTTATATGTCGTAATTAACTGCCGCTATTTTTCAAAGAAAGAACTAATTAAAGAAATAACAAAAAATTATAGAATTAATAAATGTAATATCATAGAAGTTGAAGATTCTCATTACATAGAATACATATTTAAAGACTCAAATAATTATAATCATAGTTGTCAGCTAATACCCTTTCCGATAAGCGCTCTGTTAATTCAAGAGAAAAACAATCCACTACATGAATCTACAACACAGAGAATTATGCACTTAGTAACATTAGATGAATTTAGATTGCTTTTATCGAATTGGTATAAAGAAATTAATACTTTAGTTGATTATCAAGATGAAAGAAAAATAAAAAATCTTGGTAATGAAATTCGTACGGAAACTGAAAGGATTTTAAAATATTTTATATTAAAGAATACCCATTATGGAAATGAAAATTTTGATAATCTAGAACCAATATATAAAGATTTATTAAATAATTATGGTCACGTACAACTAGGCGATTTAACAAAAAAATTAGCTAAGGTTAACTTTGTAGTTCCTAAAGATTTTGTAATTACATTAAATACACTATCACACGATAGTGGTAAAACACCCTATAAAAAAGATATAGAATTGGCATTAAACAATTTCAATAGAATACTTGAGAAATATTTCTAAAGTACAGGTATATTAAATATAATTTTAAATAATATGGTGTATATTTATGATATTCAGTTATTAAATTAAATAAATTTAAACCTGATCCAACACATTTACATGTTCGAATTATTTTGCATTTGTGTTTGTATGATTAGCAACTTTATTATTTCTATATGGAGTTTATCATCTTTAAACAAGCTGTTTAAAGATGATAAGCTTATTTAATAAGAGATGTCGTGATGGCTATTTCTTTGTCAAGTAGACAGGTAAAAAAAGAGTATTATGCTACGGCTTTTTCTCGGTATTCTATCGGGGGAGGCCGTGAAGTTTTTCTTGGAACCTTTCAGTATTATAGAATTGAAAATATTACTGAATTGTTTGATAGGCCTTTTCATATCTTTTGGGGTGCACTAAATACATCTTCTCTGTTTTTAAATGTGAGAAGAATGATTCAATACAGGCAATATTAAAACAGCTTCAACTTCTACAATAACTACTGACAAATACTAATGTTTTTAACTGTTTTGCGTAGGGTTTTGATGTGTACTGAAACCCTTGGCCTGAATGTAAGAGGGGCTTAGTGGTTAAGGACCTTTCCTCTAATTATTGTAGTGTCGTTAGAATCAAATCTAAATCGTTTCTTGGATATGCTTTACAAGAAACAATTTCATTTTGAAAAAATACAGTAAATTGAATGACATAGCTTTAGAGGATAAGTATAATGATTGAAGATTCAGCAGACACATACAGGGAAATAGGGAAGTGAAGAAAGTAAAGAGGCTGAAAAGCTAAGACATAAAACTATTAACAACTTGTATAAAGAAAGTCCTTTTGAACAGTTTGTTAAATAATGGATTTATTTTGTTTTACAGAAACGCAAAGATATTATAGAGGATTTATCTTATTTGTTGTATGACTATGACTGTATAAATAAATTATTTTCTTACAGAGAAATTCATGAGGAAGTAGAGCAGCAATTCTTTCCTGACCTTTATTATGATATGGGCTGCTCATATGAGATAGCTCTATTTCCAACAAAGGGATTATTTAGGAAGCAAGAAAAAGTTTTTAGTACCATTATTGATACAAGGGATATTATTTCAATCAAAGGTGATAAATGATTTTACAATTGATATGAAAAATAAGTCCTTATACTTTGGAAAGACAATCACAGTAATTTAGTTTTATGGAATAAGAAAACTAAATTGTTAGTTACATATAAAGTGAGGTTAGATAAGTGGCTAAAAAAGATTTTGAAAGTAATGTTCAGCTAATAACTGAGCAATGGGTCAGTTTAAAAGAGGACTTGCATAATGGTGTAGTTGAATATGATGATTTAGGTAAGTTAATAAGTAAATATATATTTTTTAATAGATTTGACAATGTTTTTAAGGATACCTGTAAATTTTTTGAGGTCAATCTTTCTGACATAAAACATATGTATAGAGGAGTGTCAGAGGAGATTGAACTTAATTATTATGAAAGAATGGTTCCTAAGATTGAGTTTGCTAGAGGTAATAACAGAATGAACCCTCCAGGGAAAGCATTTCTTTATGCAGGTATTCTAGGTAAAGACAAAGGCAAGGATGATAATATTATTAAAAAACATGTAGTAAAAACTGTTTTGAAAGAGGTTAGAGCAAATGAAAATTCTGTAGCTACAATATGTAAGTTTAAAATAAATGACTCAGTAAAACACAAGAATGTAATAAATATTTGTGGTGACAATAGTATTCCTCAATCAGAAACAGAGTTAAAAGCCTACATCTATAAACATGCATTGAAAAATTTATCTTTTGATAGAGAAAAGATAAGCTACATCATGGCTAATGTTTATTTTAATATGTTTTCATCTGACCAGATTTTCAAGCCAATTCATACTAATGAGCAAGAAGTAAAAAAATATGAGTATGCTCCTTTCCATGCCCTTGCAAATTATATAAGTGAACAAGGGTATGCAGGTATAATATTTAGAAGTACTGTTCATCAGAATGGTACAAACTTAGTTTTGTTTGATTCAAATGATGCTTCTGTAGTGTCTAACTCAATGGAGCATATAAATACTTCTGAATACATTTGATAACACTATTTAGTTAAATACTGATGAGGTTAGTTAAAATGGGAAAGCATATCACTTAAGCTAATTTATCCTTTACCAACACAGTTAATCTTAATGAGTTGAGGTAATTACATAACAATGACAAGCAAAATGTAAATTTAAAAGAGAGGTAGGTGCCTCTCTTTTTTGTTTAAGATGTTACAGATAACATGGGCTCTCTAATTAATTTATATAGCAAGGTTCTAAATAATTTGGTTAGAGAGAAATAGTAACAATGAATAAAATAAACAAATATTTAAAGAAAAAAGAGTTGTTATTTGTGGTAGATGGAAATGGAGATTATATAGAGAATATTAGTAAGATTATTACTACTGAACAAGCTGAAAGAATAAGAAAAAATAAAGAAAAAGAGATTTTGTTCAAAAAATCAGTAAAGCCTTTCACATTTACTGAAATGCTGAACATTAAACAGGTAATGCCAATGCTCAATTCCAAAGAATTAGGATGCTTTTTACTAATGCAAGTCTACATTGACTATGATAATATTCTCAATCTTTCTAATGTAGCAAAAAAGCCTATGACAGAGTCTGATTTAGGACAGATATTGCAGATCAAATCTAAAAGAACTTTAGATGCTTTGTTATCTAAGCTTGAAAATCTGAGCCTTATCTTTAGGGACAGTGTTACAAAGTATGGAAAAAAACATGAAGCTATTTATATCAATGATACTTACTGTTTTAGAAAAGATGTTCATAGCAAGTATAACAATAAGAAAACTGACCAAGCAGTAAAATTATTTATGGACAGTCTACAAGAAGTTTTTGTAGAGGGGAATATTAAACCTGCTGATATTGGATTTATGTATAAAATCATTCCTTATATCCACTATGACAATAACTTACTGCCCCTTGATCCTTTTAAAAGAGATATCACAAAAGTAACAGGTCTACCTATCAATGAATTGGCTGTTATGTTGGATATATCTAGGGAGGAAATTTCTAAAAAGTTAGGCTCTATGAAATGGAATGGAATGGGTGGTATGTCTTTGCAAAGATTAAAGTAGGAAATGAGGTCAATATCAGAGTTAATCCTTATGTGTTGTATAGAAAAGCAGGAGACCCTCCTGTAGAATTGGCAGATGTATTTATTATTAAAAGAGCTAAAGAGAATAGTAAAAGATAGTGTGATAGGAGCATAAAGCTCCTTTTTGTTTGATATCACAGTTATCTCCCAAAAAACTATGTGAGGTTTTTTGTGGGTTTTAAGTCATCTATGTGAGGCATTTTACTATTTATAATACTGCTTCATCCCTTACAGCCTCTAGGAGTCAACAAACTTTTATGAAATATAAACCCCTCTTATCCTCTACAGAATAGCTAACAATAACTTGAGGCTGAAGCCTGAGTCTCATATGTCCATCCATACAGCTCATATCCTGTATTTATCTCCTTTTGCCTACCTGATTTACAAGGATGTCTGACATGTGGGGGGAAACATGCAAGAGGGTATTGAGATGGATAATGATGCTATCCCAGTACCAAGCAAAGCAAAGGCTATTGAGCTATCTGAGGGAGCAAGTCTTGTGCTGATTCAAGTGAATACAGATTTAGACAGAGAGGAGTAGATAACTCCTTTTTGTTTGGTTAATTAGTGTGAATTTTTAGGTTTAATGAAATAGAACATCAATTCAAAAATATGCTACAATTTAGTCTATTAAAAAATAGGGAGGTGAAAGTATGTCACCAATTGATGGAAAGCCAATAGATGAAAATTATTTCAATGGACTAAAAGTAGAGGCTTTAATGAAAGCATTGAAATTAGACACTCCTGAATTAGCATTGAAATATAGTCAAGCTGAGTTGTTGTCTGCTGAAATAATATTAGAAACAAAGAAGAACAAAAAAGGTCAACTACTCAATGAGGAACAATTATCAGGGATGGAATACATAGTCAAGGTACAGAAAGAGAACATTGAAAATCTTCAAAAGTACATTGAGGTTAGAGGTTCAGACTCTAACTAACTGACAAAGGCAGGAGATGAAAATCCTGTCTTTTTTGTTTTGTTAAGTTTTAGGAGTCATGTTGGATTTTTTCTAAGTTTGTTTGTAAAGTCAAAGATTTTAAAAAAACCATTGATATCAAGGGTTAGAGATTTTTGATGCAATTTGAGGAATGTCTAAAATGTCCAATAAGTACCAAGAAAACCAGAGAGAATAAAAACTTTTTTCAACGAATAAACAGGGGTAAAGATGCTCTCTAATATGAATTCTGAGGCATCTAGTAGGCAGAGCAGAGCCTTTGTTAGATAGATTTAATATGTCCATGATGGGAAGACGTTCTTGCTTGGAAGAAAGAAAAAATCAAGTTTAAGAAAAATACTATTACCTGTATCAACAGTAGCAAAGCTAAAGAACCAGAGAGCAGTCGTATTAAAAGAGAAGCTGAGGCAAGGTGAAGAATACAAAGACAATGACTTGGTAATGTGTACTCCTTCTGGAACGCCAATCAATCCTGCTAATGTTAGAAGAAGTTTAAACGCTTTGATTAAGAAAGCAGCTGTGCCAAAGATTCGTTTTCATGATTTACGTCATACACATGCAACTTTGTTATTGGCTAAAGGTGTAAATGTGAAAGTGATTTCTGAACGGTTAGGACACAGTAACATCAAAATTACATTAGACACTTATTCGCATGTATTGCCAACGATGCAAGAAGATGCAGTGAATAAAATAGAAGAGATTTTGTAGGTAATGTGACCAAACTTGTGACCACGACCCCTTTTGAATACAAGTTTACAAAAGAAAAAACCGCATCAAACATTAATTTGACACGGTTTCTACAACTATGACCCCGGAGAGGCTCGAACTCAAGACCTCCACCCTGTCAAGGTGGAGGTTTATTTGATTACTTTTCTTCTTGCATTAAAAATTTCCAAAAACGTTTTAGTTCATCACGCTTTTGGGAAGGTGCAAATTTTATATCTTTTAGCCATTGATCTAGTTCTATTTTGTTTCCGTCCTCTGTAACATTAAAATCTCGCCCTAGAAGAAAATCGGTAGATACATTAAAGTAATCTGCTATACGTATCAAGGTATTGTAATCAGGTTGACGTTCATTCCGTTCGTACATACCAATTGTACTTTCACTTAACTGAAGCGAGTGAGCAAGTTCTTTTTGCGTAATTCCTCTTTGTTTTCTTAAATCACGAATTATATTTCCAAACGTTTTCATTCTATCACCTGATAATATATTAACACAATATGTGTTAAATAATTAAAATTTTTAAAAGTTGATAATTAGAATCTATTGACAACACAAAGTGTGCAGTTTATATTTTAAATAACAACACGAAATGTGGTTTTAGGGGGAGAAGACATGAATTATGAAAGAGTCGCCAAAAATCTAATTAATTTAAGAAATGAAAAATCTAGAGAAGAAGTGGCAAGGGCTGTGGGAATCAGTGTTAGTACATTGCAAATGTATGAAAATGGTCAGAGAATTCCACGGGATAATATAAAAATAAAATTAGCGAATTTTTATGGTGTTACAGTCCAAACAATTTTTTTTGATTCAGAACAACACGAAGTGTGTTGAATACTATTAGATTTTTAAGATTATGTAGTTATTTTTAGAAATGTAAGTTTGGAAAGTGTTTTAGGAAATTTTACATAAAAAATATATTTATCATTATATATAAATAATAGGAGTGTATTTGCATGAACATGAAAACATTTGAAATGCGTGAAAAACGATTAGCAGAACTACTAGGTGCAAAAGTACTATGGGAATTTATAAGTGCTGTCACAGAGGAAATTGAAAAACAAGAATTAGAGTCTACACCAGGTTTATTAGAAGATCTATTCGTACATGTGAAAGAAACCATTCAAATTCAAAATATGAACAAGAGCATAACAAAAGCCCCTGTAAAAACAGAGGCTGATGGTATAGATAAAGATACATTATTTATGGAAGCATATGTAGAATTAATAAATCATAAGTTTCTTATTTCTGAATTAGTTGTAGAGCTTTCATCTGTTCTAAAAGAATTAAATTGTTTTGTTCAATCATCTTTGCCACTGCTTCAAAATAAGCTTGATTCTCAAGAATCTCAATCTGCTTCTCTTTAGGGAACGCTTGAAGTATTTCTTTCATTTCTTTACACTCGTATATGTTATTATCTGAGTCTTCGATTAATCTATTGCGACGATTTGTGTATTCAAGTGCACCTAAAGTCGCTAATGCGCGCGTATCTAGTCCTAGGATTTCCATGCATTCATCTCCTTTCCCTCTACAATAATTCGATAGGGGAAAGGAGATTCCTTTAATGATCTGGTATAATTTTTAAAAATCCATATAATATGATGTTGATTAGTGTAATGTTATGTAGCAGGAATGTAATAGAATTAGACTTTAAAGAGCTTCTAAAAAGGATCAAAAGAAAGGGGAATCCAGTAATTCTCAATCTTTTTCCTTAAATAATCTACATATGATACGGTTGTTTCCTTTTATCATGAATTTTACATTGGATTCTTTGGGGAAGATTAGGTAGATATAGGACATGGGGGATGAATGAATAGATAAACAAAATGAAAGAGAATTGTAAGAATTACAGGGATTGTTAAGGGGTTATTAGATAATAAATTTTAAAGTATTTAAGAGTGGGAAGATGTGTATCAATTATTACTTAAAAAATAAAAGATTAGACATTAAAATAGGTAAAAGTATTTAAGTTACTTGTATAGATTAAATAATGGAGCGAATGAAATTAAAACATGATGAAACATGTTGAAATAAATAGAAGGGGATCTTTAGGTAGGTTAAGCAGAGAAATAAGGCATGCTGAGAAAGTGGCTATTGAATTCGAAGAAGTTAAAGTATGAAAGGTGTCACTTATGTAAGAATATCTATTGCTAATTTACTCTATATAAAAAAGTAGCTGCACAAAAGTACAGCTAGTCTTCTTCACAAATTTATATGGCCTTGATGACGAATTGGGATTGAGGTATATATAGTAATTGAGCTGCTAAGGAAGTTGTTGTGTTAGCAAATGGGTATGCTTCCTTATAAGGAAAATTACTATACACTATTTCATTCATTTCAAAGGTCGTAAACATTTTTTTAAGGATTTTTTGAGAGATTTTATTTGTACAAGCAGCAATAAAATCAAAATCTTTTTTACTTATTTCTTGAATGGCATGTGAAATAAGGCTGGTGACTATCCCACTTCCCATCCAATCTGGATGACAAGCGCCCATATCTAGATAGACCAATTTTTCTGTATCTAAATGAGAAAACTCAATAGATTCTGTCTCTAATGTATCTAAAAGTTGAAAAATAGGTTCCATTTGTGGGCATAGTTCAGTCGCTTTATCTGTATCTATTAGTGGCTGGGTTACTTTTTTTGTTAAAAGAACTCCAACAATTTGAAAATTTTCTATTGCTACAAATGACATAGCTTGAGATACAGCTTGTTTCATCATTTCTTCGCACATTTTGTGAAAAGGAGCAAAAGGAATTTGTAAACTGCTTACAAGAGGTTCATTATTCACAAAAGAATGTGCAAGTAAATGTGCTGCATCTTTCACGTGGTGTGTATCAAGTAGTTCTATATTCATATGTTTTTCCTCTTTCCTGATATAGTGAATAGTAATTAAAAGGATTAAAAATTTTATTTAATTTAGTTAAGTTTAACTATTAAAGCGCTAACAAAAATGGTTATTAAACATATGAATAAATTTGTTTAGTGGCAATCGAAATATGTTTATAAAGAAATGATACGATATCATCTAAACATTCAACTGTTGTATATGGAGAGATAGAAAAGAATTTTAATGTGGAAATCGGATTTCTATCACTACTGTTTAATACATCTACTACACAAGAACGAGTTGTATCACCAAAAAATACTTGATCGCGATTTTTTCCTAGATAATTGAATAGTTCTATATTTAATCGGTTTGTATCCTCAATCTCTTCTTTTGTTGCAAGACCTATTCGTTCTTTTTCCCAATTTTCTTGGCCATCTCCATTCATATAGAAACGGAAGGTTGTAATTGGTCCATATGTAAAATCATTTGTGATTGCGAATTGAGGTAGAGCCTCACGCAACTTCTCTCTAAATAATAGATTTACACGAACATAATTTGCTAATAATTTTTGATATCCTTCAATTCCAAAGGCTAATAGATTGATATACATCGGAATAGCACTACCAGCTCGTGAACATTCTAAAGTATAGCCTGTATGATAACTCCCATATGATCTATTACCAAGATAAGGTGTATCATCTTGTTCAATGTCCATCAGTTGTAAATCAGTATGATTTTTTACGATTAAAATACTTGAAGCATAAGGTGTTTGTCCTAATTTATGAAAATCAAAACATACACTATCAGCAAGTGCCATGTATTGCATTTTATCTTGTACGTATTGTAAAGCATTTTTTAAGCTAGGTTCAAATGAAAGTGGATTTTCTTCGAAACTATAATTATTAAAGAAACTATAGAATCCGCCCATTGCAGAATCAGCATGGATATAAATAGGTTTTAATTTATATTTTTTCTGTATTGTTTCAGCGCTCTCTTTAATTTTTCTTATATCATCAATAGTAAATGTATCTGTTGAACCCATAGTAGCTAGAATATAAAGAGGGATACCGCCATTTTTAATAACTTGTATCATTTTAGCCTCTAAATCTTCTATATCCATAGAATTTGTATAAGGATCAGTCTTCACTTTTATTAAGTGATTTGACCCAATGCCAGTTGCTTCAGCTGACTTTAATAAACTATAATGTGCATTTTCAGAAGCAAAGCAATATACATTTTGTGGAGCGCCATGTTCTTTTGCTAATGGGAATTGTTTTGAAATTGCTAAACGTAAGCTCGAAAATACACAACCTTGTCCACCCCATGTTGTATAACCACCGCTATTATGTGGATTATAACCAATCAGTTTTGAAAGCATGGATACAACTTTTACCTCTGCTTCAGCTGCCCCTGGGCCATAGACATCCCAAACGCCATTACCATTTAAAAGTGCCATGGTTAGTATACCCAATAGTGATGGAATACTTGGTAGTGGTACAGCGTTAGACAAGTAGTATTTATTTGGATAAGGATGGCCATTCATAAATTGGTTTAGCTCTTCTATAACCTCAGACATAGTGATTCCAGCTAGTGGTATATGACTTTGGTGAATTAAGCCATTGTAGTATCCTTCTGATTTTTCCTCACATTTACCTAAAGTAGCTCGCTCTTCATTTTTTAATTGGTCAAGATTTTTAATTATTTTCTGCATAGATTCTAATAAAAGTTGTTGTTTTTCTTCATTTCCGTCAACGCTCGGAAATAGTTTTAAAATATCTTGCATGCAGTCACTTCTCCTTGTAAAAAACTGGATTTTTATTTTACTTGGTTAAACATAAGGGTATAATAATTTGTAATTGCCCTTTTGAATCCTTAGAAATGAGGAGCTATTTAGAAAAAAATGTAATTCCATAGAAAATTATATGAACTATGGAATTTAAAGTAAAGAAAAATTTTTTGATTTATTTTTAAAAAAGTAATTGTGAGATAATGAAGTTTCTAAAAATATATCTGAATTAATTGTTTATTTAATTTATATGTTGTCCTAACATGTATTGAACTAGTGTAGTAGATATTTTAATATAATGTAGAACGTATTATAAGGTAGTTGAATAAAAGTGTTCAACTACCTTATAGACTGTAGATATTGTTAGGAAAAGATAAAAAAATAAGGTGGAAGTGTTAAAGATATGTTCTAGTGGAGAAGAAGTAGTGGTATGGATTTGATAGTAAAATTAGCTTGAATTTTTATGGAAGAATAATTATTGGATCAAAGTTTTTTAATGAATTCAATTTCATTATTTAATAATAATGGACGAGTTAAGTGTAAAGAATTTTCTTCAACCTGAGTAGAATTTTTTGCACCAGGAATCGCAACTGAAACGGCTGGGTGGCTTAAAACATAACGTAAGGCGATTTGCGCTAGACTTCGATTTGATCGTACAAGTGAACCTAATTTCTCTACTTTGTTTAAGCTATCTTTAAACCAATTTTCTTTTGGCCAATCTTTTCTTAAATCGTCGTCTGGAAATTGAGTTTCATGATTAAATTTCCCAGTTAAAATCCCCATCTTAAGTGGACCTCTAATCACAGCACCTAAATTATGTTTTTCAATATAAGGAAGGATGTCTTTTTCAGGTTCTTTATAATACTCTATTCTATCTGTAGAATCCTAAGAAAGTATGACGTTTTATTACTTGTGAAAGAACATAAATTTTTCGCAAGTGAACTTACTTGTATTAGTTTTCTGACTCGAATCCTTTTATGAAAATATAGTAGCAAATTTCGTTTAATCTTATTTATTTTATAGGAATTATAAGGTATACTAAAAATAGGTGCAAAAATGCACTATTTGAAAAAGAGTGCAAGGCAAAAAGGAATCCGTAAAGGGTTCCTTTTTTATTTTTTAGAAAACGAAGCAACATTCTAAATATCTCTGTCTTTTTTATATGTGAATGAACTTTCACTTTATAAACTTAAAAGGTATTTTTGGGAAATTGCCATATTCCTGTAACAAAACAAAGGTATGTTATGTGTGTAAAATATATATAGAAAGAAGGAAAAACTGTGAAAAAAGTTTTGCCAATCGTTGCACTATTAGGCATCATAAGTTTTGGAGTACAGGAAATGAATGTGAAAGCTGATACTTATCAAAAGAGCGATTCCAAAATTCATTTTTGGGATTCAAAAAGAAAAGGTACTAATTTTATGAATAGCACTTCATTACCTGAAAACTATAAAAGTGCAAAGGAAGCTAATATTGAATATGTTCGTTTAGCACCTGATAAATGGGCAAAAGATAAAGATTTTTTATTTGAGGATAAACCAGATACTTCTGGAAAGGATTTTCTGATAGGTAATGCAGATAACTATCAGGGATTAGTAAAGGAGGATCTAGAAAAATTAAAAGCGGATTTAGATGCCGCACAATCGCAAGGAATGAAAGTTGTTCTTACAATGTTATCTTTACCTGGTGATCGATGGCGTCAATTTAATAATAACAAGAATGACGACAGAATATGGGAAGAAGAGAAGTATCAAGAACAAGCAAGTGAGTTTTGGAAGGACCTTGCTCTTGAACTAAAAGATCACCCTGCAGTGGTTGGTTACAATATTATAAATGAACCGCATCCAGAAACAGCTAAAAATAATAGATATAATGATTTTTGGACGGAAGATTACGAGAAATGGTATGAAAAAGTGAAAGGAACGACAGCGGATTTAAATAGATTTAATCAAAAGGTCATTAATTCCATTCGTGAAGTGGACCAAGAAACACCGATTATTTTAGATGCAGGTTTATATGCTACTCCATGGGCCTTTAAATATTTAAAACCAGTAAAGGATAAAAAAACACTTTATGCATTTCATATGTATGAGCCGTATGAATTAACGAGCCAAGGTGAAAAACAAAACAAGGAACTTCAATATCCGGGATTTGTAAAAGTAGGAGATTTAGAGAAACCTGTAATGTGGAATAAGCAGGGATTAGAGAAATTTTTAAAGCCAATTCAACAATGGTCTAAGAAAAATCATGTACCATCTAATCGAATTATTGCAGAGGAATTTGGAATTAACCGTACTGTCCCAGGTGCAACCCAATACATGCAAGATCTTATTTCTATCTTCAACCAAAAAGGTTGGCATAAATCATTCTATGCATTCCGTGAAGACACATGGACGGGAATGAATTATGAATTAGGAACAGGAAAAATAAAATGGGACGAAGAGGGTAAACCGATACGTCAAGATAATTCACTTTGGGATGTAATAAAAAAAGATTTACAGGCGCATAAATAGTTTAAAATGTTAGGATTAAGGACTAAATGTAAGCATCTAATTCAAATAGAATTAGATGTTTTTTATCATTTTAGCCAAGAAGACTCCTTCCTCAAGGAACATGAAGTGCCACAGTCCAGTGAGTAGGTATGAGAGAAGATCATTTGATTTCCATTTCCTAAATCGTCATAGTACTTTTTAGCCTGTTCAAGATCTTCTTTGTTTTTAAATTCGAATAATCTACCGCCGCTATCTTCTCCTAAAGCAGGTACCAGAATACGTTTCGCATCTTTTCTAGTATTACCAAACTCTTTTTGTGGTAGATCAGTAGGCTCTTCTGCTTCTAATCCTGCACCTTTAAATTTTTACTAACTGTAACATTACTTGCCATTGATTTAATGCTATCACAAGCTGTTCAACTGAATAATAGTAGAGTGCCAATAAGAAATACTGATAATTTTTTAAACATATTAGTTCTATACGCCTAATGTAAATAAATACCTAAACGTCATAACAAACTATTGATCAATGAACATTGCCCCTCTATCAAAACGTAACCGGAAGAACGAGCGTGGGCGGTAAGAATCCGCGATAAGACGAAATTAGTTTTTAGACGTGATATATTGCCTTATTCTCCAAAATATATATTGGTTCCTGTAGTTAGATACTCTAATGCTAGTGCTAGTGCTAGTGCATTTTCTGTATAGACGGTAGCAAATTAAAATTCATACTAAATAATTTGTAATATATGAAGATACGTATAATGAAAAATTTATATATTTTTTGATTTTAATATTTAAAACTTAGGAGCTTCTTTATTATTAGGTGGAATTATAATTTTCTTCATTCTTAGATCTATTATTAATCCACTAAGACAATTAGTTATTTCAGCTCAAAGA
>NZ_JBIYCW010000017.1:0-110348 GCF_044908115.1 Bacillus sp. RC51 | reverse complement strand
GGATCTCCATGCTATTGAATTAGTTAATTTTTTAGATTCATATTCTCTATTTTTTATCACCCGCATTGTAGTAAATGTAGTCATGGATATAAAAAGTACTATACATAATAACAAAATATAAATATTATAATTCATCCTTCCGTACTTACAGTATAAGGCTAACTCATAACAAAAAATGCCGTATACAATTATTAGTATTGGATTTGTTACTAATGACAGAAGTAACCTTTTTGCATTTTCCCTAAATATAGAAATCACTCCTAATTACATGAATTACTGATATTAAGTATACTTTATTGTAAAGTAACAAAAAAGCTATTTAATCTTGCCGCCAAAAATACAATAGACATCTGTCTATTAAAGCCGTTTAAAAATCTAGTTGTTTCATAGACAATGGATTTTTGAGTGAATACTAAAATTGCTTCATTTGGGAGCCAAATAATGAAAATGAACCCTCATAATAAACATAACAAATAGAGTATTTGCATTTAAACTCTATAAAACTCAAATGTATTTTTTTCTAGACATATTGCTTCATCGGAATTTTTGATAATAATATCAAAACATTGACTGTATGGATGCATAAACACTTCGTACTGAATCCGACGTTCTGCATGAGACCGCCTTAAATAATTGATATCGGCTCTCCTTTCAGCAATATCGCGGCTAGACCTTCTCATTAATTCTGTTTCACCATCTGCATAGAAGTAAATTTTTAAATCAAATAAATCGGGATTAATAAAATGCGACACTCATTCCTTCTACAATCATTAGTTGAATAACCTAAGGCTGCTTCGGTAGCCATTTTTGTACCAACTGGCAGTTTAGTTTTCAATATGTGAAAAGGGATTTCCAAGTAATTAATTGAATATACATTTATTGTTTACTAATTTTTAGGAGGTCCCTTTATGGGAGATAAGCTTTACTGTATTGCTATCAAGTTCTTAATGAAGAAAGACTAGGAGTTTCGCACGGTTCTATAATAATTTATAGTGATGCTGTGACGGGAATGTCGTACACCAAGCTATTAAGGATTCAATTAATGAGTTAAAACAATGGTTGCTTTTATTCCAGTCAATCCCTACTGTTGAAGAAACGGAAATTATCCTGAGAAATGCCCATATAGATTTTTTAAAAAGAGAAAGCTTTCGCTATCTTATCTATCATAAGGATACTAATGATTTTATTGGAACTGCTAGCCTTCACGGAATTAATTGGAAGATTTCTAAATGTGAAATTGGATACTGGATTAACACGCAATTTAGTGGCAAGGGATATATGACAGAGGTAGTAAGTGAGTTAACAAACCTTGGATTTCAGTTACTCAAATTTAGAAGGATTGAAATAAGATGTGAATCTACTAACACTAAAAGTCGTACGATCCCTGAAAAACTAGGTTTTGAGCTTGAAGGGATATTACAGAATTTACGATACGGGAAAGCCCACGCAGGACTTTAGTCCGTCTTTAGACGTGGGATGAAAGCATCGTTTTTGCATAGTAAAACATGGTATACTTTATTCATAGTCATGCAAAAGACTCTAAAACGACTGTTCTCTGAAAATAGAATACATATGAGGTTGGGGTAGCCAATTCTTCTACTCCGTAAAATGTATTAAGTCGTCATGCAAAAGACGTAAAAACATTTGAGAACGAACAATCTGTACGGTATGGTCACAGTACCGTAGCCCACGAACCTATATGGTCTGTTGTGGGAGTGGTGATGGCACACCGCAATCTTGCACGTCAGCGATACCAGAAATGGACTTCGCCTTTGGTAGCAAGAATCCCACTGACGTTAGTCAGCTGGCCCCTTTAGGGGTGGGAGTGTCAAGTAATGAAGATCTTTCAGCTGACAGTAAAAAACTAACTGATACCTGCATCTATGCAAAGATAAATTAGATTAAAAGTTTAATACTCAATTGAGTATGTTTACACAGTTTATTCCCCTTCTAATCCGTTATTATGATTTGTTTAGAACTATAGTACATCAATATGTTTAAAATGAAATGTACTGAACTGGTATATTCTATTAAAACAAGAAGATTTACTTCTCATATTAATAACATCAGTATTATATACAAATGTTACAATCATTTTATAAATAAATTACTTCATGAAGTTATGAAATTAGGACCGTACATATTAGAAATATGTACGGTCCTTTTGTTTACTAGTACTTATCTAACCTAAAGATAAGTATGTGCTTCTTTTACAATTTGAATTTCTTTGTAAGCTTCTTATATTTTCTATATGAACGTCTAACAATGTTTAACATGAAATACGGTATTTTAACAGGGAAAGGCAATTTATAAATGAAAGGCAAGTAAAAGGTGAAATATGCCTTTTCTAAGTCTCTCCACTTACTATCTTCTTTTGTTTTTAAGAAATCAGATACATCGACTACATATCCCCTTCCGTTTTCCATCATCACATTTTTTCCGTGAACATCACAAGGAGTTAATCCTTGCTCCCTTGCATACTCTATAGCTTCATTGATATCAAGGATTACCTGCTTAGGAATTTTAATCCCCTTATGAATAGCATCGTATAAGGTAATCTCTTTTAAACGTTTCAATACTATGAAATTCTCTCCTTTATACATAAGCTTCGAATAAGAAGGATGATTTCCGATTCTTCGGTATACTTCTGACTCTTTTTCAATTCCTTCTCCTTCTCGCGCGTAAACTTTCACTACCCAATCTTTGTATTCTTTGTGCATAAATACTGCGGCATAATTACCTGTCCCTAAACACTTCCAAAGTCTAGGAATATCTTTAACTACTATAGGCTCGAATTCATCCTCACTTCTTATGCTTACCTCTTTTAATAATTCGTCCTTTATCAATCTCACAAAACTATTTATACTCATCATTTCCACTCCGGTTTTGCTACAAGGGGTACTACCCCATACCCACCAAGTTAAAAAGTACCTTCTTTCCTAATACGAAAAAAATGAGCAGACTTCACTAAGTAACTAACTTTAGCGAAATAAAATTTTCATTTAGGGGGGTACTTCAAAACCTTAAAATGGATATTCTACGCAAATATATATTATTGATACAATAAGTTATGTTAACTTCACATGATTATATTATACAAAAACTCAGCAAATACCGTTACAAAAAGTGTACAAGCCATATCTACTCTCTCTAAATAGTTTATTGCGAATCTATTTTAAGGAGAATTCTTACATCACAATTTCATAAATCTAAGGTTTCAAACTATTCATTACGAAAAAAAGACCGTATCACTACGGTCCTTTTCTCGCTCTTATGCAAACACTATGACTGTGTAACTTTATTAGAAACAAGTAGTTTTTCAATACATATAGGTAACATATCTAATAACGTTTCAAATGCGTAATTTACGTCCAGACGCTCCGTCCATTGATGTGCATCTTTTCCTACTGGTCCCATATTTAATACTGGAACGTCAAACTCTTCTAATTCCTCTAGTGGAATCGAATAACCTTTATCCCATAATGGCATATTGTCTACGAGAGAACTCATTGAATCCAATGGGTTTTGTAAGCCCACATAGCTTAAATCTGAAATTCCTCCAAAATAATTTTGGTTTTCAAATGTAATGCTATGATTATAGTGGGCATACTTTTCCATTTCTACAACTACCTCTTTAATTAAAGGATTGTTGCGTGAACTCACAGCTGGATAGTATGGCGGCGCAAAGAAAAGTACAATCATTGGAGCCTTTTCTTTACATAAGATAGCTAATTTGTCTACTAAATCAATAGTTACTGCACGATCATCTTTATCTTCTCTATTTTTTATAATATCGGATTGAATTTCATCTATTTTTTCTCTTCCATGTTGTTCAATTGCATAAGCAATAAGCTCTTCATACGTTAATACATTTACTTTAAGATTAGGCGGTATGAACGGATTATGCTTAGAAAAATGATACGCTCGCTCCTCATACGATTCTTCAATTTTCTCTGCTACTTTCGTTACTTTTTGGCGTAACAATGAAACTACATCTGTCATCGTTTTTTCTAGTAAAAACAAATTAAATAATGTGACTGCACGATGAGGAATTTGTACAGAATAATCCTCCTTTAAGTCTCTTTGAAGCAAGTTAGTTGGTGGAGGACTCGCTTCACCATCTACAATATCGCAAAGGTCAGTATTCAACTCTAATTCAGCTGTTAATAATGCAGCCATATAGCTCCCATTTAATCCTGCAAAAGGTTCGCCTACATGTGTCTCTTTTCCATAGCAAAGGAAACCAGGTAACACCTTACCAATAGAACCAGTATAAATATACTTATTTTGGTCACCAGGATGCCTTGAAAACATAGGCTCTGAATTTAGGACCGTTTTATACTCTAAGTCATGTTCTTTTGCTAAGTCTAATAATCTTGGAACAGCGGCTCTCATCCCTACAGAGTTCACTTCTTCATCTGGAACAGCCAATAAAAGAACATTCCCATCAAATCTTCCTTCACAAGCTTGCTCAACCATCGCCATTTGTAAGGCTAGACCACATTTCATGTCCATCGTTCCTCTACCAAAGAGCCAATCTCCTTGTTCAATATCTTCACGTACATGATCTGGTAGCTCATCTTTATGAGAATAAAACATAGATGTTAATTTTTTAGGGTTAAATGCATCTTCTTTCCACACTCCGTAATCTTGTACATCTACAACATCAAAGTGACTAACAAGAATTACAGTATTTTTTGTACTATCACTTTTCTTTACTAGAGCTGTAACAAAATATCGTCCATCCCCCGTCAGATTTTTTTGCAAATGATGCGGATTTTGTTTGAAATACTGTAAGTCAGATAGTTGTTCTACAACAAAGTCTGGCAATATAACTTCAGCTTCTGAACCTGTAATACTAGGAATTTCAACAAGATTGCTTAATAATTGAACCAATTGTTCTTTAGATTGCCACTTTGACATATAAATCCCCCTATTTTTCCGCATTATGAAATTCATTTCCAATATATGAATAAAAAATGACGACAGCTATCAAAATTATAATTTTGCCGTTTGGCAAGCTTATGGTTCTTTTTGTTTGCGGCAAAAATATGCTTCCAGGATTTGAAGAATATTTTTAATATCGCTTTTAAATAAAATCACTGTTTTTATTTAAAAGCGCGATGTTTTGCCCCTTTGGATCTGTTTATCTAAAGAGATGTTTTTATAGTGAAAAGAAGATCTGAACTGAAAGGCGGATTAAGAAACTGCTGAGTAGCAATAAAGTTACTCCACTAAAGGGCCAGATTGTTGAGGAACGTTTTCAGGAAATTAGATTATTCGAGTTTGAATATATCATTGAGATTATGAAGGTTTTTTACTTAAACTGACGGGGCAGTAATACTCAATTAAAAATAATGGTAAAGTTAGCGAAAAGAAGAAGGATTGAAAATCGTATAGATTCATTCATTGTAATACATTTTAAGTTTTTGTGTGGCGAGGTATTTGAGAAGTAAGAATGATTTCATCAAAAAAACATTGAAGCTCCAACGGGTTTTTATATGACTATTTTTCCAGACCCAATTTAACATCACAAATTACAAATAAACATTCTATACTTTTGGTTAGATTTTTTATATAGTTTGATTGACAGCAAAACCTAAGAAAAGGGGTGTTATTCATTGAGAAGCACTTGTCACCTTGATCAATCTGATTTGCAGGAGTATATGCAAAAAGTCTTTGGTACCAGTTATTTGGTTTCTAGTGTAACGAAAATGCATGGCGGTGCACAAAAGGTAGTCTATAAGATTGATTGCAGCAATGGATTTTCCTGCGTTCTGTATGTTTGGGATCTTACCATGAATTATTTTCAAGAAGAAATAGCAAACCGAGATATACATGAGCACTCCTATAGTAGTGATTTATTTGAATCAAATAACAAGTATTTAATTCAACAAGGAATTCAAACTCCCCTTCTATATGATCTGAATAAGGAAAGAAACCGTCATCCTTATGATTATGCTCTCGTTGAATATGTAAATGGACAAAAGGCAGAAGTTTATTTTCAACATTCCGATTCATATGTTAAAGATAAAGTGTTTCAGCGGATAGGAGATATGCTGGCAGACATGCATGCCAACGAGAGACTTACTCATGGGAAAGTGAATCAAAGTGGGATCAACACGGAAAAATGTCATCACTTGCAAATGAAGAATGCAAAAAGAGATTTAGATTACGCATGCCAACATATTGACAGCATCAGGGCTAGTCATAGCAATCTACTCGATACATTGTACGAGCTTGAATCAAAAATTGAAATAAGAAGTCGTTATGGATTTATACATGGGGAACTCGGCCCCGATCATGTATTAATTAATGACAAACTAGAACCTTATTTGATTGATATCGAAGGAGCCGAGTTCTTTGATATTGAGTATGAGCACAGTTTTTTGCAGTTTCGATTTGGGGATTATTATCGATATTTAAAGAATGATACTCTCGACCCCAACAGGATGTTATTCTATCGATTCCATCATCATATATCCTTAACTTCAGGCGGGTTGAGATTGCTTCACAGAGGATTTCCGAATCAACAATTTGCAAAAGATCTAACCGATTACCATTCCCGTTGTGCACTGCGTTTTATTGAAGGTTGAACTTATGTCATTAAAAATTTAAAGACAGACAGGAGTTAAATACAATGATAAAAGGTTTCGGAGGAATATTTTGGAGAACTAAAAATCTTGATGTTATAAAAAAATGGTACAGTGAAGTGTTGAAGATTGAAATAGAAAATTGGAATGGGACTGTGATTAAACCCGAATTAGGAACAGAGACTATCTTTTCTTTCTTTACTGAGAATGACAGTTATTTTCCAACAGAACAACAAGTGATGTTAAATTTCCAAGTACATAATCTAAACGAGACTATTCAGCATCTTGAACATATTGGTGTACCTCTTGAAAAGAAAGAAGAGATTAGTGAATTTGGAAAGTTTATTTGGATTAAAGATCCTGAAGGGCGATTGATCGAGCTTTGGGAGAAATAGCCGGTTGTAATCATTTGCTATTAAGCTAACAGATGCTTTAGTTCAATAAGGTAAATAAAAAAAGTGCATCTCCGTTTATTAGACACAGTCTAACAATCGGAGGTGCACTTTTTCACTCTAAATTAATACTTTTAATAAAATCAAAATGATTTTCATCAGCTAATTTATCGATATAACCAGTTATATACAGATTTGCTTTAGATACTTCTGTATTCTTAAATTCAGAATAAAAATCAGGAGAAAATGATACTTCTAAAACAATACTATCCCCAGGTTTAATATTTAACTTATTACCTTTAGCTAACACTCTAAATGGATTTGTTGTTTGGCCAGAAACAGTAGGTGATTTAGGAAATGAAAACATAACATTATTTTGTACAATAATATAATCGGTATTATTAGTCATTTTTATTTTATAAGATATTTCAGTGTTCGTATTTGTATTTTTAGAAAGTAATTCATACACTATTCCCTTTTCAATATCTGCTTGTTTAAAAGTAGTATTATTTTTACTAGAACAAGCACTCAAAATAAAAAACAAAACCAATATGATTATTCCACATTCTTTTTTCATTGATCTATTACCACCTATCAGTAAACACTATATTCTCTTTGGATTGTCATAACATTTGAAACGTACGTAACACTAGTAATACTCTAAAAGCTAGAATTAGAACCGATAATGACAGTAGCGTCCAGTTCCTTGTTTCTAGCGACTTTTGTGCTAAGCCCAGCACCAGCAAAGATTTCAAAGGCCTGGGGTGCCTGAACTTCGCTCGTCTCTATCAAAAGATGTCCATCCAAAGCTAACCAGAGTAAAGCTTCTTCTGCTACTCTTCGCAGAATGTTAAGACCATCTTCTCCTCCGTCAAGCGTTACATTTGGTTCATATAGGCGTGCCTCCCGGGGGAGAAACTTTATTATTTCAGTAGGAACGTAAGGTACGTTCGCAACTAGGATATTTACATGGCCCTTAAGTGAGTCTGGTAGAGCTTTATACAAGTCACCTTCAAAAGCATGACCGCCAAAATTCGTTACATTGCGGCTAGCGCATTGTACTGCGATAGGGTCAATGTCAACAGAATACAATTCAACTCGTCCCAAAGCTGCTGCCAGTGCTGCGCCCACCGCACCTGATCCACAACATAGGTCAACAATGATATCGCTAGAACGTGACAGAGCCTCTGTTTGATGAACAAGGAACTCGGTACGTTTACGCGGTACAAAAACGCCTCGATCCACTTCTATTCGTAGACCACAAAACTCCGTGTATCCAACAACGTATTCCAGAGGTAAACCGTTGACTCGCATTTCTACCATTTTCATAAGGTCCTCTGGAGTTAGTGCCTCTGACATAAGTAACCGGGTCTCATCTTCTGCAAAAACACAACCGGCACTTCGAAGCTTGCTAACTATATATTTTTCCATTTTCATATCCAAAAATAAATTTGTTTTATTCTCTATATTATCTCACCACTTTTGATAAAGTTTGTTTGTAATTCAGAGTTCGTTAAAAATAGCTAATATCCTTTTTCAATAATCTGATTCTTACATAAACTGCCATTTGATGGACATATTCGTCTATGACCATCTCTTTCCCTTGTATATAGAGCATTCTTTTCAATTTCTGTTTTCGTCAAATCTAATTAACAGAGATATAAACGAAAACACATATTTTTACACTATTTCGATTTATATATACAAACTATATTTTTAACGTTTTGGGCTATTTGCTTTGCTTAAGTTGATTTGCATAGATACTACCCCTCTTTGAAATATTTCAGTTCAAAATGAAATAACATTTCAACATAGACTATCAATCTACCTAGACATTATGACAACCACCTTAGATATCTGAATTTTCTATACATTAAAGGTTATCACCTAAACAACCTCGAATATTGTAATAAACATACATAACATAAGGAGGTTGAGCTATTTTGTTTCGTTCATTTACAAATGGATGTGTTGCCCTTGTGCAGCGTTTCTTACCAGAACCGTTTATTTTATCATGTTTATTAACTGTTTTCGTTATCTTCTTCGGCATGTTTGCAACGCACCAAACACCGGTCGAAATGATTACGCATTGGGGCAATGGAATTTGGGGGCTTCTCGCCTTTTCTATGCAAATGGCTCTTGTACTCGTGACAGGATCTGCATTAGCAAACGCTCCTCTTATTAAAAAAGGATTAACGAGAGCAGCGAAATTACCGAAAACAAATGGACAAGGTATTATTGCTATTTCAATCGTAAGTTTACTAGGAGCATACATAAACTGGGGATTTGGTATTGTTGTATCGGTTTTATATGCAAAAGAAGTGGCCAGACAGTTAGAAGGATTAGATTATAGGTTAGCAATTGCTTCTTCCTACTCTGGATTTCTCATTTGGCATGCCGGTCTTTCTGCTTCTATCCCTCTTACGTTAGCAACAGGCGGCGAAACGTTAATCAAAACGACCGCTGGGAGTATTAACGAAGCGATTCCAATAACAGAAACGTTATTCTCGCCATACGCTCTCGTTCCGGTTATTATCTTTCTCGTTACGACGCCTCTTATTAACCGAGCAATGCATCCAGATGAAAAGCATACAATTACTGTAGACCCTATCGTGTTCCATGAAGAGGCTGCCGCTCAAGAAGTGGCGCAAAATACGTTCGCTGAAAAAATGGAAAATAGCATAATTATTACACTTTGTATTGGATTATTAGGTCTTATTTATATTTTCAACTACTTTTATACGAAAGGCTTTAACCTTACACTTGATATCGTTATTTTCATGTTATTGATTGCGGGTCTTATTTTCCACCGTACTCCGATTCAATATATTCGCGCTTTCTCTGACTCAACTAAGAGTGCTTCAGGCATTTTACTTCAGTTTCCGTTCTATGCTGGAATTATGGGGATGATGATTGGAGTAAATAGTGAAGGGCTTTCGCTTGGAGGAGCTATTTCTACTTTCTTTATTAGTATTTCAAATGAAACCACATTCCCGCTCTTTACATTTTTAAGTGCTGGCATTGTAAATATTTTCGTTCCATCTGGAGGCGGTCAATGGGCAGTGCAAGCACCAATTATGATTCCAGCTGGCGCTGAACTTGGTGTACCTGCCGCGAAAACAGCGATGGCAATTGCATGGGGCGATGCTTGGACAAATTTAATTCAACCTTTCTGGGCATTACCGGCATTAGCGATAGCTGGTTTAGGCGCTCGTGATATTATGGGATTTTGTGTTGTTAACTTACTATATGCAGGATTTATCATTAGTCTATGTTTCTTATTTATTTAAACGAAAAGCTAGTTTTATACTAGCTTTTTTATATAATAAATCATTCGTTATCTATACAGCTTATTACCTTCCTCCACTCTACCTCTGCATGATTTAATGCTTCATATGTAAACAAATCTTCACATACTTTTTCAATCATATGAGGATTGTTCTTAAGGAAATTCCACTGCAATACTTTAGGAAGAAAATATGTTTCATATTCTTTACTTCCCCTTATCACCTCATCAACTTCTCTTTCACAAATCCCTCTTATTAAATAATCATTTCTTAATTGTATCTGAATTTGTTTTAACGTTTCACTACACTTCTTTAATTGGACTAAACAATTAATATACGTACGAAAAAGTTCGTCATCACAATTGCAACACTTTATAATACGATCGATTTCATTCATAATGTACGAGCCTTTTCTTCTATTTGTAATAGCCACTTTTCACGCTTCTCTAGTTTACTCGTTTTCACAGATTGAAAAGTAGAACGTTTTATATCGCGAATACCACAAAAACGTAAAACCCCTCTTTTCATCATAATCCAATCCGCTGATCGATATAGTAGTGCTACGTACCATAACGGTGAGTCTAACGTATTAATAACCCACGCCTTCTTACCTTTAAATAAGCCTGTCGGTAATGCCCCCTCATATTTATAAGCAAATCCAGCTACAAAAATACGATCGATAAATCCTTTTAAAATAGCAGGCATCCCCCACCACCATATCGGATATATAAAGAGAAGCGTATCCGCTTCTTCCACTAACGTTCTGTACCGAGCTGTTTCTTCTTCATTTACTAAATCACGTCTTTTCTTCTCTTCATTAAATACAAGGACTGGATCAAATTGTTCCTTATATAAATCAAGTACCGTAAGCGAATGATTTGTTTCTTGTAATCCTTTTTGCACATGCTCTAAAATTGCCCAATTAAAGCTTGAAGGATTAGGATGAGCGTATATAATTAGTACGTTCACTACAAAACAACTCCCTCTTTAGTTAAAGTTTCCCCTTCTTTAACATCTTCTCTACAATTTGCACATTTTTCGAACTTTGTAACAAACGATTTAATACTGTTAGTAACTCTTCTTTTTCTAAACCGTTCAGTTTCTCTTTAACCGTACTCTCACCAGCACCTTGAATTTCATACACAACTGCCGCCATATGTTTACAATAATTTTCGTACGGACACTCGCAACTACTTTCTGCAAAATCTTCAAGATCAATAACCACTTCATAATTTCCTGCATTACCAGTCACAAAAGCAAATACTTTATTATCATGTACTTCAACATCTTCTACATGTCCCTCTTCATAATATTCATAACCTCTATCAACAATATATTTCGGAATATACCTATGTAGTTCTTTTAATAAATATGCGTACATAACAACACCTCTTCCTTTAATTCCCTTTTGACTTCCAAAATCCTGCATGTTATTCTAATAACTGTCAAGTAGCGAGTCTACGTGACAAACGACTGACACCTATTCGGCGAAGGTGTCTCTTTTCATTTGCAGCCGATATGAAGTGCCTCTTTCAGGCACATTCAATCTTTGACACTACACACTCAACACCATTCCCTTGTATCAGGCTGCTTTAGCAGTCTTTTACGCTACATACTTCGTTATTTCAAGAAAAAAAGAGAGCCTAGCTCCCTTTTCCCGCTTTATAAAATACCCCTTTTTCAGCATAGCGATATTCATCATCAGCTAAAGTAATTTTCCCATCCAGTTTGAGTTCATCTAATAGTCTTGATAAATAAAATTGATGTAACATTTTTTTAGTGAATTTTCCTTCATGATGCGAAACGATATGTTCTTGAATATCTAACAATGATATTGGCTTATCTTGCTCTATCATATATTCATAAACTGTACTACGCAGTTTTACGTATTTTTCGAGTGTCACAGTACTTCGCAACCCCTTTCTTCTTATTATAAATTTTCGTAATCGGTTTTTTTGCAACAAAAAAACCTCTCCGATAAGAAGAAGTTACGTATATCTTCGTCTTATCTCCCAGAACAAATATGTTCTGCTGGAATTAGCACCTGCATCGCGGTTGCTGGGTTTCATCGGGCCAGTCCCTCCACCTCTCTGGATAAGAAAATATTCACTTTAAATTTAACTATACGTAATTTTATTATAATTGTCAAATAAATATAAAAAATTATATTTTCTTATTTATTGTTCATACTACAAAAAGATGTACAAAAGGAGGCTACTACTTTGAAAAAGAATGCTCGTGGATACGTACAAGATTCTTTTCATTCCTTACAAGAAGCGAAACATTGTTTAGAAGATGCATTACAGACTGTTGAAGAAGATTTTAATCGCGCACGTATTGAACAATCCCTTTACGCTGTAGAGCAAGCATTACAAAGATGTGATTATACCGTTCACATTTTAGAACAAGAATGAAAACTTCCCATCAAAAGATGGGAAGTTTTTTCAAATGGCATACTTCATCATTATTACCGTTATTATTAAAAAATATACAGAATTAACAATTTCTAAAATCCCTACTTTTAATATAGAAATCTTTTTGCCATACAACATAATGGCCCGAATTACACTTGGTACAAATATGAGTGAACACCATGGATTTATAGCAAATACAATTACCGTTAATACAATATGGTATCCCCAAGATATAAAACGATACTTCGGATTGTTTTTTTCACGAATCATCGTTTTCACATAAACCGTACTTCCTAAAAAATATAGAAATGAAATAAGCGCAATGAATAATGCTGTTTTATCTATGAATTTCATGGAGAAATAATAACTGATTAAACCACCTATACAAAACACTATAATCGCACAAACATCATTTAGTAATGCTCGTTCATCTTTCCGACGAGCGTAATGCATATTTACAATAAACAATGGAATCATTAATACTGCGAATAAAAGAATTCGCCATTCATATAATAAAGAAATCATCCCAAATACAAATGCAATGATAAAATAAACAATTGCAGCGTGTAGAAATTCTTTTTTTCGTCTTTGCCTTATGTACATGAGAAATGGATAAGTGGCTAGATAGATAAAAAACCAGGCTAAAAACAGTGGGATATGATAAAAAGTAGGTTTACCAAGTAATACACTTAATAGAAATGGTATGACAAGCATCGCCCATGCTCCATGTTGCTTCGGAATAACTAACTTCATTAACTATACACCTCCCTCTTGAAAATAATTCTCACCTACTATTATACAAATAATTTCATATAATAACGGATATATATTGAATCTATTTTTTGACAATAAAAAATGCTTCTTACAATATGTAAGAAGCATGAAAGAGGCAAACGAATATGTAAGTCGCGACCCTACCTTATATGAGTATGCTTTTCTATGTCACCTTATGCTCATCTAATATACCGTATTTCTTTTTAAATCTTGTGAGGATCGTAATCCATGACGTACTAAATAGCAGAAGGAAAATAACATTCGATATCGCATGACTAAGATCGAAAGAAAAACTTGCGACATAGTAAGCAATAACTGTTTCCCACGTTGCTTCCTGTATAAAACCAAGCAGACCCCAAAAATTCATAATCCAGCCAAATAGAAATCCAACGGCAAATCCGTACAACAGTCTTCCCCACAGTTTTTTCATTAAAAATGTATTACGTAATAGTCCAGCTATAAACCCGATCATACCCCAAGAGAACATTTGCCACGGAGTCCACGGACCTTGTCCTAAAAAAATATTAGATACAATGGCAGCCGTTGCCCCAATCATAAAGCCAGTTTCACTTCCAAAAACAATTGCAGAAACGATAATGACAAAAGAAGTCGGTTGTACACTTGGTAAAATAGAAAATGGTACCCGGCTAACCGCTGCAATCGCCGCTAACACAGCAACGATAACAATTTCACGTGAAACAAACGCCTTCCTTTCAAAACGAACATAGAAAGGTAACATAATGACAGCTAATAAAAACAAACTACTTACCATGTAATACCCGTCCATAATAAAAGTCGTAAAGAGTAGTGTACATATTACAACAGCAAAAATAAATATTATGAATGCAACATATCGTTTGGACACGCTTCGTACACATCCTCCCACGTTAATGCAAATGGCAACTCTCTACGGATGAATCGATTAATAGATGTTGTATAAAAGAAGTTACCACTAAAGAACTCTTTCGGTGCATCATTCATAATGACTTTCCCGTCAAATAACATCATGCACTGATCAACGTATTTCGCTGCAAACTCAATATCATGCGTTGCCATTACAATTGTTGTACCTTCTTTTTGCAACTGTTTAAATAGCTCTCCTACTCTTTCCTTTTTCCATGGATCTAATCCCTTTGTCGGCTCATCCAGTAATAATAAAGTTGGCTTTGATAATAACGTTGTACATAATGCAAGTAGTTGTTGTTCCCCGCCGCTACAATCATGCGGATGACGTTCTTTAAGCGAATATAACCAAAACTGTTTTAGCATATTTTCTGCTATTTCTTTTCCTTGTTCTCCGTATAATTCACTTGCACGTTCATACACTTCTTCCCACACTGTACCAAATGTAAAATGATAATACGGGTGTTGTGATACGTACCCTATACTTTTAAATCGTTCTTTCGAATCAATTTTATGTATCATTTTTCCATTCCACTTTACCTTACCTCTTCTAGCTTTTTGTAATCCTGCTAAAATCGTTAACAGCGTAGACTTCCCGGTTCCGTTTTTCCCAACTAGAGCTGTCCATTTTCCCTTTTCGATGTTCACTGTTAAATCGCGTAAAATAAGTGGACTACTTTTTTCATATTGAAAAGATATATGTTCTGCACTTAAAATTACTTCTTGCTTTTCCCATTGTTCTACTTGCCCATTCCTATATGATATCGCTGAAAAATCATTCATTTTCATTTGTGCCTCTCGCACTGTAAATGGAATCTCTTTCACATTCCACTCTAAAAACAATCTTGGAATTTGCGGAATGAATGGACGAAACTTTTCTACTTCCCACATGTTCGCTATCACACTTTTAGAAGTACCATCATAAATGATTCTGCCATTATCCATACAAACAACGCGTGTTGCGAGCGGTATAACTTCATCTAAACGATGTTCACTTAAAATAATCGTAATTCCAAGTTCTTCATTAATACGTTTTAATAATCCTAAAAACTCTTTTGCAGCAATCGGATCTAGCTGCGCTGTCGGTTCATCCAGTAATAGTAGCTTCGGCTGCATGACTAATACTGCTGCTAAATTTACTAGTTGTTTTTGACCACCAGATAAAGTATGAACAGATTGATGTAACAAATCTTGAAATCCTAAAAAGCTAATGAGTTCCGCTATTCTTTTTTGAATAATATGTGATGGTAACCCAATATTTTCTAAAGAGAATGCTAATTCTTGAATAACCGTATCCATTACGAGCTGATTTTCTGGGTTTTGAAACACCATACCAATTTCTTGGGCAGATAATAAATTTGGTACTTCTTCTAATAAAGCACCATCATAATATGTATGTCCAGAACGCGTGCCAATTGGAAGTAACTCCTTTTTAAAATGTTTTAATAAAGTTGTCTTCCCAGAACCTGAACCACCAGCAAGTACTATAAATTCTCCTTTTTGAACAGAAAGAGAAATATGCTGTAACGCTTCTTCATTTTCATCAGCATATATAAATGATAAATTTTTTATTTCTGCATGCGCCACCATATCCATTCCCTTCCTTCCATTACAATCGGTAAACTAATAAACATCATAAATAGGAAAAACATCATTCCATCATATTGCTGGAATAGTATTGATTCCACTTTCGGATAAATGATCAATTTCCCTCCGCCATAATAACTAAATATGAATGAGGCTATAAATAGAATACTTAAATAACTTAGCGTGTACCAATCGCGTCTTTCCATTCTATACCGAATATAAGTCGTACGTTTCGTTACACCAAATCCACGAGCTTGCATAGAATCCGCTGTTTGTAGTGCATCTTCTAACGAACAAACTAATAACACTTGCAGTAATTTCATTCCATTTTTTATACGCTCAATGAGTGAACCTGAATCTAATTGTACACCTTTCGTTTTTTGGACGAGTGTAATTTTCTTTAACCGCCTAATAAACAAAGGAACAAATCGCACTGTAATCATCGTTAGCAATGCAACTTTCGGTGAAATTCTTGAAAACAAATATAAAAATTTATGACTCGAAATAATATCGTTATAAGAAGCAAATGTAAACATAATTGCAACTAATAATAATCCCATAACAAGTCCATACATACAAGCCTCAAGCTTAATCCGGCTATCTCCTAAATAAAATAACGTAGTCGCTCCTCTATGTGTTAATAAAGAATTAAATAAAATAACCATCAAAAAGAATACGATAGTACTAGGTAGCATCTTTCTGATTTTCTCACCATTTCCCTGTACTATATTTAAGATTACTATTAGTATAATCGCTCCAATTAAAAAAAGAGGATGAAGACACATCATACATAGTATCATCACCCCAATATAATAGAAAAAATTAACAAAAGGATGTAAAGAAGAAAAGCTTATTTTCATAGTCCTTTACCGAAGATCCTTTCCTATTTTAATACAAACACCCACTCGATTGTATCGCCTGGTTTTACTTTAACTACACCAGCACTATAGTTTGGAAAAGCACCGTTCACACGATATTTCCAGCCACTAGTAGCAGTAATATCTTTCTCGTATAAATCATTAATACCTTTTACATAAATATCACCTTTAGAACCACTCGCATCAACATCTAATCCTGTGCCCGTGAGCACACTGTAAACTGTGTCGCCTTCTTGTACATCAACCTTTTTCGCACCTAATAAGTACCCTTCATTTCCTTTTACGGAGATAGTAACTTGTTTTGCTTTAGGTACTGGCACTGGTACTACATCTGGTGGTGGTACCGGTGGTGGCGGAGCTGGTAGATTATTGTTCTCTTCTGGATTTTTCTTTTGCTCCTGCTTTGGTGTTTCTTTTGGCTGATTAACAACCTTTGCTTCTTCTTTTACTTCTGGCGCTTTCGGCGGCTGAGGTTTCTCTTCTTGTACTTTTTGTTCCGGTTGTTTATTTGCAGCAGGCTGTTCCTTTGGTTCCTCTTCTTTCTTTACTTCAGGCTGTTCCTGCGCTTTTTCTTCTTTCGGTTTCTCTTCTACTTTTTGTTCTTGTTTATCTTTCTGCTCTTCTTGTGGCTTTTGTTCCGGTTCAGCTTGCTTCTCTTCCAGTCTCGGTACATCTTTTTGTTCTTCTTGCTTCGCTACTTCTTTTTGCTCTTCTTGCTTCGGTTCTGCCTTCTTCTCAGGTTTTACAGCCGTTTCTTCACATCCGGCTAATAATCCCAATGAAAGAACTAAAGAAATGAACCATTTCATCTTACTCATGCTGTCCTCACCTTTCATAATAAAATTAGGAGCAAATGATTGCTCCTAATTTTTGTTAAGCTGCTTTACGTCTCCATAATACATATGCAGAAGCGATACATAATACACCCATACCTACTTGTGTTGCTGCACTATGAGAAGATGCTCCTGTTTGTGGTAATTGATTCTTATTCTTGTTTGTTTCTTTATTAACTCGTTCGTTATCTACAACAACTTTTAGATTTTCATCTTTTGGTTGTTTTTGTAACTCTTCTTGTTGTTTCGGCTGTTCTACAACTTCTTTTTCTTCTACAGTTGTCTCTGGCTCTACAATTGGTTTCGTATCAATTTCATTTTCTACTACATTTGACCAATCATAAATCGATTTCCCAAGATCTTTAAACTGAAGTAACGCTAAAAATGCTTGCTCTGTAGCCATTCCGCTACCTTTTTGATCACTTGGTAACCATTTGAACTCACCATTTGGAAGCTGGTATGACATTAAATTTTGTACTGCTTTATTAAGACGATCGTGATCTACATCTTTAACTAGCGATAGTCCAATAATTGCTTGTGCAGTACTATTAGAATTCTCTTGTCCATCAGCGGCAAAACCACCATTACCTAGCTGCTGCTTGTATAAATAATCAACAGCTTTTTGAATAGCTGGCTTTACATCTGCTTGATCTTGATAAGGAGCTAATGCTGCTAATACCATACTTGTTACATCAACGTTACTAGCACTTTCTTTACTACTTGAACTATCATATGTCCAGCCACCGTCTGTATGCTGCGCTTGTAAAAGTGCTTGTACTAAAGCAGCTCGATTCCATTTTGCTTCGGCCGGAATCTCATATTTCTTTGTATCTAATGCAAGTAATGTAAATGCGTATCCTGTAACGGAATTCACTTTATCTGATTCAAATAAATTTTGCACTAAATTTTGTCCCTCTACCTTTGTAGGATCAACATTCATTGCATTCATCATAATAATCGTTCTAGCTAAATCTGTTGCTGAAAAACGATTTAAACGCTTCTTAACCTTTTCAGCTACTGGCTTAACATAGTTTATTTTCGTTTCAAGCGGAACATTTACACCTGAACGAGCAAGTCCAATCGCAACCCAATCACTACCAATTCCATCTTGTAACATCTTTTCTGATGTTTTAGAAATCGCTTCGTTTAATTGTGCTGCTGGAATTTCGACTTTCTCTTGCTTTGGTTGTTCTGTTACTTTATCTTCTGGTTTACCATCTGGTTTTTCTGTTTTCGGTTCTTCTGGCTTACCATCTGGCTTTTCTGTTTTCGGTTCTTCTGGCTTACCATCTGGCTTTTCTGTTTTCGGTTCTTCTGGTTTACCATCTGGCTTTTCTGTTTTCGGTTCCTCTGGTTTACCATCTGGTTTTTCTGTTTTCGGTTCTTCTGGTTTTGGCTCTTCTACAGTTTTACAAGTGCCAAATTTATCTAACGTTTGTTGCAACGTTTGTTGACTCATATTGCTCCAGTCTGCAACGTAACGAAATGCAACAACATCCCCAGACTCTAATTTATAACTATCCGCACCAACTTCTGCAGATTTATCATTTACATCATACAACCAACCGCTCGTTGCTCCGGCCATTAATCCATCGATGCCCTTTATATACGTTCCAAATGACATACTTTCAGATGTTACTTTGTCACCCATAACTTTTTGTAGCAAACTAAAAGCTGTTTCTCCATCTTCAATGGAAACTTCTTTCGGACATAACATAATTCCTTTTTGTGATTCACCAATAATTGCAAGTTTCGCTGTCTTTCCTTCAGCAAACGCAATATGTACTGTATTCGCAAAAGAAACAAATACAAGTGCCACTGCCATTAATGATGTAAGCAGCCATTTCTTTAACATTGCCATCCCAAAATTCCCTCCCTTTACTAACATTCACACAAAAAAAGACCCTTTAAGGGTATGCGGTTGACACTCTCTTTTTGTAAGTGTCGAACAAAAATGTACAACACCTCCTACCCACATTATTCGCGGCTATATTTGTATAGGAAAAATAATTTCGTTTATGAACGCACCATTGTGATAACATTCACTTTTCTAGGCAAAATTTACTCCCTTTTCAAGTTATCCCGCTATTCGCCGAGCAGTAAGACCCCCACCTCAAATTCAGCGAAAGCAAAGAAGTTAGGTGGGGATCAACTGCCCGTAAATGCCCGATTGGTGAAGGCTAATAATCAGTGGGGATGAACAAAATCCCCACTGATTAAAGTTTCACTTTATCGTAAATCGATAAACCTATACATTCTGTAATTTTTAAATTCTGTATTATTTTACTATTGACAAAGAATTTTGTCCATGCTTTATCGGATTTATTTTCTAAGAATAATAGCTTAATAGCCTTCCATTAATAGAAGTCATCCCTCACTATGTAAGCTTTTATCACTAACAATAATTCCATCTTCATCTACATAAACATATTCATTCGGTTTCCATTCAACTTCACCAAATTGCAATGAAATATTTTGCTCTCCTTTTCCTTCTTTTACACTTCTATTTGGCATTGTCCCTAACGCTACAATACCAATATTAATATTTTTTAATTCACTAGAATCACGAACATACCCATTTACAATAATTCCTGCTAAGTTTCTCTCTTCCGCAATAGCTGCCAAATTATCACCGAGTAACGCACAATTTTTAGAAGCTCCGCCATCAACAACTAATACTGTACCTTCCGGTAGTGTTTGTAACCCCTCTTTTACTAGTACATTATCATCCTTCACTTTTACCGTTGCGATTTTCCCATAGAATTGTTTTTTCTTCCCGAAAGACCGAAAAGACTGGCGACATATTTGTAATTCCTTTTCAAATTCATCACATAGATCCGTAGTTTTCCACATCTCTTTCCCTCTTTTCTTTTCCTTTTACATTACATATTCTTGGATTTTTTTCGTTTCCCTGTCTAATATTGCAACAATTTGTATGTGCGGTGAAAGTTATATGAGAATGAGAGATAAGAAGATCAAATTGCTTTATTAAACAGGTCTAATCACTCCAGTAAATAGACTAGCACTACGAAAAATGAAAGAAACGTCAAGTAATCAAAGATATACAACTTTTGTCGTATATTTTTGAGTTATTTGACGTTTATGTTAAGAATTGAACTACCTTTACCCCGCATTAACGGGCAGTAAGACTCCCACCTCAAAATTCGTCTGGAGCAAAGAAGTTAGGTGGGAGATCAATTGCCCGTAAACGCCCGATTGGTGAAGGCTAATAATCAGTGGGGGATGAACAAAACCCCCACTGATTATAGTTTCACTTTATTTATTCGGCATCGAATCTATATACTTTTTAACTACTTCATATACATATTCTTGATTTGCCGCTGCTGTATTCGGGTTGTATTTTCCGCCGTTTGTTTTATTGTTAGATAATACTCGAATTCCTAAGAATGGTACGTCATAAGCTTTTGCGATTTGCGCTGCGGCAGCGCCTTCCATTTCTTCTACAGATGTACCGTATTTTGTATGGAACCACTTAATTCTATCAACTTCATTATTCCAAACGTCTGCTGAACCTATAGTACCTTCCACCACTTTACCTTTTGTATATTTATCTTTCACTGCATTAGCTGCTGCAAGTAAATCCTTATCTCCCTCATAGTATCGGATTTTCTCAGCATTTGGATCTTCTCCTGCACTTCCTTCAGAAGCCATTAAGTCCATAGATATCCATTTTGCCGGTTCAATCCCTTGGTTCTCATCCATATTTGTTGTTTTTAATGACCCTATATTCGCGACTTGTTTTCCTAAAACAATATCAAATACGTTTAAATTAGGATCATGTCCACCTGATGTTCCTTGGTTAATAATTGCTATAGGCTTATATTTTTCAATAGCCACTGCTGTAGCGGCTGCTGTATTTTCCATTCCTTTACCTGTTTTCGCAACGATTACAGGATAATTGTCTACAGTTCCTTTATAAAATACGAAACTCCCAGATTTTTCTTCTTTCACATTTTTTAACCTTTTTGCAAATTTTTCAGCTTCTATTGGCATTGGGCCTTGAATTAAGATAGGGTTTTGAGTGCTTTTTGCCTCAGCTACTTGTTTTGAACTAGCATTACATCCTGCAAGTATTGAGAATGATAATGCGATAGTAGTTGCTAGGGCACCATATTTTTTCAACAGATTTTTCTTCATAAATAATCTCTCCTCTTTCTCTTGTTGTTTTCTATACTCGAGGTTTTGGTCCAAAGAAAAAAGCTCTAGAAATTGTAGAAAAATCTCTACTTTCTAGAACTACGGTAGTCAAAGTTAATTAAGCAAAAGATGAGGCCATTGCTAAATTATAGAACGGTAGCGGCTCACTACACCACACGACCGAATACTTTAACCCGTAGTCCAGTTCTTTCATTGGGAACTAGGTAGAAACGCTCGGACCATATTACCGAGTATATACGAGTGATGTTATTTAAAATTATTATATTGGTAATATAACAAACTTTTAGTTTATACGCAATCTAAAAGTGAACATTTTTGATAAAAAGAATAAAAATGTTCGTTTTTACAACTTAAATAGTTAGGGTTTATCATTCTTAAATGGGAAACGACGATAAAAAACTTATAATCCCTATGCTAAACTAGATTAACCTACAACCACCGATCTTTTACGGACAATTACTCTCCCTTCCAACTTCCTCACCTTCGCCTAATATTGAGCTGCGAGTCTTACTGCCCGCATATTGCGAAGTAAAATTCGCATCCATCCAATTCACAATAATTTCTTCCAGCTTCGGATGAAGCGGCTTATCTGCACCTTCCGCATAAATCTTTTTAAATTCTAACGCTTTAAAATCACCTTCAAAATATTTTAACGTATGATCCATATTTTTTATTACATGTACTTCGGAATCACCTTTAACATAATCACCAATTCGCTTCGCTTTTTCAGGATCTGTCTGAAAGTCTTTATCACCAGCAATTGCTAGTAGTGGACATTTTACTTTCATTAAATCTTTATAAATGTCATGCTGAAAATGCTCTCTAAGCCATTTTGCATTCATTGGCTTAAAACCAATTTTAACAATATCTTTTTTGGAGTTTATCATTTTCTCTGTTACTTTTTGCGCCTGCTTTTCTCCCCGTTTCTCAATATTGAGAAGACGCATTAATTTTCCTTTTATTCCTTTTTGCTCTTTTAACTCTTTATAAATAATCTCTCTTTGTCTTTTAGTAGCTTCTTCTAGCGATTCCGCAGCTCCTGTAAGAAGTATGAGTCCATTAACTGGCGTTCTTGCGTTTACTACAGTCGCTAACATACACCCTTCACTATGACCAGCTAAAATGATATTTTCCGGATCAACAAATGGTTGCTCTTTCAAATACGCAATAACAGCTTCTATATCGGATACTAAATCCCACATCCCAGCTTTCATAAATTCACCCCTACTTGCTCCAACACCACGTTTATCAAAACGTAATGTAACTACTCCGAGGTTTGTAATCAGATGTGCCAAGTCTTTATACATATTCCCTTTCATATTCAGTGGTACTATCGTTCCATCACGATCAACTTCTCCAGATCCAGCGATAATGATAGCCGCTGCATACTTCCCGTCAGCTTTTGGCTTTGTAATCGTACCGCACAAAGTAAATTCACTATTTATCGATACTTCATATTCATCAAAAGTCATTATATTTATCCTCCCTCTATTCTTTTATATCCAATTTAAACTTCAAACTCGCTATTATATTTTTGTACTCTCTTACATCTTTCATCGATGCGAAAATTGGGTTCTCTGCAATACCTTGTAGCATGCTTCGCTTTATAATATCCTCATTTCTAACCGTTTTAGCGCCAAGCGGAAATTCTGCAAACCATCCATCAATCGCATCAAAATATGAATCGCCGTGTAAATGCAGACTATTTACTGTGAAGCTATCCGTACAAACAGCTGCATATTTCCGTAGCATTTCTAATGAACCTTCAAAATTTTCTTGCATGCAATATACTTGTGCAGCAGCATAGTATACTTTTAAAGTCATATTAGGATGTAGTTTTTCTATTTCATACATGTCTATTAACATGAAAGCTCTATTTAAAATTACCTCTACCTTTTCAGCGTTTGAGGCATTTACTACTACATAATTCGGTATTGTCGCAACGAGTTGTATTAAATGTTGATACATACTAATTTGCATCATTTCATTCGCCTTCTCAGTATTTCCAAGCATTTGATACGCCTTCGCGATTAGATCTTCCTCTGGAAAGTTCGGACGTATCGTTTCACCAAGTAATTGAAGCACCTCATTTGGTCTATTGAGTATAAGATAGCAAGTTGCTTGAAACGATACCGCCTCTTTCACAAGAGAAACATCTTCACTTTCTTCCTGCACTCGGCTAAAGAGATACATTGCCTCTTCTAAAATTTCAGTTCTTTTATCCGTATCCTCTGTTAACATATGGTGGTTAATAAAAAGTAGCCCCATTTGAAGTAATAATGGAAAACAAGAATAATATTTTTTAATCATTTCTCTGCACTCCATCATTACTTCATCAAACGGTTCTTCACTAAAAGCTTCCGCTAGTCTATGATATAAATTTTTAATATCTTCCTGTTCCATTTGTGGTGTATAACAGATTAATTCATCTATACTTATGTTAAAGTACGATGCTAACAGTGGTAAAAATGTAATATCCGGATAACTCTGCCCCGTCTCCCATTTGGAAACAGATGCCTTCGTAATACCGATATACGCCGCTAACTCTTCCTGTGTAATTCCCTTTTCTTTTCTCTTATCCGCAATGATTTTATGAATATGAATCTCTCTCACTGTATCACCTCATACTTTTATTATATGTACTATATTCTATACAGAATATGGATTTAGAGTCGACTTTCGTTAACAAAATCAACTGTTAGGAAACATCTCTCTAAAATAAAAGAAGCTCCAAATTTTATTATATTTAGGTCATAGATATTAAACTTAATAAAGTGAAACTTTAATCAGTGGGGGTTTTGTTCATCCCACACTGATTATTAGCCTTCACCAATCGGGCTTTTACGGGCAGTTGATCCCCCACCTAACTTCTTTACTTCCGCTGAATTTTGAGGTGGGGGTCTTACTGCCCGTTAATGCGGGATAAAACCAAAGGCAGGAACATATTTAATATGTTCCTGCCTTTTTATTGTGGGGTACCGATACATAGCCATCTAGCTAAGATTTTGAAGTGCTTCAAAATCAAAAATTTCATCTCACCACAGTTTTCTATGAGAATCCAGTGAACAGCTTATTTACATAATTTCCGAAAGTGGAAGGTATTTTTCTTAAATAATAATATATTTTTCTTGAAAATTAGAAGTAAAGCCTCCTACGTGAACATCTGTAATATTATTAAAATCAGTTGATACATTTACAATAATCTCTGAAGGCTGATCCATTACATATCCTTGCTCAAAAGTGAAGGTATTATGTTTTTTTAAATTTTTATTTTGTTTTATTAAATAACATGCTAGTGCTGCATTTGATGTACCAGTGGCACTTTCTTCTGGAACATTAAACAAAGGTGCAAAGTTTCTGCAATGAGCTGTAGAATTATATAGTGTTTCCAGTGTAAATACATGATAACCAATTACATTATATTTCTTACTTATTTCAGCAATCCTCTTCATATCAGGAATAATCTTTAACAGGTCTGAAAGTTTTCTGACAGGTATAATAATATCGTGTAAACCTGTAGATACGATTTGAATAGGCATATCAGGTATTAGTTGTTCTTCATCTAGATTTAAAGATTCAATAATTTCTTTACAAGGAAGTGTTGTAAGGAAATTAGGGAGATTTTGTTGTAAAGATATCATTTTATTTTCGTCAATTTTTACGTTAAGCATCCCCGCTTTAGTCTTTATTGTATACACTTTTGAATTTATTTCTTTCATTTGGGCTAATAAGGAAAAAGTAGCAATTGTAGCATGTCCACATATAGCAACTTCTTCATTTGGTGTAAAATATTTAATTTCGTAATCTGAATTTACAGAAGGAAGTACAAAGGCAGTTTCGGAGAAATTTAGTTTGTTTGCAATAGCTTGCATATCTTTTGTTGTAAGATCCTTTGTGTCTAAAACAACCCCAGCTGGATTCCCACCTTTTGTATTTTTAGTGAAGGCGTTTAACATATATGTTTTAATCTTCAATCCAATCACTTCTTTCCCTTTTTTCCCAGTATATCATGTTGTAGATATAAAAAGTGACATGTACATTCCATACATCCCTAATTAACATAACGTCCTATTATCGGGACTCAATGTATTTAGAAAACTATTAAAAGTCCTTCAGATTATTTAACTGAAGGACTTAAGTGATTTTGAGTTGCAAGAGGTTTTATTTTTTCTCACTAATTTTAAGTCGTTTTGCATTTATGAAAAATGCGCTTCCAATTGTGAATATAACGGAAGAGATATACATTGTTATCCCTGAGTATTTATTATCAAACATTGTAATATTAAGTAAATTAATGAACATCATCAATATAAGTGATATGTACAATCCATTAATATATTTCACTTATGCCCCCCTCTTACTTTTTTTCTTTTTCATCTCTTTTTTCGGTAACTTCTATGTGATAAATAGTGGTTTCTAAAGGTATTATTTAGAATATCCCTTTTCCCAATTTTACCATTTGAGAGAGGTGATATGTTGTTTGATTTTAGTTGCATATTGTATACATGATCAGTTAACGTAACATCTCATTATCGGTAGCAAGGAAAAAGGATAACCCTGCTCTCACAAGGGAACCTTCTTTTTAGTTCTATGAATCTATACATTTTTTTATACATTCCTATCCTGGCATGGTTTTAGGGCTCTTGTTTGTTACTGGATTAGCCAAAAAACTGTATAAAATCTTGCATGCTCTTAGCGTGGGGGTTTTCCAAAATACTGGCATCCCCCAATATGTGCTTTCTTATGGATATTTCTTGAACCCTCATTAAAACACTCTCCCGTCCTTTGTCTATCTTTAAGAGTAACTCTGCTTGTTTATTTAAAGTCCTTGCAACGAGGCATTGTACTCCTCCTAAAGCCAAACAAATGATTAAAATTACACATCCATATTATACTGATTAAACTAAAAATTCAATCTCTTTTCATTTCATTCATTATGTAAATAAAAAAGGATAATCCGCCCTCATAATGGACTAACTATCCTATAAATTATTATCTGAATTTAATAAAACTAGGACTTCTTTCCCTATGTATATTTACTTCGTTACTTCACCAAACTGCGCTCTCGTCACTTTCGCCAAGTCATCAACTTTCAGCTCAATTTGCACGCCAATTTTCCCGCCACTTACAATGATCGTTTCAAGCGATTGGGCACTCACATCAATACATGTAGAAAATAACTTCTTCATTCCTACTGGTGAACAACCACCGCGAATATACCCTGACACTTTCGTAATATCTTTAACAGGAATCATTTCTATCTTTTTTTCACCGACTGCTTTTGCAGCTGCTTTTAAATTTAGTTCCTCATCTACTGGGATTATAAAAACATGATAATCTTTACTATTCCCTTGAGCGACAAGCGTTTTATATACCTCTCTCACTTCTCTACCAATTTTCCCAGCAACTGATACGCCATCAATTTTCCCATCGTTTGGATCGTATGACATCATGGAATATTCAATTTTTTCTTTATCTAATATTCGCATCGCATTTGTTTTATCTTTTTTCATGAGCTTCTCCTTTTAATACATAGAAATTTATTTCACATCATTAATTTTCCTTTTATTATACACCTTTTTCAAATTCTCCTACAAAACTTCACATATTGTTCAATTTAAAGTAAAACTTTAATTATTCATCCTCAACTTAAAGGTACTAAGAGAGCAAAAAGAAAACCGACTCTCACCTTCAAATAAAAGGCTTGATGTCGGTTTTACATTTAACGTCCAAACTCCTTATTAAATATTTTATCCCTCCCCTCAATAACCTCTGGACCTACTGCATTGATAGCAGTTACTAAAATATGCTCTCCTCCAATAGGTCCACCGACCCTCGTTTCAAATCCATAAGTCCCACCAGCATGCCCCCAATATGATTGTCCGTCCGGTGTTTTTTCTTCATAAATTCCTAGTCCAACCTTACCTATAGGTGAATCTACTGTTTTGAACATCTGATCCATTAGCTCTTGATTTAGAAGCTTTCCACCCAACAGTGCACTGAAGAAGGTAGTCAAATCTTTCACTGTTGAAACCATATCTCCAGCTGCATTCGCCCATGACTGATTTATTTCTGTCAAATCATATAAACGACCCGATCTATCCATACTATATCCTGTAGCATGTTCACCTGGTATGTGCGGACTTGCTTCCATTACGAATGTCTCTTTTAACCCCAGTGGCTCAATGAATCTTTTTCTAATTTGCTCCGCATACGTATCTCCTGTTACCTTTTGAATAATCTTCCCAGCTATAACAGTATTTGTGTTCGAATAGTCCCAGCCCTCCCCTGGTGCAAATACAGGCGGCTTTGCAAGCGCTAAACTGATAAGTTCATCGGTACTATAGTACCGAAATGGGTTTTGGGGCAGTGTAAGATCTCGCATATCCTTATCTATATTGGTTGCAATTCCACTTGTATGATTCAACAACTGACGAATTGTAATTTTATTTCCATCATATCCGTTACCCTGTACGACTCCTGGCAACCATTTTTCGACTGAATCATCAAGGTTTAATTGTTTCTCTTCAGCCAATTGCAGTACAACAGAAGCTGTGAATGCCTTAGTGATACTTCCGATACGGAATGAAAAATTCGGTTCCACTGGGCGTGGTATTTCATAACTTGCCGTCCCTGTAGCATAAGACCACCGCTTTCCATCCTTTAATCCGCCAGCTATAACACTTGGGATTTTTTTATTCGTTACTACTCGATCCATTACGTATTTTACTTCTTCTCTATGCTTACTTTTCTTTTCCTTATCCGCAGGTTCCTTTTTTGATTTTTCTGCAAATTCTGAAGCTAATATATTGTTAATCTGTTTTTCTGCTCCTAATACATTAATGTTTATCGAGATAACATGTTGACCATTTTCCGTTCCACCAGCAAAGTTAGTAAAACCAGGAATACCACCACCATGTCCCCATACTTCAGTACCGTCTGGCAATTTTGTTGCGTGAATGCCAAGCCCATACTTTCCTAATGGGGTATCAACTGTGTTAGTCACCATTTCCTTCTGTATCTCCGGTGTCAGTAGTTTACCACTTAATAAGGCACGGAAGAACGTTGTCATATTTTCTCCTGTCGAAATCATTTCACCACTAGCATTAGCAACTGATGGATTAAACAAAGTAATATCTACTAATTTATCTCCCGTATTCAAGTAGCCACGGGCATTTTTTTTCGGAATATCCATCGAACTTCCAGGAAGGACTGTTTCTTTTAAACTAAGAGGTTCAATAATTCGTTTTTTTATCTGCTCGGTATATGATTCCCCTGTTATCTTCTGAATAATCAATCCTACAATAACCATATTCGTATTCGAGTATGACCAGCCTTTTACCGGTTCTAATTCTAAGGCACGGGAAATTAATTGTTCCGGTCTATAATTCTTACTTGGATTCTCTATTAATTTCGCTTTAAGATTTGGAGTCAAGTAATCTGCAATTCCGCTTGTATGATTTAATAATTGACGAATCGTAATTTTGTTACCATCATAGCCTTTCCCTTTTATAAGTCCCGGCAACCATTTCTCTACCGTATCATCTAGACTTAGTTTCTTCTCTCCAGCAAGCTGCAATGCAACTGTAGCTACAAACGTCTTCGTTGTGCTCCCGATCCTGAAAGCAGAGTCAGCATCTACCTTATGATTCCTCTCAATATTTGCTTCACCAGAAGCATATGACCAACTAGCTTCTCCATTTTTCACAGTAACAATGACTCCTGGAATATTTTTTGTATCGGCAGCTTTATCGACAACTTGCTCAGTTGATATCTTTTTGTTTACCGCATGTATGTTTCCATGAGAAGGTATCGCTAACGCTCCAACCAATATAGTCCCTGTTAAAGTAAGGGCCGTTCCTTTTTTTAAGAAAAATAACTTCATTATACATCGCTCCTATTATTTTGAATTTTTCTGTTGCCTCACTCCCTCACCTTAACTTCAATATTGTTAAATAACATAGTGACAAAATGCTTTAATTTACTCGTGACACTATGTACACCTCTGTCACATAAAACATGTGATAAACTGTCAACTGCTTCATATGACATGCTTTGTTGTCTGTCTTTCTATTGACGATTTAAAAGATATGTTACATGATGAATCTGAATCATTAGATAATTAACCTTAAAATATAAGTAGGTGCATAATTTATGTTCTCATTCACAAAAAAATGGTTTTGGTATGATTGGATATTTATATTAGTACGAACGTTTTGGCTATTCATTATCATCGGTACTAATTTTATGTTTCCATCATTCATTCATACGTCAAGTATAATCGTACTTGCTCTCGCTTTTGTCGTTTACCTTGTACCATTAATTATTCGATATAAGAAAACAAAATGGTACCCTGCATTCGATATTATCACCGCAGGTTGTTTTTATCTTTATTTAGCATCCGTAGCCCCAAATTTACTTTGGCCTTTCATTTTACTCGTAATCACTATTGGCCTATGTAGTAATCAAAATAATTATATATGGAGCGGTATTTTTTGTGGATTTGTATTCCCATTATTGAACGCCTTGATTGCCGGGCGGTCGCCATACGAAATGATTGTTAGTTGTAGTATCGGTTTTGCCATTGGCGTTTCTTTTAATATATTAATTCAGTATCATAAACAATCTCGAATTATTGAAGAGCAAAAACTACTATTAGAACAACATATTAAAAGGATTGAAGAGCTTACTCTCATAGAAGAGCGTAATCGATTGTCACATGAGCTACATGACACAATTGGTCATACACTTACTTCTCTCATCGCTGGCGTCACATCACTAAAATCATCAGTACCGAATTCACAGTTTGAAAGAATTGATTCACTTATCAGCATTGCTCAGCATAGTCTAGATGACATTCGAAAGCATCTACACGAGCTATCTCATAATCCACTTAGTAATTCATTAAGTGAATCACTGCAACAATTAACAGAAGAATTTATAAAATCTACAGGTACAACCGTTACATTTCGTACGATTGGCAATGAAACTCTTGTGATGCAAAAAGTGAATTTCTGCCTATATCGTTGTCTTCAGGAGTCGTTAACAAACGCTGTTCGGCACGGTAAAGCGAGCGCCATATCCGTTCAACTGCATTTCGACGGACAACAACTTCGATTGCAAATTGAAGATAACGGTATTGGAATGGAAGAAATTCAATTTGGCTTTGGCCTCAGCGGAATGAAAGAACGACTTGAACAATTTCACGGTACATTATCTGTTCATTCTAGTACTGAGCAAGGAACATTCATCGTTTGTAATATTCCATTACAAACAGAGTTTGTACATAACATAATTCGCTTATTGGTCGTTGATGATCAGGAACTCATTACAAATAGTTTAGAGCAAATTTTAGAGCATCACACTGATTTTACTGTTGTTGGTAAAGCACACGATGGAGCTGAAGCTTTAAAACTATGTGAACAATTACAGCCTGGCATTGTACTAATGGACATTCAAATGCCAGAAATGAATGGTATTGAAGCTTTACTAGAAATGAAGCGACGTTGGCCTAATATGAAAATTGTTCTTATGACAACATTTGAAGATTCCTTACAAGCAGCAACTGCACTAGAGCATGGGGCTGAAGGTTACATGTTGAAGTCTATTCATCCACAAGAAATGAAGGAAGCCTTGAAGCTTATTTATAATGGTGGGACTTGGATCGATCAATCGGTTGCTACACGAGTTTTCGAGGAAATGAAACTTCAACGTGAGCAATTGGAAAAAATCGGATCGACTAAACAAACTTACCCGTACGGACTTACAAAACGCGAAATGGAAATTTTAGAGCATCTATCAAAAGGATTACGCTATAAATCTATTGCTGCTAAGCTATTTTTATCTGAAGGAACGATCCGTAATTACTGTTCAAATCTCTATTCAAAGCTAGGTGTCAGCAATCGTGAAGAGGCGGTAAAAATGGCACGAACAGAAGATATCTTGTAGCTACTGTGGAATTAAAAGGCTTTCCTTTAAAACTGAAAATATTGATATTTCGAAAATCATCTGTTATACTTTGAAAAAAACTTATTAAGGAGAGATTTCATATGTGGACTTTCAATACTTCTTTCCAACTTCATCATCATACGTAACGCCGTGTATCCGAAGAAAAATTTTTCTTCGTGGGTACAGGGCTTTTCCTGTTGACCCACGAAGCGTTCATAAAGCTATGTGGGTATTTTTATACCTGCATAGCTTTTTTTAATTTAAAAGAGGAGTGATTATAGTGGAAATGAAAAATGTAAAAGGGACAAAAGACTATTTACCAGAGGAGCAAGTATTGCGAAACAAAATTAAAAGAGCATGTGAAGATACGTTTGAACGTTATGGCTGTAAACCGTTAGAGACATCAACGTTAAATATGTATGAGCTTATGTCTTACAAGTACGGTGGTGGCGATGAAATTTTAAAAGAAATATATACACTTAAGGATCAAGGAAAACGCGATCTTGCCTTACGTTATGATTTAACAATTCCATTCGCAAAAGTCGTGGCGATGAATCCGAACATCCGCCTACCCTTTAAACGCTATGAAATTGGTAAAGTATTTCGAGATGGGCCAATTAAACAAGGAAGATTCCGTGAGTTCATTCAATGCGATGTTGATATAGTTGGTGTAGAATCTGTCATGGCAGAAGCTGAACTCATGAGCATGGCGTTTGAACTATTCCGAACGTTAAACTTAGAAGTAACGATACAATATAATAACCGAAAATTGTTAAACGGTATTCTTCAGGCGATTAACATCCCTACTGAACTAACGAGTGACGTAATTTTATCATTAGACAAAATCGAAAAGATTGGGATTGATGGTGTACGAAAAGATGTATTGGAGCGCGGGATTACCGTAGAAATGGCCGATACAATATGTAATACTGTTTTATCTTGCCTAAAACTTACTATTGCCGACTTTAAAGACACTTTCAATAATACACTTGTTGACGATGGAGTAAACGAATTGCAACAATTACAGCAATACTTACTCGCTCTCGGAATAAATGAAAATACGATATTCAATCCATTTTTAGCAAGAGGACTCACGATGTATACAGGCACTGTGTATGAAATCTTTCTAAAAGATGGCACGATTACATCTAGCATCGGTAGCGGTGGTCGATACGATAATATTATCGGAGCATTCCGTGGTGATAATATGAACTATCCAACAGTCGGTATTTCATTCGGATTAGATGTCATTTATACAGCTCTATCACAGAAAGCAACAACATCATCTACAGCAGATCTTTTTATCATTCCACTCGGGACAGAATTACAATGCTTACAAATTGCCCAGCAATTGCGTTCTACTACTTCCTTAAAAATCGAACTTGAACTAGCCGGACGTAAATTGAAACGTGCCCTTAATTATGCAAATAAAGAAAATATCCCGTATGTACTTATTATTGGCGAAGAGGAACTATCTACAGAAACAGTTGTATTGCGTAATATGAAGGAAGGTACTGAAGTGAAGATTCCCCTCTCTTCCTTGGAAAATAACACATTTAATAACTATATATAATAAGCGCCACCCTCATTTGGGTGGTTTTTCTAGTGAAGAAATAAAGTGAAACTATAATCAGTGGGGGGTTGTTCATCCCCCACTGATTATTAGCCTTCACCAATCGGGCTTTTACGGGCAGTTGATCTCCCACCTAACTTCTTTGCTCCAGCCGAATTTTGAGGTGGGAGTTTTACTGCCCACAAATAGCGGGATTAAAAACCATTTAGTTTACATAATATAATTATCGATTGATATAAATATGATTTTCAACCATATAAAAAAAGAGGGCAAATATGCATCTCCCTCTTTTTGTCTAACTCTTTTTATTATTATTCTTGTTCTTGCTCGTCCATAATCTTCTCGAACGCCGCAGATACTTTTTCAAATTCCTCGTCATTCTCTATGTATGAGAATTCATTATCTTCTTCTATTTTTAAAAAGAAGATATCAATGTCTTCCTCAGTTTCTGTTTGAATGTCTTCTACAAAGGCAACCGCAATGTATTCTGCACCTTCGACATCCATCGCTCCAAGCACTTCAACTTCCTGTTCTTCATTATTCTCATCGGTAAGACTAAAAATTTCGCCTACTTCAATTGCTTCCATATTCATTCTCCTCCTATCATACTCTAAAAAATAAAACGTTCAAATTGCACACTTACTAACATATCTTTCCATAAAAAAGTTGAATTCATACAGAAAGAACAACAAATTTTTGCTGATTCAGCAAAAGTATTCAACTATAAGGATATCATTTATGAATAGGAATGAACATATTTTAAATGAGATAATTGGATTAATTAATTTAAAATCCTTCTTTAGATTTCCGAAAGACCTCCATGTCCCATAATGATTCTTTCATATAGGCAGCTGGAATGCCACCTTTCAATCTGTAAGTAAATACTAAAATAGCACCTCCTATCCTGATTCCTTTCCGTACGTTTTTAGGATGAGAGATAAATCCTTCTATATAAACTAAAGAGACTTATGCAGCAATTCCAGTACATCTTTCATCGCAAAAGGCCCATCTTTTTTCACATGCTCAGCGAATTCCGAAACGAGACGTAACGTTTTCACACTTTCGATTGGATGCTCCCCTGACGCACTTTCAGCAGAAAGCATAACAGCATTCGTCCCGTCCAATACAGCTTGAAATACATCTGTCACCTCAGCTCTTGTAGGAATAGAATGATCTACCATAGATTGAAGCATTTGTGTCGCTGTAATGACATATGTATTCGTTCGATTACATTCACGAATCATCATTTTTTGTAACAGTGGAATAAATTGATACGGTAATTCCACACCTAAATCTCCCCTTGCGATCATAATGCCATCCGCTTCGTTGCATATGTCTTGAAAATTCTCGATTGCTTCCATCGTTTCTATTTTTGCAATTAAATTAGGAGATGTTTCTTTATGTTCATGTATAAAACTTCGTATTTCCTTTATATGACTAGGTTTTCGAACGAAAGAACACGCAATAAAATCAACTTCCTCTTCTAGAAGAAATTGAATATCTTTTTTATCTTTCTCCGTAATAGCTGGCAAACTAACAATTGTACCTGGTAAGTTCACCCCTTTATGAGAGAAAATATTGCCTCCTGTTTTTATTCTCGTTTCTATTTTTTCCGAACTTATCTTTTCAACGATTAACTCAACTTCTCCATCATTAATAAGAATTCTACTTCCAACTTTCACGTCATTCGCAATCCCCACATAATCAACACTTGCTTCTTCTTTATTCCCTTGAACTGGATTGGTATGTAAAGTAAATAACTCTCCTGCTTCAAGTGTAATTTGTTCTTCTTTCATTTCACCCAATCTTATTTTAGGACCTTGTACATCCCCTAGAATTTTAATAGAATCGTCTAACGATTTTACTAAACGCATGATGTCTTTATGACTTTCATGCGTACCATGTGATAAATTTAACCGAACAATTTTCATACCATTGTTTATTAACTGCGCTAACGTTTCTTCATTATTACTCGCTGGCCCAATTGTACAAACTCGATCAATTGTCATGTCCCCACCATCCTTTTTTAAATGTTTCCCATAAAATAAAAAGAAGATTCTTTTTATAAGAAAGACCGTACAACTAAGGGTGCACAGAGGTTTTATATGAGGAGAAGCGATTGCTGAGTAAGTAGCTTAAATTTAACTTTTTGACTCCATAGTTATTGTTAGTTTCGTTGCAATAGGGTACTACTAATAATAAATCTTGTTTACATACGAACGTTAGATTTGGATATCGAAAACGACCTATGGAGGAACCACAATGACTACTCTTCGAAAAAAAATAATGGGACTAACATTAGCGGGAACGATAGCACTATTTACATTAGCAACAGGAATCATAATGAACGATAACGAGGTAAAAGCTGAGGTAAAAAAAGCAGGAAAGCAACCTAAAAATGTAATTTTCATGGTTATAGATGGGACAAGTTCTTCGGCTACAACATTAGCCCGTTGGTATAAAGGCTCACCTCTTGCACTAGATCAAATTGTATCCGGAGGTGTTCGTACGTATTCGGCAGAATCAGCTATTACGGACTCTGCACCAGCAGCCACAGCTTTAGCGACAGGAAACAAATCAAATTCAGGTTACGTGGGCGTATTACCTTCTGTTGTAAATTCACCTGGCTTAGAACCCATTAAAGAAGAATGCAAGTTTCGTCCAGTTGCCAACGTCTTAGAAGGCGCAAAACGTTCCGGCCGCGCGACAGGAATCATTGCTACATCAGAAATTCAACATGCTACTCCAGCTAGTTTCTCTGCCCACCATGCTAACCGTAAAAATTTCGAAGTACTTGGTGAACAGCAAGTTTATCAAAATATAGAAGTTGTATTAGGTGGTGGAAAGGCATCACTTCAGCCTACGACAAGCAACGGAATTCGTAAAGACAACGAAGATTTAGTAAAAGTGATTCAAGACAAAGGGTACGACTTTGTCGAAACAAAAGATGCGTTATTAAACTCCAAATCAAATAAAATCTGGGGTTCTTTCTCTAATACTGCCCTTGCGTTCGATATGGATCGTAGAATAACCAATCCTAATCAGCCAACTCTTTCCCAGATGACGAGAAAAGCCATTCAAACATTATCAAAAGATAAAGATGGTTTCTTCTTATTCGTAGAAGGCAGTAAGGCAGATTGGGCAGCACATGCAAATGACCCAATCGGGATGATTAGCGATATATTGGCGTTTGATGATGCAGTTACAGAAGCATTAGAATTTGCGAAGAAAGACGGTAACACTATGGTCATTGCTTTAGCGGATCATGGTAATAGCGGTATTTCCATTGGCAACAGCAATACCACAAAAGGATATGATACCACACCAGTATCAGCTTACATTGCTCCACTGAAAAAGGCGGAAATGACACTTGAGGGTGCTACAAATAAACTAAAAGATGATTTATCTAATATAAAAGAGGTCGCTGCTCTTTACGGTTTAGACAACCTAACTGAGGATGAAAGAGAAAAGTTAAACGCTGCACATAAGAAAGCTGATGTAGGTCCAATCCTTACTAAATTATTGGCCAACCGTGCGAACATCGGTTTTACAACTGGTGGTCATACGGGTGAAGATGTATTCTTATACTCTTACGGTCCTCAAAAGCCATACGGTTTAGTCCAAAATACAGACGTTGCGAAAATAATGGCCAAAGCAATGGGCTTTCAATTAGGAGAATTATCTAAGAAATTATTCTTAGATGCTGAAACATCCTTTAAACAAATTGGTGCAACTGTAACGATTGACAAAAAAGATGTACGAAACCCGGTGCTTGTAGTAAAACGCAATAATACGGCGGCCAAATTGTTTGTTAATAAAAACATTATCTATATTGGTGGGAAAGATTATGAATTAGGAGGCATCGTTGTAGAAAGCAACGGGAAATTCTATGTCCCTGAAAAAGCAATTCAACTATTCACAAAGCATTCTCGCTAAATTTAAAAACAGACATAAAAAAACGCTATCCTTTCTATAGAAAGGGTAGCGTTTTTTTCGTTATATGGATACAAATTTATCTTATTAAATCCATTCAACAATAGTATCCATAGTTTGTCTTGTTTTATTAAATTTTGGTTCTCCTTTACGGTATCCGAATGCAACCATAACTGACACCTCAAGATTATCATCTTTTAAAATTCCTTCTTGACGAAGTAAAGAATCTACTTTTTCTTTATCGAATCCTTCCATTGGACAAGAATCAATACCGATTTGAGCTGCACTAGTCATCATATTAGCTAAAGCAATATAAGATTGCTTTGATGACCAATCAAATACAGCACGTTCGGAGTCTAACAATTTAAAATCCGATTCTTGGAATTTTTTGAAGAATTCATATCTCATTTGTTGGCCTTCTTCAGGCAATCCAATAATATCTTTCATCATGTGCTGAATATACTCTGCATCATAGTGCATATCTTTGATGTTTCTTGAAAGAACAATGACAAAATGACTTGCTGTTGAAAGTTGCCCACCTGCTCCCCATGAATATGGTAATAGTTTTTCTCTTAATTCTTTATTTTGAACCACAATAAATTTCCAAGGCTCATATCCAAAAGAAGAAGGAGATAATCTTCCTGTTTCTAAAATAAATTTAAAATCATCTTCTGAAATTTTCTTCATAGGATCAAATTCTTTACATGCATGTCTAAAGTTAAAAGCCTCAATAATTTTTTGTTTTGTGTTAGTCATAAAAAATCCTCTTTTCATTAATTTATTACTCAACTAAATTATATTTTTTAAGTATCAACTTTACAAGTAAGCACATTTATGTGCTATAGTATCAAAAAAGATACTATTGTTAAGGGAGAGTCTTTTTATGATTAGTTCAAAAGAAGATGATATAAATTATCCATTTTTAAATAAATATTCTTGTCCCGTAGAAGCTATCGTCGAGGTTATTGGTGGGAAATGGAAAGGGGTTATTCTTTATCATTTGTTAGATGGTAAAAAACGATTTAATGAATTAAAAAGGTTGAAACCTAATATCACCCAGAGAATGTTAACACTTCAACTTAGAGAACTTGAAGCAGATGGCATCGTACATCGGGAGGTATATCGTGAAGTGCCTCCTAAAGTAGAATATTCGCTAACCGAACTCGGTGAGTCACTACGTCCAATTATCCTTTTAATGATGGAATGGGCGACCAATAATATGGAGCAGGTTTTGGAAAGTAGAAATAACACTAAATAGTATTTAAAACCTGTAATTAGCCATTACAAACAACTCAAAAAAGATTGCCTCTTAGGATACAGGCAATCTTTTTTCTTTTTTTAAATATGAAATTTATGTTTTTGCAGCCTATCCCCATCAAAGAGCTATTTTTGTTTTGTCATTGTTCGCTATAAAACATATACAGTTTCATACGGTAACGATCGAAAACAAATTCCATTCTTGTGTAATCTACATCGGGTAATATGATTGTGATGGGTAATACACCTGTGGTGGATAATAAGACTGTAATGAATAATACGATTGTGGTGGATAATAACTTTGTTGCATTTGTTGCGCTTGTAATGCTTGTTGCTGTGCTTGTATAGCATGATGAACAGCTTGAATAGTGCTTTGCGCAGGACCCTGCCCTCCTAAAGGGCGCATTTGCGTTTCATTGTAAAAATAATTGAAAAACATTCTTTATTCACCTCACCTCTGCATATATTTTTGTCTTCATGTTTCATACTATGAATATTGAATTAAAGTGGATAATCCCTAAATTTCTTTCTATTCAATAAGATAAATCAAATGTAAAATAAAAGTTAATTTCAAGACAAATCATTGAGATTTTCGAATTTTTCATATATTGTTTTAATTGGGTTTAAACTCTCGAATGTAAGAGGTGTTATTTATGAAAAAGATATATATAATTATCGGGATTTTACTAGTTTCGATACTTATAATTTATATTTTGTTCAATACTTCAATTATACAAAGCCCGAATTTATCTCATGCACCTTCTAAAGAAAATATGAAAAAAGAAAAACAGAGAGAGTCGCAAACTAATACCGTTTCTTATGGATTAAAGGATGATCAAGGTCAACATATCGACAATGGAAGTGAAATTACTAGTGAGGATAATAAGATTAACGTATCGTTATCATTTGTACATAATATTAATGAAGACCGAAAATATGGGTTAATTGTTTTAGAAGATTACGAACAAAAGCCTTTTAAAATAGATGACACTCCAAATGCGGTATCCCACTATTCTTTCGATATAAAGCCAAATAGTTCGATCACTACTAAAATTCATTTACAATTTTCTCCTAATGCTAGAGAATTAACCTTTTTAATAATTAAAAAACCTGAATATAAATTAAAAGATAATGACCTAAATAAAGCCGCTATATTAGAAGAAGTTCTAAGTATGCGATATTCGATTAATACTCATCATAAAGATAATGAGAAAATACAACTTACTCCTGTACAGCCGAAAACTGTTTTAAAAGATGATCTTTATGAACCATTATTTGTTACTAGAAATGAGGAAAAACTACAAGCGGTGCTTTCTGAGAATAAAGGTAAAGAGCTAACTATATCTAGCGGAAATGAAACGACAGAAGAAATGAGTTATGCAATCGTGGCCTTTAAAGATTGGGAGCAAGTTGAACTATTAAATAACAAAAAAGTTGCTTATACTACGGTCGCTCCTGAAACGAGACAAATTTTTAAATTCACATTACCTATAGTGGAACAAGAAAGTAATTTCCAGTTAGTTGCTTTTCCATTTCCTTATAAAGTCAGCAAAAATAATTTTATGAGTCAACAAGCATTCGGTTCATTTCGCATCGTAATTAAAAATGAACAATAAATTAAGTCAGACTGGATGTAGCGAGCCCCTTATACTACCTCAACAAACTAAAAAGGCCTACTCACACGAGTAGGCTTTTGAAACTATGAAAGCTTCGTCAATAATTGATTTAAATCCTTTTTCGTTTTCGTCGTTAATGACTTCATTTTATTAACATCTATCTTTTCTTTCTCCGCTCCTACAATTAACGGATACATACTTTGGCCAATTGTTTTATATTCAGTCGGATGTGATGCTTCTAACTCTTTTTCAATGACATCCCACTTCTCATTAATTTGTTTTCCGATTTTATTAACTGTTTCTAACTTAGGATTTGCAGCTAATTGCTTGTCCAAGCTTTCAATTAATGTAACGACTTCTTTTACATTTGTTTTCACAGCAACGCTTTTCTTCGGATCTTTCGTTGTCTTTCCGTTATTGTTTGTACTTGTACTTTGATCTGCTGTCTTTCCGTTATTGTTTGTACTTGTGCTTTGATCTGTTGTTTTCCCGCTAGTAGTTTGATCATTCGTTTTTCCTGTCGTTTCTTTTTCTTTTGTTGTTTTGCCGTTACTTTCTGTTCCTGATGATTCCTTTGTATTTTTTGCATCCTTATCTGTTTTTTCATTCGAAGAAGTATTTGTGTCTTTTTCAGTATCTTTCGTTGTTTTTGACGCTTCATCTGCACTTGTCGTTTTCGATTGCTCTTCATTTTGTGCAGTTGCCTGATCCTTCTTTGCTGCATCTTTATCTGTGGAGGTACTACAAGCTGCCATTGTAAGCATTGTACCAATTGCTACTGATGCGATAGCGACCTTTTTCATTTTCATATAAATCCCCCTATGTTTATATAATTTATCCCGCATTAACGGGCAGTAAGACTCCCACCTCAGAAGTCGGATAGTGCAAGGAAGTTAGGTGCGAGATCAACTGCCCGTAAACGCCCGATTGGTGAAGGCTAATAATCAGTGGGGAATAAACACCCCCTCACTAATTAAAGTTTCACTTTATCCTCCTCTTTACGATTCTATTTCCCCTTAAAAAATCCCTTTTCATACGAATCACCATCTTTCCGACAGTAATCTTCATAATAATACGTACAAAAAACGATAAATTCATTTTAATATTCGAGTTTTTTCTACTACATTTTCCTCCTCTGTAGCAAAAGAAAAAGAGTATGTTGTCACATGAAGATTTACAATCTACAAATGACAACATACTCCCCTATCAATTTTTTATCTTTCTTGACATTTTATTTATAAAAAAAACAAAATAATTACTAATTTTTTTATTTCTCAACACTTGTTAACATAATATTTTTATGAATAACCACCGTTCGAATGAATGACTTGCCCAGTAACCCACTTCGCCTCTTCACTTACTAAAAAAGCAATTAAACGTGCCGCATCCACCGATTCTCCAGCTCTACCTTGCGGGAATTTCCATACTAAATGATGCTGTAATTCCTCTGTAATCCATCCTGTATTCGTCGGTCCTGGATCAACAGCATTGACTGTAATCCCCTTCTCCATAGCTACTGGTGCAACTGACTTAGTAAATGCTTCTATTGCTCCCTTTGTCGCTACATATGCCAGTTCATCTGGCATTGGCGCTAGTGACTGCCCAGAAGTAAGATTGATAATACTACCACTTGTTTTGAGTGAAAAATATTTCATAAATAATGAACTTAATAGTATAGGAGCACGAACATTAACCGTATAATGTTTATCTAGCTGTTCTACATCTAACTCTTCAATTTTCGTAGGAGTAGAATACGCCGCATTATTAATAAGAATAGATGGATCACCTAAACGTTCTGATACCATAAACAATACACGATTAGGCGAATAAGACTGCGATAAGTTGATTTCTGCCATTTCACATCGAACGCCGTAACTTTCAATTTCCTTTTTCAACAAAAAGGGCTCTTGATCATTCATTCCCCATGGCATCGCTTTATCATACCGAGGCCAGTACGTGAAAAAGACGTCTATCCCCTTTTGAGCAAGCACCTTGCATACAGCTGCACCAATTCCATTCAGACGAGTTGCCCCTGTTACAATTGCTATTTTCCTCACCTTTTCTCCTCCATCTATACGTAGATCCTCTGCACGAATACAGAGGATCTACCTTCTTATTGAATATTTGACAATATACGCTCAGCGCCTAATTTTAAAATTTTAATAAAGATATAATTTACAATCGTAAACATTACAAATAAAACGATAAACATAATCCAAAGTCCTACTTGAAGGAAGAAGTATAATACACTTACACCTGCTACAATAACTAAAGCTATTAAAATATTAGCTAAAAAATTCCACAAAGTTGTATATCGACTTTTAAATAATTTCTGTTCTGTATCCCAATGAATATCTGCAGTTTGTGCATCCCAGCGTGTACCTATTAAATTAATTAACAATAAACCGTTCGCACTTAGTAAGAACCAAAGTATCATGAAGACTGGCGAAATACCTGCTACAACTGCCATCGTAATACCGAATACTGCTAAAATGACCACATTAATTAACCAAGCAGTTATTGCTTTCGCAAAAAAGATATCCGAAGCCTTTACTGGTAAGTAACGATTCACAAACCAAGAGCTTCCATCTCGTGAGAATGACGTTGTTGCAATAACGTTACTCCCCATTAAAAATAAGGAGGCACAAAGGCCAACACCAATTGCGAAACCTGCTGATTCTGGATTATCAATATACCCTGTAATCCATTTCAAATTTCCATCTTGTACAAACAAAACAAAGAACAGCATAATTGGCATAACGAAAGTTTGCACAATACAATTTAAGAAAAATTGTGGCGTGCGGAATAACGTTTTAAATTCTTTTTTCACATATGCTTTTAAATGCGAACTTTGTACCGTTGATTTCTGTAAACCTTCTGCTGAAATTACCTCTTTCTTTGCTGTACTCGTTGAAAGTCCAATAACTCCTTTCAAATATGTACGCTCTGCAATGTAGTAAAACAGCGCGAAAAATGCGATAGAAATAAGAATGTATATTAGTACGTATAATATTCCCTTCCACGATGCATTTTCTACTAATCCCATCGCTCCAAAATATGTAGTTGGAAAATAATTTGTCATTTGTATGAAAAGTGAGGATTCATTATTTGCAAGATAATTCGCAACCGAATCTCCAGCTCCAGATACTGCACTTTTATTTCTCCATTGCATAAATACATTGATTCCGACGATAAATAGTATACTTACGATTCCAATAAATATACTTCCTCGATCTTTATTTTTCGCTATATTCGTATACCTCATAATAATTGTCATAATTAACGAAGCTAAAACTAGCGGAATGATCGGGAAGAATAAGTAAATGACAATCATATAAATGTAATATGTAATGAAAGCACCACTCTTTAAACCGTAAGTAATAAAGATAGGCAATAAAATAAACGAGCTCATTACGTATTGTGTAATTAACACTGTAAAGAACTTTGCCGAAATAATTTGCGCTGGTTTTAACGGTAACGGTAGCAACATTTCAACATCATTACTATAGTAAAACACTGTTAAAATGTTCATAATACTCATCAAAAATACCCATATACTAGCAACTGCTAATCCCATCGCAATAACAATTCCTGGATCCTGTCCGAGGTGTATCATTCCTTCATATATTCCATGGGTCATCGAACCGAATATTAAAAAACCTACAAATAAAATGGCTGCAAATGAAAATAAATACGCCCATCTTTTCTTTTTATCTGTTATGAAATCTGCATAATTTAATTTCAATAATACTTTCGTTAACGTCCAAATTTTACTCATTTCCCGTCATCTCCAAGAACATTTTTTCAAGTGATTCATTGGATTCAAAATGGTCTCTCATTTCATTTAAATTCCCTTTAAACTGAAGATTTCCCTTATTAATAATCGCGACGCGGTCACATATTTTTTCAGCTACTTCTAATACGTGTGTCGAGAAAAATACAATCTTCCCTTTATCTGCATGTTCTCTCATCATTTCTTTTAAAATATAGGCAGATTTCGGATCAAGCCCTGTTAACGGTTCATCTAAAATCCACACATCTGGTTCATGTACGAGCACACCGATAATAACAATCTTTTGTCTCATACCGTGTGAATAACTTTGAATTTGATCAGATAAAGCATTGTACAGATCAAACTTCTTCGCTAATGACTCTATTCGTTCTTGTCTTACTTCCTTCGGTACTTCATACATATCAGCCATAAAGTTTAAATATTCAATCCCTTTTAATCGTAAAAACATATCCGGGCTATCTGGAACATAGCCAAATGTTTTCTTCGCTTCCATCGGATTTTTCATAATATCTTTACCGTTGATTGTAATGGTTCCTTTGTCCACCCCATGAATACCAGTAATCATCTTAATTGTCGTTGATTTACCCGCACCATTCGGTCCTAAAAACCCAAAGATTTCTCCGCTCGGTACAGATAAACTTAAATCTTTTACTGCATAGTTAGATCCATTATAACTTTTTGACACATTCAAAATTTCGATCATTACATCCAATCCTTTCCTTAATTACCAATTAACTATATTAACATTATAGCATACTTATATTTTTAGATTTTTATATTTTTCAGTTTTTTCAACCTTTAAAATAAATATAAATTCCTAATCCAACGATTAAAACAACGGCTAGTATTATATAAATCATCGTAAGTCGTTTAATATTTCCTGTTGTCGCTTTACTATAATTCGCATCACCATTTCGCCCAATTAACACCGTTCCAATTACAGTAATAACTACAAGTAATATAACAATCATTATCCCAGTTAACATTTCTTCCTCCCCCTCCTTACATCCATTTTACGATATTTCCCTTTTTATTTTACAGAATATTTAACCTTTTTTACTATTATTATGAAATAAATCGTAAAACTATTATTACTATGAATTTCCATATGTGATATATTTATAACATATAGTGATTTATCCCGCTATTTGTGAGCAGTAAGACCCCCACCTCAAAATTCGGCTGGAGCAAAGAAGTTAGGTGGGAGCCCTGCTACCCGTAAACGCCCGATTGGTGAAGGCTAACATCGAAAGGAGAATCTATCATGAAAACGACTTGGATAAAATATTTAGGTTTTCTCGGTTTCTTTGGGTTTCTCGGATTTTTTTATGAAAAAGGATTGTTTACTATGTTTTGTTTTTTCTCCTTTTTCACGACGTATAGAAAAGTTCATCACGATGAGCTTTTTGAACAAATCGTCAATAAATCTTGCCGCAACGCCTTTATCGTTACGTTATTAACTACCGCTATCATTATGTTTATTGAAATGTTATTTCCGAATCCTACACTACAAGAGATTGATATTGCTCTTATTTTCAGCACACTCATTCTTACATTCGGATTCTCTATGTTCTTTTACGATAAACCAGTTGATGAAATGGAAGATGCACCATGGCGTTCGTAACGAAGATAAAAGAATATCGTGCCAAAGTACATATGACGCAGGAAGATTTAGCGAAAAAGGTTGGTGTACGTCGTGAAACGATTAGCCATCTTGAAAAAGGAAAATATAATCCTTCCTTACAACTTGCTCACGATATAGCGAGGGCACTACATAGTACGATTGATGAGGTTTTTATTTTTGAGGATTAATAAAGAGCACCAAGTTTAATACATAATACTGAATCTAAAGTAATTAAATATATACTAGACGACGCATGTTGTTTAACAATGTAGTTTTAAGGTGTATCAACACTTTGCTTGATACGCCTATTTTTTATGGTTTTTATCACTGCATTCATCAAAGCGACCAGTATGTTGCAACGAAAATACCGTACTTTTTCCAGAACCACATAAAAAAATACCGGTATCCTTCCCATGAAGAATACCAGTACTTTTCATTTATCACCCATACAAAACCGCATGAAATACGCCTAACAGTAAGTATTGATCCTCTATATAATCCTCATCATATACATTCATCTCGATGTAATACATATCTTCCTCAAGACGAATATTCCAATCTGCGATTACATAGCCCTTTCGTAATAGCTTTCCAATCCCAAGTGAATTTTTGTGAACAACATATTCTTCTGTCTTATATGTAAAGGTAAATAAGAAATTTGCATCCAATAATTTTCCGTCACATACCATTATTTCATGCTCTACATCATCATTATCGATGTACGTTACTAAAATCTTTCTTTGGCGCCGCCTACTTACATCCTTTGCGATGATCCGAATATTATCCTTACTATCCTTTATTTCGTAATTGATATTACTACCAACTTTCGGAATGAAGTCTAGCACTTTCATCAACGCATTTTTATAATAACCCCGTACTACGCCTTCTTGTTTGCTTCCATTGTAAACCTCTATCGGCGTCATGTCCGCTTTACTTTCACACAGTCGTTTGTAAGAAAGCTGCATCATTCGCTCTCCTCTTAAGTACTGATCAAACGTCACAGGATATTCTATCACACGCAGTTCCTTATTTAGCTCATACAAATAGCGTTGAACGCTCTCTACTAATGTTGTAGTTGATATACGCTCTTGAAGTTCAAATTGCTGCCAACTGGAAAAAACTCTCCACTGATCTTCCTCTTCATATACGAATCCGAGAATTACTTCCTCACGGTCACTCGTTTCATAATTCAATTGTTCTTTCTGTCCATGTTGCACTTGTTCCATCCACTGTCCTAAATAAATGCCAAGCTCTGCAACCTTCATGCATGACTTCTGAAAAAATACGCTGTCACTCACGCGAATTGTTAAATCCCCTTCAATAAAGCCATTTGCATAAGCGGCATACCGTGGCTCATCCTTCTGCGGGATAGCCTTGTCTAACTCAAATAAAAACGTTAACATCCTTCACTCACCTCTAGTTGTTACACAGCTCATACATGACATCGCATCACTCTGAGAAACTATGTATATATGAATATTTAATTATCGCATTATAACACGTGAAAGACCTTAGTATAGTAGCGCTATTTTTGCTTCGCGAACTCCCTCACAATAGAATAACTATCCTTTTATTATTTTTTTCTTGACTTAGAGTTCACTCTAATTATTATAATCAACTCATAGTTCATTCACAATAAAATCAATTGGATAAAATTCAGGAGGGATCGGAAAAGCTAAAATCAAAAGTGGCTGACATTAACGCAGACCTGAATGTTGTCATTCGAACCTTTGATTTATCTGTTAATACAATTGTACATTAAGGTACTAATCAAATAAAAACCTACGATTTCCTGTACGTTAAGAAGTCAGTGATTCTTGCCTTATTTTACTTTCTCTTAATAGTCGTAAAGCTTCTATAATTTATTTAGTACATATAAAAAAGACGGAATCATAAAATCAGCAAATTAGAAAATAAAACAGGATGGGAGTCAGTTATTATGGAGCAATCAAATAAAGCGTTTAGCCAGGCATTAGTAAAATCGTTAAGAGGAGAACGAGGACATCTTCCCATCAAGAATGCTTTATCGGATATAGACGTGGCGCTTGCGGGAAAGCGCCGAGAGGAACTGCCTTATTCTATTTATCAATTAGTGAAACACATGACCTATTGGCAAGATTTTCTCTTATTATCCGCTCAGGGGAAGAAGCCTACATTGCCTGCCCATGTAAAAGAGAGCTGGCCTGAAGAAGAATGCCCTGGCAGTGAGGAAGAGTGGCAACAGATTATTCAGTATTTTCTTCAAGGGATTGAACAGGCATGCACGATCGCCCAAACTGTTCAATTGGACAAAACATTGGAGGAATGGCCTGGTGAAACCCCTGGCGGTGTTCTACGGAATATTGCATCTCATAACTCCTACCATTTAGGAGAAATTGTGCTGATTCGCAGATTATTTAGTGCTTGGCCACCGCCAACAGGCGGATATCCGGTCTAAGCAAGGAAAGGGTTCCACCCCATGCCCATTAACTTAAGATTTTAAATTACACCCAAAACGAAATTTTTACCACTTTACAGTTATTTATGAGAATTAAATTCATTTTTTTCATTACTGGGGAACAAACATTTTTTAAATTTGATGGAGATAGGGTATAAAAATACAAATTTCATCTCCCAAAAAAATAAAAAAACGATTGCTTGGATCCTAAGAGGCAATCGTTTTTTTAGCTGTTTGTAATGACCAATTACAAACAGCTAAATATATTATTTAGTGTTATTTCTGTTTTCCAAAACCTTCTCCACATTAATCCTCAATTTCAATTCCAGCTTGTTTAAATGGTTCTAATTTTATTTCTGTTTTCTTTCAGTAAAATTATTTTGACTTGGTGCCATCTTTTTTGTCTCATATCTTAGTATATGAAATTATATGCACGATTTTCAAATACATCTACCGTAACTTACAATATATCAACTATTCGACAAATCTTAACAAGATTAAAATGAGACTACCTTTTCTTCCGCAATTTCTAAAATTTGTAGCAGGTTCTCCACTTCATAGGTCGGCTTAACACTTGTCTTGTTTTCTTTCAGACTCGGATTATACCAACACGTATCAATACCGTAATCTTCTCCACCTTTCATATCAGAAGTTAGCGAGTCTCCAACCATTAGTACACTTGATTTATCAGTAATCCCAAGCTTGTCAAACGCATAATCAAAAATCTCACGCGCTGGTTTTTGATGGCCGACTTCTTCAGAAATAATAATATGATCAAAGAAGTTACATAAAGGCGAATTTCCAATTCTAGATTGTTGCACTTTTGTATATCCATTCGTAATGATACCTAACTTGCAATCTTGAAGATTCTCACATAATTGCACTGCACCTTCTATAAGATGTACTTCTTCCCCTAAGTTTTCAAGGTATACGTCACTAAAATGCTGCGCATCTACTTCTAGAGTATGAAGAGCAAATAATTGTCTAAATCGATCTACCGCTAATTCACTTAGCGTTATCATTTTATTCTCTAAATCTCTCCATAATCCATTACTAATCTCTTTATAACTTGCAAGATAATCATTATACCCTGTAGGCATGCCAAATTGTACAAACGCGTTATGTAATGCGTTTCTTTCTGTTTCAGGGAAATCTAATAATGTATCGTCTACGTCGAATAGTATTACTTTGTATTTCATGATGTTCGCCTCAATTCCTATATTAAACACTTCTTATAGCTTAATTATAAGCTTTTATATATTTCATTATAAAGCGCTTTGACTCGCTCTTTATAGAATACACCTTTATCTTCTATTTTCAAATGTGCTATAAATAAGTTTGCAAGCATGACCGCAGTATCTAACCTATAAAATAAACTAACAATATGCGGGGTATCGTTAAAGATACTATCATTCTTATATCCCTCTTCAAATTCTTCCCAATTCACCTCATTCGTTTCAGCTATTCTCATAAGCTCCAATAATGGATGACCAATTAGAGCGTTATCCCAATCCACTATCGCTTTAATTTCTCCATTATATCCAATTAAATTGGCTGGTCGAATGTCCATATGCAATAAACTCTTTATATGATCAGCTGTACTAAGAATATGTTCAATTGTTTTTGTCTCTGGAAGTTTAATTCCACAGTTCGTAATTGTATTAAAACCTTCTATCCGTTTCACAATGCGTTCCGCTATATACTTACTAATCGGCTCTCTAATGTTCTGCTCATATTGTAAACCATCGATTGGTATACTATGAAGCTCACTAACTAACTTCCCTATTTTACATGCAGAAATTGGCATATGATCAGTAGATACATAATCCGATATTAAAAAATCAAGTTCGGCAGAAAGATGCAATCCATGTATCTTTGGCACTGGAATACCTTTTGAATAACAAAACTTAGAAAGCTCTGTTTCCTTTTGCAATGAAATCCGACTATTAAATAAATCTTCATTTATATTTTCTACTTCTCTTTCCCACGGCACTCGAAAAGCTAAAGCTCCCTTTTCTGAATCTCCGCGAAAAACAATATTTTGCACTCCCGTTCCAATCACCTTTAAATCCTGAACAGCTAGTTCCTTATAATCTTGACTTAGTATTGTTGCTAGCTTTCCTCTTAACCCCTCTGCTTTTACACGTGTATGAATCATTTTATCCCCCGATTCTTAAGTTTTTTTCATCCATTTTCTCCCCGGTGCACAACAATCCTCATAAACAAAATTATAGCAACAATAATAAAAGGAGGCTAATCCAATTAGCCTCCCTCCTCATTATTTATCCCGCATTAACGCCTGATTGGTGAAGGCTAATAATCAGTGGGGATGAACCCCCCCACTGATTAAAGTTTCACTTTATCTTCTAGCAATAACACTTTCATTTCTTCTAGCGATTCTTTCGTAAAGCCAAGTGCTTTTTCAGCATACGCTTCAACTGAACCGTATTGCTTTTTCACTTCATCAATCGCAGCTTGTAAATATTCAGCGCGTGCTTCAAACATCGCACCTAATATCGCTCTACTTTCATCGTTTTGTAATTTTGCACCTAAAAAGGCCATCATTTTTTCATTTAACTTTTCACGGAAGCCGTTACTTAGTAAGTAATCTTCCATTACTGTTTTTTCTGGTACACCTAGTAAAAGTAATAATAATGCCGATCCAAATCCTGTACGGTCTTTTCCAGCTGTACAGTGGTTTACTAATGGTAAGTTTTCTGGATTTTGCGCTAAGTTTAAGAAACTCACGAATGCTTCATTACCACTTACGAAATCTTGATTCATTTTCACAAGATACTCACCTGGCTTCCCTAACATAGAAAGGTCACCAACTTGGAAAAATTCATTTATGTTTAAGTCTTTCGCTAAATCTTGCATAACTGGTAAACACACTTGACGAGCACCTGTAATCTCTGGATTCGGCTTATGCTTCACTTCAAAGTCTGTACGGTAGTCACAAATTAATTTTAAGCTAGACTTCTGTAAATACTCGATATCCCATTCTGTTAATCCTGCTAATTCTTCAGAACGATACAATTTACCCCATTTTACTTTACGGCCTTCAGTCGTTTCATATCCTCCCATATCACGGAAGTTAAACGCACCTTGTAATGGCAATCTACGCTCAGCTACTGTCACTGCTTGTCCATTACTTCCTACTAGTCTAAAATATGGACGCTCATTTTCACTAGGGTTTTCAATTGTACATGATGATTCTCCATTTACTGTTGCAAGTAATCCTCCATTTTCTTCAATATGATCTGGTGAAGTACTCCAGTAAATACGAACTTCTTCTATATTATTTTCCCACTTTATATGTAACGTATTATCTTCATTTCGTTCTACAGTTGCTTGTAGCCAATTTCTTTGTTGCTTCATACTTTCACCAACGCTTTCTTCGTATAGTCTAATCCTTCTCTATTGTATTATAGGAAAGCTTACTTTGTCGTTTCGATTTTTCTTTTTATCTTACAAACATGCAAAAAGTTCTTTTACTTGTTCAAAATTTGTACATGGATTCCCGCGAAATACATATGCGATTTGCTCATCACCTAAATCTTCATATACAACTGTTCCACGATCTGGGTGCGAATAAACCTCTAACCCGTTTATCATCTTTTTAACGCTATAATTCGTTTTCCATGAAGAAACAGGATAGTACGCTTTGTTTTTATGCCTACAAACCCAAAGTGCATATAGTTTACTATTTTCATCCCAGTATACATACTGCGTTTCGTCATTTCCTAATCCGATCGATTCGAGCTTCCAACTTAACTTTTCATGAATTGGCAATTTCGAATATGATGCGTCATGTGGAAAATTCCACTCTCGACATCTTCCTATTTCACCAATTCCACCTCTTTTTGCTTGAAAGCTTAATAAATGAAATGGTGTATGTAATATCGTTTTCGCAAACTCCATATTTACAGGTTGTAACCCAAATAGAAATCTTTCCATTTCATCTTGGTTTACATTTCCACGATCAATAGAAATTTCAATTTGCGTTTTCCATTTAGATGTAACGTAACTTTCTTTTCCCTTATAATTTACACCTTTCCAATACACAAGCCCTTTATATTGAAAACAAGATCCTTTTGCTTGAGAAATACAACTATCTGGAAATACCGGCTCCATTATATCGAGGAAAAACTCTTTTACCCGAAACATACTAGTTGGCGTAACAACTTGAAACCAAAATGTTTCCCACTTTTCACCCTCATAACGCTCTGAAACTTTTTCGATGTTCCAACCTTCTAACAAGATTTCTGGATACAGTAAAACAAAAGAATGAAATTGTTTTTCCAGCATATATAACCCTCCCACTAAATGAGTTCGAGAGAGTAAGCCATCCATCCTTCTAAAACCTTCTCACATATCGCTCAGTAGAGCTCAGCTGCTGACATCCGTTCTTTTCAAAAACATCCTTCATCCACTCGTTTTGTACATTTGTCTCGCCAATATAATAAGATGCACCTATTTCTTTCAAGACAAACATTGCCCCTGTAAAGAATGCTGCTTCATACCCTTTATTTCGCATATTTGGAGCGACTGCGAAATACATAAGTTTTCCTTCTTCTAACGTACCTCTTTCAATATGCGGGATTACAATTCCTATTGGCTCTTCATCGATACTTGCTGTTAAACAATGTTCTTTCCATTGCCCACCTATTTCTTGTAGCATCGTATTTACAAATTGATCATAATCGATTTGTTCTCCCGTCACTTCATTCCACAGTGAATAAAAAGCGGCTTCGCCTATCTCTTCAATAAGCTTAAAATCAATTTCACTTTCTATATCTTCTACTTCATATATATCCTTAAATACAATCATGTTTTCAGTAATATATTCAAATGAATACGTTTCGAAACATTTCTTATACACATCATAATTTGGGCTTTTTGAAGAAATCTCAAATTGCAATTCTTCTATTCCATCTTTTTCAGCTTCAGCAACGCAATATTGCATTATCTCTTCTAATTGCTCTTCTGTAAAAACCTCTGCATCATTTTCTTTTATTATTATAGAAGAAGCATTTTTTCTTATTTTAAAATGTTTTTCTAACTGTTCTATAGTCATCATATACTTCCCTCATCTATGTCATACTCGAATTTCTACTTGTTCTCCTTGCATGAGCAGGATTGTCCTTGAATATATAGAATACTAGAAAACATTGCATCTTTAAAGTGCGGAGGAGGTTCTCCATTGGATATTACAGCGCTGCAACAACAGTTAGAGCTTATACAACAAAATGACTATACGCAACTGCAACATATAGATATTAATGAGTTAACGCTCAATATGCTTCAGTATATCGGAACAACTGATAGTTACGTTCGTTACCAACTTATATATAAATGTTTTGCACATTTCATTCATCATGAATTCCTTATGGACGATCAACTGAAATTACTTCTACAAACTTGTTTAAGTGATGAGTATTTATATTGTGACATTCACTCCCCACTTACAGATGGGGTTTTCACACGTTCTTATACTGTTTCGTTAATTGCATTAATACTCCAATTCGCTAACTCGCACTACTTTTTTACAGAGGAGGATATCGAAGAAATAAAAAACAAACTCATTACATACACAAACTTAGAAATGGATTTTCGAGGCTATATTGAAAATAAAGGATGGGCTCATTGTCTTGCCCACGTATCTGATGCCTTTTCTGAAATTGTTCACAATTCCTATACGACCTTTGAATGGTACGAGGAATTAATTCATTGTTTATTAAATAAAATTTTCATCCCATCGGATCTTTTTCATAATAATGAAGATGAACGAATTGTTACACCGTTACTATCTATGCTATATCATGACTTCCCGCAAGATGAGTTAATTTCAATTATTTATAAAAAAATAAAAAGGCTGCCTCAAATTAGAAAACGCCTTTCCCTTAATGAGTATTGTATTTTATGCGCAAACATTAAAATCTTTTTACGCACATTATTTTTTAGAACAAAAGATGATCATAACTTAGCATTTACAGCACGTAAAACAGAAAAAATGTTAAAAGAACTGCCTAATTATTATTAAATATAAGGAGAAGACATATGGGCTATATTGAAGACATGAGAAATCTAGTAGGAAATCATCCACTCATTTTAATCGGATCACACGCCATTATATTAAATGAGAAAAATGAAATATTACTGCAGCTCCGTACAGATTTTAATCGCTGGGGCATTATTGGTGGCGCCTTAGAATATAACGAAACGTTAGAAGACGCTTTACAACGAGAAGTATATGAAGAAACTGGACTTATCATTAAAAATCCAGAACTATTCCGTACATACTCAGGACCTGATTTCTTTCAAATCTATCCAAACGGCGATCAAGTACACGGTGTACTCGCTGTTTATATTTGCCGAGAATTCCACGGTGAGCTTGTATGCGATCAAACGGAATCGAAAGAACTGCGCTTCTTTTCACTTGATGAATTACCTAGTAATCTCCCTCCTGTTATTGAGAGAATTATTAAGGCGTTTCAGCACTCCAATTAAAAAACATTACATATTAAAACAACCTCATTTCCCGTTATTATAACGAGAAATGAGGTTGTTTTATTTCACTGTAAATCCTAATTATTACCTTAATAGTTAGATTGTTATCTCGATCTGGTTTCCTTCAGGATCACTTACTACACTTTCATAGTAACCATCCCCTGTAGTACGTGGGCCGTTTAACACAGGGTATCCTGCTTCTCTTAATGTATTAGTTAATTCATTCACTTTTTCTTTACTACCTACAGAAAAAGCAATATGCGCATATCCTATTGTTTGTGTTTGTCTATTATCGTCTATCCCTACTTGCCTCATAAGTTCTAGACGTGCTCCACCTTCAAAAGTTATAAAATAAGATTCAAACTGCTTTTTCGGATTGTGATATAAGCTATTTTCTTCACCACCGAAGTACTGTTTATAGAAATCACGCATTCCTTCTAAATCATTCACCCAAATTGCTACATGTTCAATTTTCATAATCGACACCTTTTCTTTTATGTTATTCAACCGACAATTGGATGCTTCATTGCCAGCACATTTAATTTTCTTTATTTGTTCTAGTAATCATAAGATCAAGCCCAAGGCTTTTTAACCCAAATAAATAATCTTCTTTCCAATTACTCACTGTTATTTTCGGAATATGTTCTTCTGGAATGTACTGCGGACAACTTTTTACAATTTGCTCTATTACGAATTGATTCACTTCATCATCACAGAAGATAAACGCATGCGGGTTAATAATAGCTATACATGTAGCTATTAAACGAGTAATAGCATCTATATTATATTTTTCTGGATTATTTGCATCGTTAACTTCGTCTTCACTTCTTAAAGCTTGTAAGAAATTTTTATTATCGTACTGCGGAACGAAAGATATCTCTCCTGAGAAAAAGGTGCTTCCTCTCACTACATCTCCATTTATCATAATCCCTGCCCCTGGGCCATTTTGACCTGAATACAAATACACAAGAGATGAATTGTCGTTATTTCCAGTGCTTTTATAATAACCAAGCACTGCTGCATTCATATCGTTTTCTATTACTACAGGTATTGAAAACAGATCCTCCAAGTGACTTTTTAAATTAAAGTTTTGGAACTTTTCATAACCAGGAATATAGAAAATACGACCATTATCAACCGAACCAGGCACACCAATTGATATAGAGCTGATTTTCGGAAATGTAGCTATAAGACCTTCTATATGTTCTGTTAATAAATGTACGCCCGTATCCATCAATACACTTGAAGTACTTCCTTGTTCTTTTACTTCCCCTAAACAGTTGAAAATTGTATAGTTTGTCTCATTTTTTTCTAAAAATATCGCTAAACCTAACATATATTCCGGATTATACGCATATCGTTTCGCTCTTCTTCCGCCACTTGAATCATCTAAACCGACTAAAGTGACTTCACCGTCTTGTTTCATATTTTCTATAAATTTACTTATCGTTGGAAAACTAATTTCTAATGTATTACTAAGCTCAACTTTCGTCGCACTTCCTTGCTCTAGAAGAGCTGTACGAATGCCGCGAAGGATCGTCTCTTTAATCGATTTTTGAGTAACAAATTGTTCACTCAAATCGCTCACCACCTTAATCAACATACTTATTAAACTCTTTTAATAAGTTGCGTTGACAATATATCATACATCATTTTCTAAAGCAATAGAGATGATATATTTCCGCTGCATGCCATTCTTATTTAACCCGATGTATTCTCTCTCGTAATAGACGATACAATTCCTGACAAAAGAACAAATAATAAAACAGCTAGCAAGGCATTACGTATTCCGAATGCTTCCCCAAGTATCCCTAAAAATGGCGGTCCGACTAAAAAGGCTGTATAACCAATGATAGAAACTGCAGCAACATTAGAAGTCGCATTTTCACGGTCATCTCCAGCAGCTGACAGACCAATTGGGAACCCTAGCGCTGCACCAATCCCCCACAGTACTACACCAAATGCTAGAAAATACGAATTACTCCCAAATATTACGATTGAAACTCCTAGAATCGCCATCATAATGGTGGCACGTACGACAGCGACACGACCGAATCGATCAAGGAAATAGCTGCTACACATACGAGTTAACGTCATTGCTAATACAAAAATTGTGTACATAATAGAACCTGCCACTATACTTTGCTCGTGTCCATCTACCATCACGATAGGTAGCCAATCATTTGCACTACCTTCTGCAAATGCCATTCCGAGTACAAAAAGACCAATTAAAAGCACCTTTTTTTCCATACGTAAGGTCGTATGCTTCTCTCTCCTTTTGTTCCGCGATTTCTCCGTCTTTCCTGTTCCATGCGGAAGAAAACGATACACCATACATACAAGTAATACAAACACGACCGAAATCGCAAGAAACTGATACAGAATCGGAATGTGAAGCGACGCTGCGACAGAACCACTGAGCGCGCCTACTAAAGTTCCTACACTAAAAAAGCCATGGAATTTCGGAAGAAGAGTTGTTCCTAATTTCTGCTCAATGGAAGAACCTTCTACATTCAATGCGACTTCTGCTAATCCGTATCCTACTCCAAATACTAGTAAGCTACTAAAAACCCCCATACTAGAAACAAAATAAATATTTATACCTAAACAAATCAATCCAACAATCATAAAAAACATACTGCCTATAATAACGTCTCTAGCTCCCTTACAGTCAATGAAGCGGCTTGCACTTAGTAAACCAATTATTGAACCGACAGATAGTCCGAACAAAATCCAGCCCATTTCTGCATTTGACACTACTAAAATATCTCGAGTAGCTGCTGTTCTTGAAATCCATGTAGCAAACGCGACACCTGGCAAAGCAAATAAGAGAAAAAGAGCATTTCGAGAGGCACGTAATGTCTTTGTATGATTGTCCGCACTATATTTCTCCATATGAAACACCTTTCACATTGTCTATACGATAATTTACGAACTAGTGAAAACGCCCTTTATTCGTCTATCGTTTTAATAACTTTAGCTGGATTACCACCAACTACTACATTATGAGGTACATCTTTTGTCACAACTGCCCCTGAGGCAATTACAGCATTATCACCAATTGAAATACCAGGGTTAATAATAGCGCCCCCGCCAACCCAAACATTGTTACCTATCTTTACCGGCTTTCCATATTCTTTGCCAGAGTTCCGCTCTACCGGATGCAACGGATGCGTAGCAGTATAAATGTGAACACCAGGTGCAAACATACAATTATCACCGATTCGCACTTCACAAACGTCCAAAATCACACAATTAAAATTTGCGAAAAAGCTCTTTCCAACATGGATATTGTAGCCGTAATCACAACGAAAATCAGGATTAATTTGGGCTTTCCCATCAGCTGAAGAACCTAAAAGCTGATTTAATAACGTAAAACGTTGTTCATCTCCTGTCTCCATCGCCTCGTTATAAAGGCGTGTTAAACGTTTTGCATCCACCCTATCAGCCACTAATTCTTCGTCATCCGCAATATACATTTCTCCCGCTAACATCTTTTCTTTCTCTGTTTTCATCCAAGCATCTCCCTCGTTATAGAATGAATTACACTTATTAAACAACTTTAATAAGTGACTTTAATTATACTTATTAAACACATTTAATAAGTATCCCTATATTAGCATATTTTTTAATATGTGCAACTAATAAGTTTTGAAAGGAAATGTGAACTCCTTACTTCACCTAATGATATTACTTGGTGGCATTTAACTAATATAATGATTGATCCATTGTTTTTCATTAAAACCATTGAGACTCATCATCATATGAAATCCTCTCCTTTAGGGGCTATACTATACATTTATTAATGAGCACACCAATATTCAAATCAATTGTTAATAAAAAGAGATTGACCCAAAAGTAGCTGAATAGCAACTTGGGTTAACCTCTTTTATTTATTATCCTTATTTAACTCTTCTACAATGTCCCTTTTCCCTATTCTATTAGCAAAAGGTATAAAAATAATAAGGACTATTCCGAACATCCCCGCTATTACCGTTACGATAAGTTTGAAATCAAAAAATAAAGGTGTACGATCTATTATACTTACCATATAGGTTAATAATGCTCCTATAACAGCCCCTAGTACGATTCCAATAAGTACATATAAATTAACTTGCGTCAAAATAATTTGTACAATCCCTTTTTTCTTAACTGTTATTGCTCGTAAAATAGCATACTCTTTTCTTTTAGATTGAATATTATTTATAAGTGTATTACATACCCCTAATGTTACACTAAACAAAATTACTACAATAACAACGATGAAAATGGACCACCTTTGCTTAAACATTAAATTAGATTGTTTTAACGATTGAGCATAACTACTTATTTTTAATTGTGGATATTGACCTTTCACTTTCTTTAATTGCTCCAACGTCTCTCTCTCGTTATTTGAACTAATAAATGCCCGCTCAAAAACTGTATAATCTTGTTTATATGTTACATTACTCCAATCCATAAGTACTGAAGGAGAATTCGGTAGCTCGTTAACAATTAATCCGATTTCTACCTTACTAGTCGGTCTAACTTTTTGTTCCTGTTCTGAAAATAGACCCAATTGAACGATATCACCTACATGAATTTTATACCGCTCCGCTAACTCTTTTGTAACAATTATACTATTCTCCAAATTTGCAGGTACTTCTGACAGTAATCCTTGCTTTTCCATTTCCTTTAAATCACCTAAATTATAGTCAAAAGTAATATATTTTTCACCTTGTTTTAATTCTGCCAGTGAGTTCGTACTAATTGTACTAGCTCCTTTTACACTACTTATTTCTTTAAATATGTTTTGTATATGAGGTAAGGTAATGGTTGAATCATTAGTCAAACGATTTTCCACAACAATATGTGTTGGAAATTCTCGTTTTAAATATCTTTCATTATTTTTTTGCATCGTTTTAAATATAGTGGAGCCGAAGACAACTATCACCATCATTGTACTTATCATTAAGATAACAAATGTATTTTTTCTCACTTGTGGAATTACATTTTTAATAGCAACAAATGTATTCCTTCCAAATATTTTTTTCATCATAGGTAGACATAATCTTAATATCCAAGAAAGATAAATAGGAAATAAAACATACACTCCTAAAACAAGAAATATAGATCCTATTAATATCACTATCGCCTGTGTATCTCCAGTATTTGCTACAAATCCACCTAAAGCAGTTAAAACTATGCTACTAATTAAAAGGAATTTCCCCATAATACTGCGTGTTTTATTATTAGAAAAATCGGATTCTTCATTTTCGCGCATAAGCTTTACTGGCAATATTTTCGAACTTCTATATGACGGATATAATATAAACAGTTCAATAAAAAAGATACTACAAATCACAGTTACAATTGCTAGTTTATAGTCGAAACTCATCGAATTAATTTGAAAAGCAAATAAATGCTCTAGCCAACTTTGTAAAAAACGGTTACTTATTACAGCTAGTAACAAACCAAATATTCCACCAAAGAAATTAATTACACTACATTGAATGAATATAACTGTAAACATTTGTTTCGTTGTTGCTCCCATTGATCGCATAATCGCAAATTGACTTTTATATTTATATAAAAACACTTCAAAATTAGACATTAATAATAATGAAGTAATAATAAGTATTAATACAGATAAAATAACTATAAAAATATGTAATGACGCTAAGTTACTTTTTAAAAACTCGTCTTCCTCCGCAATATCGATTCTTAATTCTTTGTCTATTTTATGAATTTGATTAGACAAAGCTAGTACATCCGCATTCGCTTTTGCTTTTATCAACACATAAGTAGCTTCATTGTGTTTACCCGTTTTTTCATATACGTGCTGTTTCACCGCACCTTTCGATAAAACGAGTATATCTGGAGCTGAACCTCCAGCTTCTATATCAGATAACACTTCTTTTACTACATAGGATTTATTTTCTATTTCAATCTTTTCCCCAACGTTTACTTGTAGAGTTTCTGCTAATCCATGATTTAATGTTACTTCTTCATTTGATAGATTTTTAGAGAAGTGATATCGACTTTTCGATAACGAATCATTTTGAACACCTACTGTATAAATAGCGGTATTCAATTTATTCACTTGCAAATGATTTACTAATACTTTTGATATGTATTCAATATTTTTTTGTGCTTTAATATTTTGTAGTAAAGATTTATCCATCAACTTATTTTGATCAGGGTTATATCCAACTGATAAATCCATATCTCCATATACATTTTTCACTTCATTTATAACAGACTGTTTCGCATGACTCGAAAATACAACCATCGTAATAATTAGAGAAACAGCCAACATAACGCTAACTATAGAGGAAATAGCAGTGAATTTATTCGTCTTAAAAAAGCGTAAACTTAATCCTCGTACTGATTTTATCATTTTGATTTCTCCAGTAATTTTTTAAATTTATCTAAAATGATATTCATATCATTTACTCCATGAGTACACGTATAATCATCAACATTTTCTCCATCATGAAAGAAGAGAACCCGATCTGCATACGTAGCAATGTGAGGATCATGAGTAACAAGAATCATACTTTGATTGAATCTTTGTTTCATATCGACTAGTACTCGTAAAATATCATTAGACGTATTCAAATCTAAATTTCCAGTAGGTTCATCTGCAAGAACAATTGGAGGAGATGTTATTAACGCCCTACCAATTGCAACACGTTGTTGTTGTCCCCCAGAAAGCTGAACTGGTCGATGATTTCTCCAATTTACTAAACCAAGAACATCTAATATTTTATTTGTTTTTTCTCGTATCTCCTCTTCTGAATCAGCTGATAATATGAGGGGTAATGCAATATTTTCTTCTACAGATAAATCCTTTAATAAATGGAATGACTGAAAAATAAATCCTATGTTATCCCGCCTGTATTCCGTCGCATATGGTTCAACAAACATATTGTTAGGCACTTCACCATTTACATATACAACTCCCTCATCAGGCTTGTCTAAAGCACCAAGTATGTTAAGTAATGTACTCTTCCCAGATCCACTCGTCCCCATTATGGCAAGGAGTTCTCCTTTATTTAACTCCAAAGATACATTTTGTAACGCCCTAACATTTGTATCAACACTCTCATATGTTTTACTTAAATCTTGAACTGCTAACACAACTTCACTCATCATTATTCACCTCAACATTATTAAGTTTTATTCCCTCCACCAAATTAACCTGAATTAAAATTTTTTCTTTCAAATTACTAGGTGGTACAATTTCTGTTCCTATTTGAAATAACAACATTTTTAATTCGAGAATTGCATCCATCTCTATCCCTCCCTTAATCTATATTGGTAACAAATTTAAATTTCGTTCGATTTTTTTATAAAAAAACAAGGGAACGCTTAACGTTCCCTCTCAAATCCAATTCGTTTTTTAATTTCCGCTAAATTCACCTTCGCGATAGCTCGTGCCCTCTCAGCACCTCTCTCTAACGCTTCATATAATAAATGCGGCTCATTCATATACATTTCGTATTTTTCCCGAGGACCTGCTAATTCACGGTCAACAACACGGAATAATTCTTTTTTCACATCGCCCCATCCAATGCCGGTCTCATACTTTTCACGCATCGACTGCATTTCATCTTCTGTCGCAAATTCTTTATAAATTGTAAATAACGTTTCTAGCTCTTTCGGTTCATTTGGAAGTGAAGAATCGGTTTTGATTTTAAATATTAACTTTCGTAGCTTTTCTTGCTCTGCAAATAATGGGATTACATTTCCGTAACTTTTACTCATCTTTCTTCCATCAAGGCCAGGTAAAATGGCACCCTCTTCTTGTATGACATACTCCGGAAGCGTAAATGTCATGCCAAATGTATGATTAAAATACGTCGCAATATCACGCGCAATTTCAATATGCTGAATTTGGTCTTTTCCAACTGGTACATGAGTAGCTTGAAATAGTAATATGTCAGCTGCCATTAAAATCGGGTACGTATATAACCCCAAATTCACTCCCGCATCTACCTCTAAACCCGCTTCTTTATTTTGCTCCACCTTCGCTTTATACGCATGAGCACGATTCATAAGACCTTTCGGAGTTAGGCAAGCTAATATCCAAGCTAATTCTAAAATCTCCGGCACTTCTGTTTGTCTGTAAAAAATAACTTCTTCACCAAGTCCAAGTGATAACCAAGTAGCTGCTACCTCTTTCGTATAACTACTAAACTGACTCGGATCATGCACAGCATTTAACGCATGATAGTCAGCTATAAAATATAATGCTTTTCCTTCATTATTTTTTGACATTTGTAATGCTGGTTTAATTGCACCAATATAATTTCCTAAATGCGGATAACCTGTCGGCTTAATTCCTGTTAACATTATTTTTTCACTCACACTAACTCCTCCTTCCTCAACATAAAAATAAAAAGAACCCCTCATCCTATAAAAAGGACGAGAGACTCCCGCGGTACCACCTTAATTAGCTATCATTAGCTCACTTCATACTTCGATAACGTGAAGTAACCGTCTTTACCTACTCATTTCAGTGAGAAGCTCCAGAGCCCATTCCATATTCATCCCTTACTGATTTCCACCACATATCAGCTCTCTGAAAAGTTTTGAATATGTACTCTTCTCTTTCATTGCTTTTTAGTTATTTTTTACAGTTTATCACATTCCCTTTCCAATTAAACCCTAATTTTCTGTTTTATATAGCAGGAATTTCCACCTTAATTGTCTAATAATATATAGGTTTGCAGAAATACTCGAAACAACTTTGGAGGTTTTTTCATGGTAAAATATATATCCATTTTAGGTTCAACAGGATCCATTGGTACATCTGCATTAGATGTCGTTTCCGCTCATCCTGAACATTTTAAAATCGTCGGTTTAACCGCAAATTATAATATCGATCTTCTCGAAAAACAAATCGAATCGTTTCAGCCTCGTATTGTAAGCGTAGCGACAAAAGAATTAGCGGACACATTACGTTCTCGTATTTCAACAAATACAAAAATTACATATGGAACTGATGGTTTAATTGAAGTATCTACCCATCCTGATACAAATCTTGTATTAAGTTCAGTTGTCGGTGTTTCAGGTTTACTCCCAACAATTGAAGCATTAAAGGCGAAGAAAGATATCGCTATCGCTAACAAAGAAACTTTAGTTGCAGCTGGACATATCGTCACCGAACTAGCGAAACAAAACGGATGCCGCCTAATTCCAGTTGATAGTGAACATTCAGCCATTTTCCAATGTTTAAATGGGGAAAATAATAAGGAAATCGAAAAATTAATTGTTACAGCTTCTGGCGGCGCTTTTCGTGATAAAACACGTGAAGAAATGAAAATATTAAAAGCGAAGGATGCTTTAAAACACCCAAACTGGTTAATGGGCGCAAAACTAACGATAGATTCTGCCACGTTAATGAATAAAGGGTTTGAAGTGATGGAAGCTAAGTGGCTATTCGATATTCCTTATGAAAAAATTGATGTTATGATTCATAAAGAAAGTATCATTCACTCTTTAGTGGAATTTATTGATGGATCAGTCATGGCACAGCTCGGTGCTCCTGATATGAGAATGCCGATTCAATATGCATTTCACTACCCTACTCGACTACCTTCATCCTATGAAAAATTAAATTTATTAGAAATTGGTAGTTTGCATTTTGAAAAACCAAATTTAGAGAAGTTCCCCTGTCTACAATATGCATTTGAATGTGGAAAAATTGGCGGTACAACTCCAGCCGTATTAAATGCAGCGAACGAAATTGCAAATGCACTATTTCTTAAAAATGAAATTGCATTTTTCGATATAGAAAAAACAATTTACAATACAGTTGAAGCTCATCATAACGTAAAAGATCCTTCACTCGATGCTATATTAGAAGCTGATCAATGGGCACGCCAATACGCAAATCAATTGTTAATGAAAAAGAGCTAAAACAGATTTCTCTGTTTTAGCTCTTTTTTTTACGTATTCAACTTAACAAATCTATAACTATGCGTAACTAACACTTTTAATATCGCATATCCTGGAATTGCTAAAATAATCCCCATAATTCCAAATAAATTTCCAGCAGTTAAAATAATAAAAATGATAGTAATTGGATGAATGTCTAACTTTTTGCCCATTACTTGTGGTGAAATAAATTTCCCCTCTGCTAATTGTACAACCATCATGACAATAATTACTTTTAAAATCATTGCTGGCGAGTCAATAAAAGCGATAATTAACGCTGGCGTTATAGCGATAATTGGCCCTACATACGGAACAATGTTTACAATCATCGCCAAAATAGCAAGTAATACAGCGTATTTAATGCCGATTATTAGATAACCAATGAATAGCATAATACCGATAAATAAACTAACAATAATTTGTCCTCTAATATACGAACTAATCGCATAATGCATATCATCTAGTATTCTCTTCGCAGCTGGCTGTCTTTGCTCAGATATAAACTTTAAAAAATGATTCGGTAATTGCTCACCATCTTTTAAAAGATAGAACAAAATAAATGGAACCATTACAAATGTTAAAACAACTTCAGTAATTGTACTTAAAAATCCAGTTACATTTCCTGTTACTGATGATAATGATTTTGTAAAGTTCATTGTAGAATCTTTTACGATATTAGCAAAATCAATATTTAAACTTTCCTGCATTCTACCAATTACATTACTTTCTCCAAATTTACGTGCTGCTCTTTCGATTTCATGCCCGAAATATGGCAAGTTATCTATTAAAGCATTTACTTGATCTTTAATAATTGGAATAACCGTGACCGCAAGAAAAACAAATAATCCAAGAACAATTATATATATCGAGGCAATTGACACAATTCTCGACACACCTTTTCTTTCTAAAAGAGAAACGAATGGATGCAATATATAAAATAGTACTCCCGCTAATAATACTGGGAAAAAGATTGTTTTTAAAAATACGACGAACGGTGTAAAAACGAATGATATTTTTGTAAGTAATAATATATTTACAAACAGCAACGCGAATCCAAGTAGTACAGCTAAATAATTTTGTTCTTTAAAAAACTTTTTCAACTTATCTCTTTTTCTTATATTTACTTTCTCCAAGTGTACCACCTCTCTAATTAGGAAAAGCCCTAAAAGGGCTTTATAAAACAATCAGTAATAGCCTTTATTTTCTTGCAGCTTTTACTACAAATGATACAATAAGAATTAACACAATTGCACCTAATAATGCTGGTACGACATGAATCCCACCAAACGATGGCCCAAAAGATCCAAATAATCTACTACCTAACCAAGCTCCTAGTAAACCAGCAATTATATTTCCAAACATACCAGCTGGAAAATTTTTACCCGTTATAGAACTAGCAATTATACCTATAATAGCACCAACTATTAATGTAATAATCCATCCCATTTTTAGTCCCTCATTTCTATTATAGTTTGTATTATCAAATACAAGAGTAGCTAAACTCTTATATAAGATTACGTATTTATCTACGCTAACCATATCCTACTATAGAAATATACCTACGAACATTTTATGTATGGAGATACATATATTATATGCAAAAAAGAAAAAAATTGTCAAACTTACCCACAAATCAATTATATTAATATATCATATTTAAAGGAGGCGTTATTATCTATGATTCATAAATTACTTCCCACTTCTTATGAAGTAGCAACATCCATTTTAAATGTTCAAATTCCAGCTTATAAAATTGAAGCAGACTTTTTAAACAGTACTGCAATACCTCGTTTATATGATACTGTAAACGATATTCAAAATTGTGATGAAACATTCTATGGATATTTCTCTGAAAATAAACTCGTCGGCTTTATTTCTTTTATACAAGAAGAAGAACTAATCGATATCCACAGATTAGTTGTATCGCCCGATTTTTTTCAAAAAGGAATCGCAACGAAACTGCTACTTTATATATTTAACATGTTCTCGTCTTCAATGACATACATTGTACAAACAGGTAAAGCCAATACTCCAGCTCTCACATTATATAAAAAACACAGCTTCATTGAAGTAACAGATACAACACTACCTGATGGCATGATTCTTACGCAACTTAAAAGACAGAAAACACAAAATAGTTTGACTTAATTATTTATTTATGTTATTTTTTACTTTATACAACCTTTTGCTGAGTCCATTTTTTGGAGCGGGGGAACCATTTTTGTAGCTATGCTACTTGGGGCGAATCTTTTTTAAGTAGGGAAACTCTCACTTCCCGAGTCCGACAGCTAACCTCGTAAGCGTAATGGGAGAGGAAGGTGCTTTTTGCCTATGTTACACACTTTGCCTCCTTAGTTATAAATATGGAATCGATATCAATCAGAAAACTATATTTATAGAAAAGGAGACTGGTACAATGTTACGTTTATCAGATCACGCAATAAAAATGATGGAGCAAAGACTTCGACTCGAACAACACCGCACATATCAAGCAAATAAAGTTGTAGATAACTTACATCACAAATACTTCTTTCAGCATATTTTTCAGCCGAAAAGATAAAAAAATGTTCATTTAAAATAAAAAAACACAAGGAATGTCTTCATTGACACACCTTGTGTTTTTTTTATTTCCTATGCTACCTTTATAATATCCTCACCACATTTAAACTTGCCGTAATTGTTCCTGCAATAGTGGTCACATGCCCAACACCTAATGGACCATTTTGTAATATTAACGTTGAATTTGCACTCGCTACATTCACAAGAAGTGTATTTGAAATAGCTGGTTCGATTACTACAGTTGATGTCGTTACGTTTTGTATAAAACTCCCTGTTAGTTGTGTTCCATTTAATAGTAACCTAACAGATACAGTCTCATTCCCACCATTCGCGTCCCCTTGGAAATAGTAGCTTACTAAATATATTCCTGGTGTGGATACCGTGACATTTGTAGCACTAGTTAAAGATACACCAGTTCCATATACAGTAGATCCTGAATTAATTGGAATGTTGGCATTTGCTGCAATTGTACTTGTTGATGTAGAAAAGAAATAGCCGCCACCTGTTGATATTGCAGACGATCCAGTTGGACCGGTTGATCCAGTTGAACCTGTAGCACCAGTTGGACCCGTTACTCCGGTTGAACCGGTTGCACCGGTTACTCCTCTTATTCCTTGTATCCCTGTCGGTCCAGTCGCACCTGTTGAGCCAGTCGATCCAGTTGCTCCCGCCTGACCCGTCACACCTTGTGGACCTTGGATTCCTTGTATTCCTTGTGGACCCGTTACTCCCGTAGCTCCGGTCGCTCCCGTTGGTCCCGTTATCCCTTGTGGACCTTGTATTCCTTGCACCCCTTGTGGACCCGTTGCTCCCGTAGCTCCTGTTGCTCCCGCCTGCCCCGTTACCCCTTGTGGGCCTTGTATTCCTTGCACCCCTTGTGGACCCGTTGCTCCCGTAGCTCCTGTTACCCCGGTTAGACCAGTTGGACCTGTTGATCCGGTTATTCCTTGTATTCCTTGAGGTCCAGTTGGGCCTGTTGGACCAATCGGACCTTGAATTCCTTGAAGACCTTGAATGCCCTGTGGACCGGTTGGCCCCTGAATTCCTTGTATTCCCTGAATTCCTTGCGGGCCTGTTGCACCCGTTGGACCAGTTGGACCCTCTGGACCTTGCACTCCTTGTATTCCAGTCGCACCGGTTGGACCTATATCTCCTTGTGGACCTTGTATTCCTTGAATTCCTTGAGGACCAGTTGGACCTGTTATACCACTTGGCCCTTGCACTCCTTGCACTCCTTGAGGACCAGTTGGACCAATCTGACCTTGCATTCCTTGTAGACCCTGTAAACCTGTTGGACCGGTTGCTCCCATTACTCCTTGCTCACCTTGTATTCCTTGTATTCCTTGCGGGCCTGTTGGACCAATTGGACCTTGTGCCCCTTGCACTCCTTGTGGACCAGCCTGGCCTGTTGCTCCTATCGGTCCTTGTACTCCTTGTAAACCCTGTAATCCAGTTGGACCGGTTACTCCCATTACTCCTTGCGGACCTTGAATGCCTTGGTCACCCGTTGGACCAGTTGCCCCCATCGGTCCCTGTACTCCTTGCAAACCTGTTAAACCAGTTACTCCGGTTGGGCCAATCACTCCTTGTACGCCTTGGATTCCAGTCGTCCCAGTTGCTCCTGTCACTCCGGTTGCCCCAGTTGCTCCCGTCGGACCAGTTGGACCTCCTGGAGATCCTGCTGGACCAGTCGGGCCGGTTGGGCCTCCTGGCGGACCGGTTGGACCGGTTGCTCCTGTTGGACCAGTTGCAGATCCAGTTGGGCCGATTCCCCCAGTTGAGCCTGTTGAGCCTGTTGGACCTGGATCCCCTTGCAAGCCCGTTACTCCTGTTGGTCCTATTACACCTTGCACTCCTTGTATCCCCTGAGAACCTGTTGGACCAGTTAGACCCATCTCACCTTGTGGCCCTTGTAAACCTTGAACGCCAGTTGCTCCTGTTGATCCCATTGGCCCTTGTTCCCCTTGAATTCCTTGAGAGCCTGTTGGACCCGTTGGACCAATCGGACCCTGAATGCCTTGTATACCTGTTACACCTTGTAAACCACTACTCCCTAAATCCCCTTGCATACCTTGTATACCAGTATTTCCTGTTGGACCAGTCGGACCTAATTCGCCTTGCACTCCTTGTATACCTTGTATTCCTGTTGGACCCGCCTGCCCGATTTCACCTTGCATACCTTGAATGCCTTGTATTCCTGTTAGACCTGTTTCTCCCATTGGACCAGGTATTCCTTGGATTCCTTGAATTCCGGTTGGACCGGCTGGCCCCCTTTCTCCTTGTATACCTTGAACACCTTGAATTCCCTGTGGACCTTGTTCCCCCATCAGTCCTTGGCTCCCTTGAGAACCTCGTGGCCCAGTTAAACCTGTTGGGCCTATTGGACCGATTTCTCCCTGCACCCCTTGCACTCCTTGAATTCCGGCCGGACCAGTTGGACCAATTGGCCCTTGAACGCCTTGTATTCCTTGCGGTCCAGTCGGTCCACCTAAAGAACCTGTCGGACCGGTTGGACCAGTTGGTCCCGTAATACCTGAAGGCAGAAAAGGAATAGGTGCTTGAAACTTACTACACTTATCTTGCTCCTTCACAAGCATCTCCCCCCCGTTATAACATATCAAACTATTTTTAATACATTTAAACTAGCTGTTATCACACCAGATAATGTTGTTACATGACCAATAGCTAATGGACCATTTTGCAAAGATAAAGTAGCATTTGAAGAAGCAACATTAATGACCATCGTATTAGAAATCGCTGGTTCTAATACAAAACCTGCCGTGACGTAAAAAATAAAACTCCCTGCGACTTGCGTACCATTTAACGTAAGCCTCACGGAAATCGTTTCATTTCCAGCAGTTGGATCACCTTGAAAATAATAGCTGACTAAATATATTCCCGGCGTACTTAACGTTACAGTTGTTGCATTTGTTAAACTGACCTCAGAACCAAAAACTGTAGATCCGGAATTAATTGGTATTAACGCATTCGCTGCAATTGCACTCGTTGAAGTAGAAAAGAAATAACCGCCACCACTAGGTAAACCAGTCGCTCCTGTTGCACCTACAATTCCTAAAAAACCTATAGGCCCTTGACTACCAATGGCTCCAGTAGGTCCCACAGCTCCAATCGGCCCTTGACTACCTTGCGCTCCAGCTGGCCCTTGACTACCGCTTCCCCCTGTTATTCCACTTGCTCCAGTTGGGCCTTGTATTCCTTGAATACCTTGCACACCTTGGATTCCGGTTACTCCAGTTGCACCGATAGGTCCTGTCATTCCTGTACTTCCTTGTATACCTATAATCCCTTGAACGCCTTGTATACCTTGTGCCCCGGTCGCCCCTGTTTCTCCTGTCGCTCCTGTTTCTCCAGTTACACCTGTTATTCCAACATTTCCTTGTGGTCCCTCAGCTCCTTGACTACCTTGCGCACCTTGCACTCCTTGTGGACCTGTTATCCCGTTTTCTCCTAAATTCCCTTGGGGACCTCTAATTCCTTGTGCACCTGTTGGACCTGTTACTCCTTGTATTCCTTGAACTCCTTGAGAGCCTTGCGCTCCTGTTGGACCTACTATACCTTGTATTCCTTGAGACCCTTGCAAACCAATTGCTCCTGCCTGACCTGTTATTCCTTGAACTCCTTGCATTCCTTGAGAACCTTGTGGACCAGTCAATCCATTTTCCCCTTGTATTCCTTGAGGTCCTTGTATCCCTTGAACGCCAGCTGCTCCTGTTTCTCCTCGTATTCCTTGAGGTCCTTGTATTCCTTGTGCTCCAGCTGCTCCTGTTTCCCCTCGTATTCCTTGGGGACCTTGGACTCCTGCCGCTCCTGTTGTGCCTGTGGGACCTATTATTCCTTGTAACCCTTGTATTCCTTGTGCTCCTGTAGGACCAGTTCCCCCTTGTATTCCTTGCATACCTTTAGGACCTTCTGCACCAGTTGGACCAATTTCTCCCTGCGGACCTTGTATTCCTATTGGACCTTCTACACCGGTTGCTCCTGTTATTCCTTGGTTACCTTGTGAACCTTGTGCACCTTGTACTCCAACTGCTCCAACTACACCTTGGGAACCTCGAGGACCTATTACACCTTGAGGACCACTCGGACCAGTTATCCCTTGTATTCCTTGTATACCTATTGCACCAGTCACACCTGTTACACCTTGTGCACCAGTTTCCCCCGCTGGACCTGTTGGTCCACCAGGTGGACCGGGTGGGCCAGATGGACCAGTCACTCCACTAGATGGACCAATTGGACCAGTAGTGCCCATCGGACCACCCGGTGGTCCTTCTAGGCCTTGCGTACCAATACTCCCTGTTGCTCCTGTTATCCCTCGTACTCCTTTTGCTCCTTGAAAACCTGTGGATCCATTTATTCCTTGTATTCCTTGAACACCTTGTGGACCTTGAGGACCTATTACACCTGTTAGCCCCCTTATTCCACTTATACCTTGAGGTCCTTGTATTCCAGTAGAACCAGTTGGGCCAGTTACACCTTGTAGCCCTTGATCACCTTGTGGTCCTTGCCCTCCAGTAATTCCTTGTATTCCTTGCGGGCCTTCTTCTCCTTGTATGCCTGTAGTTCCATCCTCTCCTTGTATTCCTTGCGCTCCTTGGGGACCTTGAGGACCTGTTACACCTGATATCCCAGTCCCCCCCATTTCTCCTTGTATTCCTTGTGCGCCAGTTTGTCCTTGCTCTCCTGTCTCTCCTTGTATTCCTTGGGGACCTTGTAGCCCTTGACTACCAGTAGGTCCTGTAATCCCTTGTATACCTTCTAGTCCTTGTAATCCAATATCACCAACTGGACCTTGCTCTCCAATTAATCCTTGAGGACCTTGCAAACCAACTGGACCTGTTACACCTTGCTCTCCAGTATCACCAACGGCACCTTGTATTCCTTGAGCTCCTGTTGTCCCTCGCGGACCTTGGATTCCTTGAATACCTTGAGGACCTTGTGGACCAGTTGCGCCTCTAGGTCCAGTGATTCCCGGAGGCCCGACCGGACCTTCATGCCCTCCAGTTGGACCTGTTGGACCACTGTTACCAGTAGGGCCAGTTGCTCCTTCAAGCGGAAGAGGCAGTGCCACTCCAAATTTTTTGCACTTTCTATGATGACGCACAACAATCCCCCTTCCCCAAAATAATTACACTTTTTATATGAAATGCATTTTTATATGAAAAGTACATCTTTGACCTCATTTTTTAAAAAATAAAAAAGCCTATCATTTCATTTATTTGAAATGATAGGCTTCTTTTTATAAAGCACTTTACTTTCTCACCTTAATAATAAAAGTCGTTGGCACCATTCTAGCTTTATATAAAGAATAATATTTCGTAGACGGCTCAGCTAGTTCTTCATCAAATGAGATAGATGGTTCAGGCTCTTCTATTCTCTCAATTGTAAATCCCACACTATTTAACTCATTTATGTATGTACTTGTTTTTCTCTTATATAATGTCGCTTGTACATTTTCTCCTTTAAATGTTTCAAACGTAATAGGAGTTTCCTCATGATAAGAAGACTTTAAAGCAATTTCTTCTGTACCATACTGTAAATTTGAATATACCGGATGCTCCCAACTAAAAACAAAGCTTCCTCCTGGCTTTACATATGAATGAATCAGTTCCAACACTTTTTATTTAAAGCTAACATTTGTGTACCTTTCATATCCTACATTCCCCCATCCAATTTTCTTCCCCTACTATAAATTACACATTATAACCCGATCTCCCTTTTCTCTTCGCCCGGTAATTTTTCACTTTCGCGATCGTTCCGCACGCTCTTCCTCCTTCTTCTCCAGCATACATACCGCACCATCTTTTACTTCCATTTCGCGAATGATCATAAAATACCCAGCGACAATCTGGGCATGCTTTTAACCTTCCCCACAAATTTTCTTGAATCGTCATTAAAACAATGCTTAATACTTTTGTATATACATTCTCTTCGTACACAGGCTCATATGTAATACCTTTCATATCTGCCTTTACATGTACATGAAATGGGTATTTCTCTAACCACTTTTGCAATGATTCTCCACCTTCAATTGTCACCCGAATATCTTCTCGAAAACTTTTTAATTCCTCTATCGTATGAAATGGAACCTCTTCATGAAAATATTCTTTCATAAAGAGCATGATATCCTCTTCTGTTTGCAGCATATCAATTGGCTCTCTCGTATCGTTTGGTATTTTCCATGTATTTAAAAATTCCCGAATATATTCTAATTCATTTGGTGCATTTTGATTCAATTCCATCCACCTTCTTCTTAAAATTTACTTTTTTCTGACTTTATGTATAATTATAATATAAAATAGTTAACCATTAAATAATTTTACTGGTTACAATATTAGGAGGAGTTCTATGAAAAGTTTCTCAATACCGATACGTTTCATGCTTATTTCTTCATTTTTTATGTCTTTTGGGTACTTTGCAGTATACGCATTTTTAGCTATTTATCTATTAAGCTTTCTTCATTTTTCTGCTGTTCAAGTAGGAACAGTGTTGACGATTATGATAATCACATCACGAGTTATCCCATTATTCTCAGGATTAATTGCTGACAAAATAGGCTATATCATTATGATGATAGCCGGATTATTTTTAAGAGGAATCGGATTTATCGCTTTAGGAATATGCTCTGATTTCTATACAATTTCTATTTCTTCTGCACTTATTGGCTTCGGAACTGCATTTTACGAACCTGCTGCGCGCGCCATATTCGGCTCACAACCAGCTCATATGAGAAAAAATTTATTTACATATTTAAACCTTAGTTTTAATTGCGGTGCAATAATCGGACCAATTGCAGGAGGGTTCTTACTCTTACTCGATCCAATCTATGCTTTTTTTCTAACAGGATCTCTTATGCTGTTATTCGCTTTTATCTTTTACTTACTTAAAAATCACTTCCAAGTCACTACTGAAAACACGTCTATTACATTAGGGCTACAGGCTATCTTACAAAACAAATCTTTCCTTTTGTTTTCATTTATTATGATTTTCTTCTATATTATGTTTACTCAGCTTACCGTCGCACTTCCACTTCATATGAAAAACATTAGTAATAGCAACCAGCTTGCTACACTAGTTATTACGATGAATGCAATAACAGGCGTCATATTTATGGTGTTATTCCGAAAACTATTTCACAAATACAACACACTTTCAATTATTAAATACGGTGTTTTATTAATGAGTATTTCCTTTTTACTCATTCCTTTATTTCAACACCCATATTGGCTATTCATTTGTGTAATTTTATTTACAATCGGTGAAACACTCGTATTACCTAACGCTGATATCGCTATTGCAAATTACAGTAACGAATCATATACAGCTACTTACTTCGGATTCTATCAACTATCACTCGCATTTGGTTTTATCATCGGTAATTATACCGGTACATCTTTTACATCCAACTTAAACGGCATGTATACACCATGGCTTATTTTCGGCGGAATAGGACTTATTGGTTTTATTTCACTACATATTTTAAATATTAAAAAAGGGATCTCTAAAGAGGATATATACCTATGTAATCAGACGAAACATCTTTAACACATTACAATTGTGATGGTACCTTTAGACAAGCAGCCTATAATAAAAAAATTCGACCATCATGTTTGACAGTCGAATCTTTTTATTTTTCATATTCAAAATGATTATGTCTTTTACAACCAAATAAATAGCAAGCCCCTATATAGTCCGTTTCAAATTCTAACCCTGGAACATATCCAGATTTGATATGTTCTATCATTTTTTTATAACAATTATTCTCTTCTATATATTCCTCAATTAACTCTTTCTTATCGTTTTCTGTCCAATTTTCTTCTACTTCTTCATTCTGAACATCTTCTATTTCTACTGTCTTCGCTTCGATAGATTCCCGTATAACTTCATTTATACAGGAGAAATTATTAGCTTTATATAGAGCATAAACAAATCTACCAATCCAATTGGGACTTTTCCAGTATTCTTTGTATCCCTTTTCGAACCATTCAATTGCTTCTTTATAGCAATTCAACTCAACATATAAATCTGCTACATTAATTTCTCCTACAAAATCATCAGATTTCCTGTTAAAAGCATCCAACTTCTCTTTCGCTTCTGTTTTTCGCCCTAAATCAATTAAACATTTTACATAGTTATACATTATAATGTCTGAATCCCCTGCAACTCGCAAGAAAAATTCCGAAGCTTTTTCCAACTCTCCAAGATTATAATGAGCTACAGCTACATTGTGATATGCTTCATCGGATGGTTGAATCGAAATAGATTTTTGTAATGCATCTTTCGCTTCTTCCCACTTTTCTTGTTTCATGTAAATTTCCCCTAAGATGTTATAAGGAAAGTATGAGGAAGGATTCAACTTAACAGCTTCTTTTATTAATTCAAGAGCTTTACCATCATTCTCTTCCTCATAAAAGTACATCCAAGCAAGATTATTGAGAGATTGTACACCTCTAGATTCATGTACTGCTTGTTGAAACAGTTCCATCGCTTCCTCATATTCATTTTGTTCAAACATTTCAATTGCCTTCTCGTTAATGTTCAAGTAACTACCTCCGAATTGAATGGATTCATCTATTCCCTATCATCATTTTAATATGTAAAAATTGTAATTTCTATAAAAATAAGATTGCTTCGTATTAAGCTCTTTCTCCTGTCTACATTTCATCATATATTTGGATATCCAATTCGTAATGATTTTATCAACACCGCTTTCTAAAGAAAATAAATACCTACTGTAAAAATACTGATTCACCACAATAAGTAAACTTTTCAATCTCCCTTAAATTGGATATATAACCTATTTTAATTTACATATTATGGTACAATAAAAGAGTGCTAGCTAAACATTTACGTTCCACACTAGCAGTCTAGCAATACCAAAATCAAAAATCACTTGAAATCGGGGGAGCTTATGAAAAAGAAATTAAGTGTTCTTCTATTCATTGGAATCATATTATCTGGATGTTCCACTATAGCAGAAAATTATTTAGAAACTGGAAACGGCAGTATTGAATTATTAACACCAACGATTACAACAAAAGATAATGAATTAGAAATTAAGACCGAGGGCATTGATGAAAATAAAGTGACTTTTATTTATGTTGCCAATAAAAAAGTATTGGAACAAAAAATAAATAATGGTGAATCCTACAAACTTAACATTAAAGATATCGAACACGCTCATAGGACGGACTACAAGCCAAGAGTTCAACTTTTGCAAACGAAAGATGATAAAGAAGATGGAGACATGGCAACCTTTAAACAAGTTAGATATACAGTTGAAAAAAAGTAGTTTTATAGTTATTTCATTTAAATATAACAACCGAAAATATACTTTTAACAGAGGGTAAATATAAGAGGTGCTAATATGAAAAGACGATGGATTTTTTGGTGGATTGGTAACATATTTTGGATTACCATTTTTGGGATATTGGCAGCTATCATTTGGCTAAGAGAGGTTGATGGTGCTGGTGTTACTCAAACACCTGAGCTGAAATTAGTGGCATTTATCGTTTTATTAATTGTTTTTATATTACCGATAATTATTCAATCTATATGGCTAATTGTTAATTTGAGAAAGAGCAATAAAAAATAATCATACATAATTTTTTTTAGAATTATACGAGAAACCATAAAAAAGAGAGGAATTTTTTTAAAAATAGATTCCTCTCTTTTACATTTTCGTATTCATATAGGATTATGGTTATAAACTTATTTTTAAGCCATACTACTCCTTTTTCTTACGATGCATGTTCATCTTTCTTCTTCTTCAACAACGCTCTCTTCTTCATCGCCTTCGTTAAGTATCCACCTTTAAACGAACGGATTTCATAAGAAGACATAAACGCTTTTGGTGCAATTTCATTAATAATTTCTAACAGTTCTTTTTCTCTAGAACGCTTTGCAACGATATCTAAGCGATAACGTATAGAATTTATTCCTTCACCTTCAAATACTGTAACGCCAAATCCAAAATGGCGTAATTCATTTACTAATTCATTACAACGGTCTAGTAAACTAACTTGATACGTAATATATCCAATTGCTAATTTATTTTCTATATAACCGCCTAATAATAGTCCCGCACTAAAGCCGATGACATAGGCAACAATGTTCATCCAATTTGATAAATCTTGAAACACAATACCTAAACTGACAATATAAATTGCTCCTTCTAACAATCCTACACCTGCAGCGGATCTTGTTTGATTCTTTACAAGCAAAATCGTACGGATTGTTAAAGTTGGAACGTAAATAATTTGAAGCACAAAAATAAGTAAAGCTTGTAACATTGGTATCCACCTCTTTCGCAAATTCTTTTGTCATGATAACATACATAAGCTTTAGAAATCGATGGGTTTTTTAATTTTTTTTATTTTTTTTTCATACTATTGAAATGCCCCAAAAATAAGCGTATTATGTTTGGCATAAATTCGATAAGTACCAGTAAATCATTCGTATTATATCATTTATTTTTAAACGCAAAAAAGGAACCCCATTAGGTCCCTTTCATCAGAGTTCTATGTTTTTCGAAGCATTTTCCTTTTGCTTCTCTTCTTCTTTTACTAGCTGCATATTTGCATAGGCTAAATTCGCAATCATTAAAAAGTGGCCACCCAATATTCCAGTACCAAATGCCCACATTTCCATTTCATGCTCAATTTCAAACATAATGATAGCCCCTAATATTGCGGCTGCAAATCGGTTTAGAACTCCTAATCCAGGAGCCTTTTCTTTCATCACGATACTTCTTCCTAATTTCTCCACTCTGCGAGCTAATAGCCAAAGACAATATGCGCTAACTGCTAAACCGATACCGAACCCTGTCACTTGTTTCCCAAAAGGAGTAACCGCCCACATTAGTAGTAAACCACTAAAGATCGTATACAATTGTAATCGATATACACGTAAGGCTACTTGAATCAAAATATCCGCTCCTAATTTCACATTTTATTATGTGTCAGAAGAAAAGCAGCAACTTACACAGTTGCTGCTTTCTCTTGTTCTTGTTCATGATCCATTTTTTGAATTTCAACACGTTTAATTTGATAAGCATCTTTTTCTAACACTTTAAATTCATAGCCTTCTGCTTCAACGTATTGTCCTTCTTCGATTTCATGATTTTGCATCATAATCCATCCACCGATTGTATCCACATCGTCTTCTTCAATGTGTAATCCAAACAAATCTTTTACTTCTGATATAAGCACTTTTCCATCAACAATTTTATGATATTCGTTCACATGTTGAATTGGTGGTGCTTCATCTTCATCATATTCATCACGAATTTCGCCGACGATTTCCTCCAATATATCTTCAAGCGTTACAATTCCAGCTGTTCCTCCGTACTCATCATATAAAACAGCCATTGGAATTCGCTTCTTCTGCATTTGCAGTAATAAATCATGAATTGGAGTCGTTTCCATAACTTCAATAATCGGACGCATATACGTGCGAATCGATGATAAATCTTCTTGATCGTTGTTCATATATCGAATAAAGAAATCTTTTACGTTGACCATACCGATAATATCATCTTTATCTTCTCCAAAAATCGGATAACGTGTGTATCGTTCATTTTGGATTACTTTCATGTGTTCTTCTACTGAATCTTCAAGATAGAAACCAACGATTTCTGTACGAGGTACCATTATCTCTTTCGCGATGCGATTATCAAATTCAAAGATATTATTTACATACTTGTATTCAGCTTGATTAATTTCGCCACTTTCATAGCTATCTGAAAGAATAAGACGTAATTCTTCTTCTGTATGAGCTACTTCATGTTCAGAAGCTGGTTTCAAACCGAATAAACCAGTTATAACACGAGCTGAACCGTTCAATACCCAAATAAATGGATACATGATTTTATAGAACATCATTAACGGAGTTGCCAATAACAACGTTACTTTTTCAGCCTTTTGAATTGCCAGCGTTTTCGGAGCTAATTCCCCTACTACAACGTGTAAATATGTCATTAGCATAAAAGCAAGACCAAAAGTTAATACTGATGAGATGGAAGGATTTATGTTCCATTTCTCAAATAACGGGTGTAATAACTTTTCGATTGTCGGTTCACCTAACCAACCTAATCCCATCGCTGTAACTGTAATACCTAATTGACAAGCAGATAAATATTCATCTAAATTTGTTGTTACCTTTTTCGCTGCTAACGCACCGCGTTTCCCTTCCGCAACAAGCTGATCAATACGACTTGAACGTACTTTTACAATCGCAAACTCTGCTGCTACGAAAAATCCAGTAAATGCGATTAAAATCGCAACCATGACTAAATTAAATATTTCCAATGAATCCCCTTAGTTAAAAAACTAAGGTGTCCACCTCCTGTATACTATAATGTTTTCTTATTTGTTCGTTAGAAAACATAGCCCGATACAAAAATTAAAGAGGTCGGATTTCACTTATCCTATAATAATAGAGCAAGCGTTTGTATTAAAGCTGTCGTTTGACCAGATAAAGATTTCGATATTTTTTCACGTTGTGAATCAGTCAATTCATCTAAAAGCGGCTTTAACTCCGTTAACTCTGCTTCTAATCGATGAATATGGTCTGTCACTTCATTCACTTGTTTCGAAACGTGTTCATTGATACCGAGCAGCTTTTTCTTCTCCTCGATTCTCTCTTTAATCTCACAAAGCGGCATATGCATTTCTTTGCACTTCTCAATAAATTGTAATGTCTCAAATGCTGTTTCGTCGTAATAGCGATAATTAGATTGAGATCGCTCCGCTTTTAAGATTCCTAGATTCGTATAATAATCAATCGTTCGTTTCGACACGTGAGCCATGAGAGCCAACTGTCCGATTCGATACACCTTCCCAACGATCTTCCCCCCCTTGTTTATATTACTACCATCATACAATACATAAACTGTACAGTCAAACGTGACGGTTTATCATTCATAATTTATACAAAATTTATCGTCTCATCTTATACAATCTAATCTATTAATTTAATTGTATAATAAAATACTTAAATTCAAAAAACCAAAACGAACGAAATATAACTATGAAATTTCCCGTTCCTTTCTAATTTAAGTACATATCATAATAACATCGATATCAAATTCTTTTTATAATTAGGAGGAAAAAATGAAAGCTGTTATTCTTGCAGGTGGATACGGAACAAGGATTGGGGAAGAAACTCATTTAAAACCAAAACCTATGATTGAAATTGGAACAAAGCCTATTCTATGGCACATTATGAGTTTGTATAGTCATTACGGCATTACTGAGTTTATTATTTGCTTAGGCTATAAAGGATATGCAATTAAAGAATTCTTTCTAAATTACAACTTACACATGTCCGATTTCACGATACATTTAAGCGACAATACAATTACTAACCATTCTCATCGTATAGAACCATGGACAATTACACTGATTGATACCGGTCTAAATACCGAAACAGGTGGACGAGTTAAGAAAATACAAAATTTCGTCGGGGACGAACCTTTCTACCTCACTTATGGCGATGGATTAAGTAATATAAATATAAAAGAACTCATGGCATTTCATAAAAAACACAGCAAAATAGCTACTGTTACTGCCGTACAACCTCCAGGCAGATTTGGTTCTCTCGTATTAGATAAACAGTCTGTAACATCCTTTCAAGAGAAACCACTCGGGGATGGCGGATGGGTTAACGGTGGATTTTTCGTTTTAAATCCTGATATTTTCAATTACATTAGTGGAGATAAGTCTGTTTTTGAAACAGACACTTTAGTTCAGTTAGTAAACAAAAACGAATTGGCCGCATATCAACATACTGGTTTTTGGCATCCAATGGATACATTGCGCGATAAAAATAAATTAGTCGAGCTATGGGAAAGTAATAACGCTCCGTGGAAGGTTTGGTAATATGGCTTCATCATCTTTTTGGAATAAGAAAAAAGTATTTATTACAGGACATACTGGCTTTAAAGGCTCATGGCTTACCCTTTTTTTAACTTCATTAGGTGCAGAAGTAGTTGGCTATTCTTCTCACCCCCCATCCACCCCTAACCTTTTTGAACAATGTAACGTATCAAAAGAGTGCATAACAATTAAAGGCGATATTACAGATTACGATTCTTTATTCCATGCCCTGAAACAACATAACCCTGACATACTATTTCATTTAGCAGCTCAGCCAATCGTCACCGCTTCATACAAAAATCCTATCGAAACATTTAAAACGAATGTTTTAGGTACTGTTCACGTATTAGAAGCGGCAAAACATATAGAAAGTATACGTGGCATTATTAATGTTACAAGTGATAAATGCTATGAAAATGATGGGAGCGGTAACCGGGCATTCGTGGAAACTGACCGACTAGGAGGTTTTGACCCTTATAGTGCTAGTAAAGCTTGCGCTGAACTAGTTGCAACATCATATCAAAAATCATTCTTCCACACTAACACTCTGAAACTTGCCTCAGTAAGAGCAGGTAACGTCATCGGCGGTGGTGATTGGGCAGAAGACCGATTATTCCCGGATATAATCCGTGCATATTTACAAGATAATACATTAAATATTAGAAACAAAAACGCTATTCGCCCATGGCAACACGTATTAGATCCTTTACATGGCTATATTCTTTTAGCTGAGAAGCTTTGGAAAAACCCCGAATATGCAGCAGCGTGGAATTTCGGTCCGATGAATGAACTTAACAGAACAGTTCATGATGTCATTCAATCTATAATAAAATTATGGAATCAACCACTAACAATACTTTTCCCTCATACAAATACTCTTTATGAATCACCTATTTTAACACTTGATAGTACAAAAGCAATAAATAAACTCGGTTGGACTCCTAAATTATCAACAGATCATTCTATCGCTTGGACTGTTGATTGGTACAAAAAATATGCATCTGGTGAAAATATGGAATCTTTCACGCGACAACAAATCGATGCATTCAAAAATTTATAAGGGGGCTATAAAATGGAACAGAAAAAATGCCGTTTTTGCCATTCATTACTCACAAATACTTTTTTAGATTTAGGCGTTTCTCCTCTCGCTAACTCATTTGTAGCTCCAGAACACTCATATAAAATGGAGCCATTTTATCCGCTGCACACGTTTGTTTGTAACTCTTGTTTACTTGTACAATTAGATGAATTTGAATCTCCGTACAATATTTTTCATGACTATTTATACTTTAGCTCTTATTCCTCCAGTTGGCTACTACACGCTAAGCAATATGTAGAAATGGCGATTAAGCGTTTCAACTTAACAAACCATTCGAAAGTGATTGAAATCGCAAGTAACGACGGGTACTTATTACAATACTTTCAAAAAGAAAATATCAAAACGTTAGGAATTGAACCAGCAAAAAATGTAGCAGAAATCGCTATCCAAAAAGGAATTCCTACTGAAGTGGATTTTTTCAGCAATAACTTAGCAAAAAAGTTACCACAAGCTGATTTAATCGTCGCAAATAACGTATTAGCACATGTTCCAAACTTGCATGATTTTGTTGCCGGTTTAAAAACATTATTAAAACACGATGGCACGATAACAATTGAATTCCCGCACTTATTAAACCTCATATCCTTTAAACAGTTTGACACGATCTATCATGAGCATTTCTCCTACTTCTCACTTATAAGTCTTCAAAAAGTTTTAGCTCATCATCATTTACAAATTGTCGATGTAGAAGAACTTGCAACGCACGGTGGTTCATTGCGTATTTTTGTAAACCATCACAGTGACTCATCCACTATCCATTCCAGTGTTACAAATATAATCCAAAAAGAAGTAGATCATGGGCTAGATACATTAGATTGCTATCTCCTTTTTTCTGAACGCATAGAACAATTGAAAATAAGTATTTTAAAGTTTTTTATCGAAGCAAAAGCTTTAAACAAACAAATTATCGGTTACGGCGCTCCTGCTAAAGGAAACACCCTTTTAAATTATTGCGGGATAGGAAAAGAGTTTCTAAATTATACAGTAGATAAAAACCCTCACAAACAAAATCTCCTTCTACCAGGAACCCGCATCCCAATACAATCTCCTGAAGAAATAAAACGTACAAAACCTGATTATATTCTCATACTTCCTTGGAATTTGAAAGACGAAATTATGAAAGAATGCTCTTTCATTCGTGAATGGGGCGGCAAATTTTTAGTAACGATTCCAGAAGTTGAGGTGATTGAGCCATGAAAAAAATCCTTGTAACAGGCGGTAGTGGATGGATTGGTAAATATGTTGTAAATTCTCTTATACAAAAGGGCTATGAAGTGCACGCCACCTACAATACAAATAAGCCTTCTCACCTTTCTTGCCATTGGCATAAAGTAAACTTACTTTGCGATGAAGAAGTAAAAAAACTCATTTACGACATGAAGCCTAGTCATCTCATTCATTTAGCTTGGGAAGCAGTGCCACCAGCGTGTTATGTATCTATTAATAATTACTATTGGCTTACATCCAGTATCTCATTAATTCAACACTTCACAACATGCGGCGGAAAGCGAGTCATCGTTGCCGGTACTGGCGCAGAATATGAATGGTTTAACGGCGTATTATTTGAAGATTCACCGCTTCTTTCCTATAAAACCCCGTATTCATTATGTAAAAACGCACTACATTACTGGCTACAATCATACGCTGGGCAAACCGGCCTCAGCATGTGTTGGAGCCGCATTTTTCATATGTATGGCCCTCACGAACAAGGGAATCGACTCGTTTCTAACATTATCACGTCCTTATTAAAAAATGAGGAAGCACTATGTACACATGGAAAACAATTAAGAGATTTCCTCCATGTGAGTGACGTCGCTGATGCTCTCGTAACAGTATTAGAACGCAATGTTACAGGCACAATCAATATCGCTTCTGGTCAATCTGTACAAATTAAAGAATTAGCTTCTATCATTGCTAAAAAGATAGGAAAAGAAAATTTAATTAAACTAGGTGCGATTCCTTTCTCTAAAGATGAACCTTTATTCGTCGGTGTTAATGTAGAACGTTTAAAAACTGAAGTAAACTGGAAACCGACGTACAATCTAAATACTGGAATCGAAGAAACAATTTTATGGTGGGAATCATTTATAAAAAAGCATAACGATACGCAGTACTAAAACGTAAATCCTTCGTCCCTCTCGCTAATTCCTTATACCATTCTTCTAATCTTTCAGGTGTAATAATGTGATGTGTCCCCATTCCTGCATGCTTACTACCTTCAGAAAGAGTCGGACCAATTTGTAATTTCCTCTTCCTCATCGCATCGTTCCACGGACTAAATCCAAACCATGCAATACAAGCAAGAGGTGGGTAATTCATAAATTCATGTGCAGTTAAATGCCTTCCAACAGTGTAGCTTCCATGTTCATTATTATGAATGAATCTACCTCTTCTCCATAATCTCCAATCTTCCGGTAAGTAACCGTGAAATCGTTGTTTCATTAAAGGTATTCCAAAGTTAAGTTCCGGATAATTATAGTTAAGATCATCGACCATAATAAGCCCTTCCAGCCAATACATCCTCTCTCCCAATTCATTTAGTGATTTCCAAAACTGATTTTTATCTTGCACACAAAGAAACTCAGTCGTATTTAAAATCATTTTCCAACCTTCTACTTCTTGTTCCACCCTCATCACTTCATGGTCTGTCGCTAATGCATCAAACTCTGGATTTGTAGAATCTCGCACTTCCCAATGCGGTGCGAATTTTTTGCAAATTTCGACTGAACGATCTGTAGAACCTTTATTAATTAAAATACCATGATCAAACAGTTTCGTATGATGCATAAGCCACCACGGTAATAAATACTCTTCATTGTAAAAATGAGAAATAACGGTTGTAGTTATAATAATCTCCTCCTCTTTCTCTATTAATCTACTTTTTCATCCTACTCTTAATATACTTATCAGTTATGTAATTGGTTTCTTTTATTTTTAAAATATGTTTTTCTACCATATACTATGCTTTCTTCGACAACCACCATTTTCTAAAGAATCAACTCCGTACAATTAACATCCCAATAAACTGAAAATTAAGTTATAATATCATTATAAAATTATGGAGGAGGAATGCGCTCATGTACTACAACACTTCATTCGAAAACGATCAACCTGTAGTCCGTCTATAATCTAAGACGGGCATTCATATAACAAGTGCACTATGCCTCGTCTTAGGGAATAAATCATAACCCTAAAAATAGACGGAGGTAATTCAAATGAAACAAACAATTTTAGGAGCTATATGTTTATCTCTAGCAGCAAGTATTTGGGGCGGTATGTACGTCGTTAGTAAATACGTACTCGACTTTATCCCGCCACTTACACTCGTTTGGCTACGTTTTATTATCGCTTTTGTTGTTTTATATGTGATTTTGAAAATAACTGAAAAAAAGCAAAAGAAAAAAGTACCCATCCACAAAAAAGATTGGCTATTATTTACTTGGATTGGATTCATCGGGTATTTCATTTCAATCACATGTCAATTTATCGGAACGAAATTATCCGATGCTCATACAGGCTCCTTAGTGACATCAGCTACACCTGCATTTATGGTTATATTTGCAGCGTTCATTTTAAAAGAGAAACTAACTACTCGTAGACTTTTATCAACTATAATAGCGACAATCGGTGTCATTATCGTTATCGGATGGGATATTGAAATCGGCTCCTATTTTATCGGTACAATCATTTTAGTTGGAGCTGCTATTACGTGGGCTTTACTATCCATTTATGTAAAAATCGCTTCCGCTCGATTTTCATCTTTAATTATTACAACGTACGCAATATTCTTTTCATTCTTTTTCATTACACCTTTTATGGTATGGGAACTCCAATCAAGTCCTATTGAACATATAAACATGTACGTATTATTAGGCGTACTCTATTTAGGAATTGTCTCAACCGCAGGTGCATTTTTTCTTTGGAATAAAGGGTTAGAATTAATGGATGCTAGCATTGGCTCATTATTTTTCTTCTTTCAACCTATCGTCGGTTCAATACTTGGCTGGCTCCTATTAAATGAGACGTTAAGTAGTAACTTTTTCATTGGTGGTATCCTTATTATATGTAGCGTTATAATTACTACTTTTGAAAAGAGAACGTAGTATAAAAAACAGGCAGAGACTTAGTCTCTGCCTGTTCGCATAATTGGGTCTTGGTCGTGAAAACCAATGCAAATTGGTATATTACTTTGCAAACCACTACGTGCATTGATAAAACTACACACTGTTCTTGCGATTAAATATAAAGTAATACCTACAGCCTTTTTATTTGAATCAAAGCCATTTTCACCATAAATATCAGCTAACTCTCCTAAAGATGGTCCTTCTATTTCATCCGTCCAATCACTGGCCCAATCATCATCCTCTACTTCAAGAAACATGTAATCGTCACAAACATATAACTGACTATCCCACTCATTATCAAGGTCATATTCAAAATAAATTGCCTTCGCTTCTTCACTTTCAGCGACTTTTAATGCTTCTTTCAAACCTATCCTCATACTTTCCTTGTATGAATCTAATGGAATCAATTTAACGCGCTCCGCATCCTCACTTGACGCTAGTGTGCTACAAATATCATAATACTTCGATTCTATTTGAGATACTGATAACGAAAATACGTCTTCCTGCATTTCCTCTAAATACTGAAACATATCCAAACTATTTCACTCCATACTCTTTACGCAGGCCAATGTGCTGGACGAGACAACACTTTCGGTAATTTCGTATGTTTGTCCCCTTTCGCCGCATTAATTTGGACTTGCGTAAGAAAAATACTATTCGTAAAATCTGCCCCTCTAATATCTGCATCACGCAAATCTGCTCCAATGAGATCCGCTCCGCGTAAGTCTGTACCATTAAGGTTAGCCGCAATTAAATACGCCCCTCTTAAATTGGCTCCTTGTAAATCTCTCTTTTTTAGATTCGCTCCCATTAGGTCAGCCCCTCGGTGACTGATCCTTTTCTTACTTTTAGAATTCATTTCCTTCCAGACTAGTTCACTCGTTTCCAGAAGGAGAACATTCACTTCCGCTCGGTGTAATGGCACATTTACTTCCATTAACTCATCTGGACTTAAATTAGAAAGACGCTCTGTCTCTTCAATTGCTTCCTTCAGCTCTTTATGAATTGTCTGCGTCGACTTTAATAGAATAGCCTCATTCAAATACCACAGCATTTCATGAAGCTGATGCATAACCGGAAAAGCATCATACATTTCTCTCGCATGCTCGGCATCTTTCCGCCAATCAATTCCTTTAAACGTAACTTGAGAAATCTTTTGCCCAGCACCGAAACATTCAAATACTGTACAACCTTTATACCCTTTTTCTCTAAGATCTCTATGTATACTACATTTATAATCTGATTGTAAATTTGTACAAGGTTTACCACCATCTTTATTCACCGCAAAATCTACTGATGCTGCAAACGGTAATGCTACACAACATAAACCAAAACATTTTTCACAATCCGCTTTTAAACTATTGTGATTTGCATCCTCTTCTACATGAAAATAATCGTTATTATTAGTCAAAATATATACCCCCTGCTACCTTTCAACTATTCCATAATAATCCAACTATAGTAAATTATCAAATTTAAAATAAACGGTTATATTTCATTTCAAACAACAACATAATCCATCTATTTCTTTTCATTTAAAAAGGACACCCACTACAACATTAATTATAATTAAATTAAGAACTTTCGAATAACAAGGAGGATTACGATGGCATTAGAAATGAAAACAAACTGTCAAATTTGCGACCATTCCCTTCAGCCTGATTCTGAAGCATACATATGCGTGTATGAATGTACATTTTGTGCACCATGTACAGAGGAAAGACAAAACGTTTGCCCAAATTGTGGCGGCGAGTTAGTACGTAGACCGAAAAAGAAATAATAAAAAGGCAAAAACGAACAGGAATATGTTCATTTTTGCCTTTTTATTTAACCATTAAAATTACTTCTATTATTGATTTAAATGATTTTTAACTGCTCTTATAACCAACTCATGATCTACTTCTGGTGGTAATCCTGAGACGGTTATCATTCCAATAACCCCTACGTTTTTTATTTGGATAGGAAAACATCCACCAAACGCAGCATATTCCGAGCCATCTAAACGGTATTTTTCATGATATGGAATTCCGCTTATTTCACTTTCTATCTGCATATAATACGAACTATGATTATGCAGGGAAACGACCCGTTTTTTACGCTCAATCCATTTCGTATTTTCCTCAGTTGTCCCTGTCATCTTGAAATGAAATAATTGCACACCATTTTTGGTTATATCAACAGCAATCAACTTTCCCTCTCGCTTTGCTGTTTCAACGATATATAAGCCTAATTGCAAGGCATCTTCATTTGTAAAAGAGGAAAATTGAAGTGTTTCCTCCTCTATTAATATTTGTTTACTTATTTCACTCAAATTTGAAGTACTCATATCTTTAACCTCCCTAATTGTCTTATACCACATTGGCATTTTTTAGAATTACCAGACTCTATAGTACCGTAACGCTTGTTTTCTTCTTACTGGTGCTATTATGAATTATATTTAACACATTAAAAATGTATGTACTTTAAAGTGCTATAGATACTAAACATTTAGTACAAGAATTGTCTACTTCCTTGATTAATTAAAATATAGTAAGGTGTTTGCATTTTTACAGTGCTACAATGTCCTTGCGAAAAGATACTATATTTTACTCGTGTGAATACCGAAAAAGCCAAATTAATACACGCGAATTCATTACAAGAAATACAAAAAAGCAAAGCGCCCACGCTTTGCTTCCTACAAAATCCCTTTTAACTTTTCACAAATTAACTTCGCTAAATATTCATAACCTTGTGGTCCGAAGTGTAAACCGTCTTTTTCATCATCTTCTACAAATCTCTTATAATCCTTTTCTTGAATCATTTCAGCGTACAAATTGAGAAAATGACTTCCTGTTTCTTTCGCCACTTCCTCAACCACATTTACATATTGACCGAGTACTTCATTCGTTCTATTATGTTGCCTTGCTTCATCAACTGGTGCAGGACTAATAAGTAATACTTTTTCTGATGAAATCGCACTTACAATTTTCTCTAAATTTTCTTTGTAAGATTGTAATGGCACTGGATCAAATAACACCGAATCATTCGTACCAAAAAAAGCTGTTACAAAGTCTGGTTTATATGATACTACATCGTCTTCAATCCTATTTAACGCATCGAACGTATTATCACCTGGAACACCCGCATTAACCACTTTCCAATTTGGAAACATCTCTTGCAAAGGTGGTGTTAACCTCGGCATTCCATCAAAAAATGTTTCATCAGCTGTAATACTATCGCCAAAGCATACTAACGTTTTCATAAATCTAACTCTCCTTTTAAGTATGAAACAACTTTCCTTCTATAGCTTTCACATATCTTTCCGCAGAACGTTCAACTGCCTCATTTGCATTTTCTTTTACTACTCGGTGAAAAGCATTATATAAACGATTAAATTGTAACGGTTTCACTCGATTCGCCATTTTCTCAACTTTTCTCGCCGGTAATGGAATTAAATTGGGATAGCTGTACATGAAGCTCACCCACTGTTGATCCGCTACAACTTGTATGATATCACCTGTTAATAAAATACCTTTCCCATCATTTCCTTCTTCCCAGTGTAATACAGAACCGCCGCTAAAATGCCCTCCGAGACGATGAACAGTAATTCCATCCGCTAATGGTAAAGACTCACCAGACCAATAAATAATACGACTACTTGGACGCATAACCCACTCTTTATCGTCTTCATGTATATAAATTGGTACATCTAATATTTCTGCCCACTCTACTTGAGTTGAATAATAATGCGGATGAGATAGTGCAATCGCATCTAATCCGCCCCACTCTTTTATCTGTTCAACTGTCGTTTCATCTAAATAAGTAATACAATCCCATAGCAAACGATATGACTCTGTTTTGATTACAAACGCCGTTTGCCCGATCGCAAATTCTGGTTTTGTCGTAATACTATAAAGCCCATTTTCTTCTTCTATAATTTCATTTTTATATGTATCACTCGTTTGCAAGTTTTCTAAAGTCGTCCAAGACTGCCCTTTCGGATTAACATATTGTCTCTCCTCATCACAAATAACACAACTTACCGGTTCTTCCACACTCGCTGCATACTGTACTCCACACGTTGTACAAACGAAATTATTCATAGTTATTCCCCTATCCCTTTAATTTTTTATTAAGCTGATATTTGTTGATCGTTTTCTGCTTTTTTATTTTCAAGTGATACGCTTATAAGAGTAATAAAGTAGACAACTGTAACCGCCATAGGAATTACAATAAATCCTTTTTCCGCAAAAAGAATCCCACATACTGACGTTACTAATACAGTTCCTACTGATAAAAAACCATAACTTTTACTTTCATAAATCCATACATATGGTAAAAAATGAACACCTATTAACATCGCTACTACAAAAGGTAAGCACTCCGGAAATTGAAAATATGCAAGTAATACAAACGGGATATTCAATACATTTATCCCACCAATTACTCCAGCTAAAGTCCCTAGCGGGTTTCCTTTCGCAAACATGTCAATTTTTAATATAGCAGCTATCATTAAGCCGAAAGGAAACACACAGCCCATACCAATTAAATATACCCACACAACTTGCTTTTCTGAAAGAAGAACACCAGTTATGCTCGCTACAATCCAAAATAAAAGACCAGCTATTATAACAGGAAATCCCTTCTTCGTTTTTTGTGCTAAATCGCTTTTTGCTTCTGAAATGTTCATTTCTATATCTCCCCCAAAATATAAGTGCTATAATGTCGTCTTATTTTCGCTATCGAACATAATCTCATTCATCCAATAACGCCAAACTACTAAGTAATCTTCTAAATCTTTTGGGTGGTGTCTTATACACGTATCTATACGTAAATATAAGCCTATGACTATTTCCTCATATAAATTTCGTTCTTTTTTATGAAATACACATTGTTTTATCACATAATCAATCGTTTCTTTTGTTACATCTTCTGGAGTTGAACAGAACGCGTAAATTAAATCATATATAGGATCTCCTAGTACTGGTAATGGATCAATTACACCATACAGCTCATTCTCTTGGAATATAAAATTATGAAATCCGAAATCACCATGTAATAAAAATGGCTGATTTATTCCAGTCCCCCTATTTGGACTATTCGCTAGTTTAAGAACAATTCTATACTCTTCCTCACTTATGTAACGTCTTACATTTTCATAAGCTTTCATCACATTTGCCGTTAAAAATTCATTCCAAGATTGAACCAGACTTTCTTTCCATCCCCAGCCATCTGCACCTGGAACAATTTTATACTTATTGATAACTTCTTTTACAAGTGTAATAAGCGTACTTCGTTTATGTCCTTGTTCGTACGAAGTACTACCTTCAAGGAAAGAATACACAACATATGTATGTAAAGGTTCTTTATACAAAAGCTTTGAAAATAACGCATTCCCCTCATAAAAAGAAAGAAAATTAGCTTCTTCACGTATTACTTTCGCTTCATTCGATTTCACAACATATCTTCCATCCAACAAATATACAGTACTTGTCGTTCCTCCGCTCAACACTTTCATGCTATTTGGATAATGTGAAATAATCTTCTCATTAACTAATTGTTTAGCGATTACTGAAATGTTCATTCACTCACCCTCACGTCTGAAGATTCCTTCAATTCAAAAGACAACTTTACTATTATTTGACAATCACAAGAGAATCCCTTCTAACATCTTAATATTACAGAAACTAATTTTCATTTTATCAAAACGGCTTCCTTCAAGATTTCATCATATAATTCATTCCATTTATAATGATACGCTGCACTCTCTTCTACTCTAACAAACATCCTTTTATCGGATTCATACTCACCGTCAAACTTATGCACTTCATTAATCTCCATCCGGTAGAACGGCTGATACCCTACTTTTGGATACGGACTATTTTCATTCCAATTTGGATTATCACTATGGTCAACGATAATATATCCAAATAAAGTACATTCTCCTTTTACATAACCTTCTTCCCACGCTTCTCTTTTAAAACATTCTTCTGGTAGTTCCCCTTCTTCTATATGCCCACCAGGAAAGTCCCAACCACGCTGCTCATGGTCTATCAGTAAAACCTTATTATTATGAAAACAAAAACCGTGAACACTCGTGATTCTTTCGTATTCTGGCAATATACAATCTTTTTTCCACGTTAACCTCACTTTTGATTCCCCATAATTTGCGCATATAGTTACCATTTCCCTCACTCCAAATGCTCTTCATTTAATCTAATAATCTCTATTGCACGATCTCTTTCTTTTAACTTACGAGCCAAACTTTCTACACCAAATACTTCTGTAAATGTGTGGCTTCCTACAATTAAATTTATCCTTTTAAATTTTGCATGTTGCACCGTATATAATGTTTTTTCTCCTGTTATGTACGTATCACAACCTTTTTCTAGCGCACGCTCAATCAAATTTGTATCGTTCCCTGCACCTGTCAATATCGCAATCCGTTTCACTGGTCTGTCATGATTTTTCCAGCTCTTCACTTTCTCTTCCATTCTCTCTTCAAGTTTTTCAACTAAATTTGAAAAGGGAATCGCTTCTTTATATTCTCCTATTCCCGGTAGCTCTTCTTCCTCATACGTGGAATATTCCAGTATTGTATCAATCCCAATTTCATTAAATAACGACGTACACGTGCCAAACTTTACAAAATCTAACGGCAAATGAATCCAAAAATGATTCATTTCATATTCTTTTAATTTCTCAATACAAGCCTCTTCCATACCGAATAGAAAACTCCACGGTGCATGATGTGTCACTATCATATCGACACCATTTCTATACGCTTCTTCAATTGTTTCTAGCGTCAAATTTGTCGTGTAACCTATTTTGTGAAATTCCTCTTTACTAATGTGAGTAAAGCCATACTCGTCATCACCGTATTTATTTAGATGCTCTTCAAAAAGTGATGTAATATGTTCTTTAAACTGCGTTATATTCATTTTCATTTCTCCTTTCATTTACTTTTATATTTCAAAAATAAGGAAATACTATTTAACGACGTTACATACATATAGGAGGACAATATGAAACCTGAATTTTTAAAAGCTATACATGAAGCGATTGGAAATGTTGAGCATATTCATATAGAAGAAAGTGGTGCAGATAGTTTACTTATCCACCATGATGATGCACAGCAATTAAAACAAGTTGCTGAAACGTTAGAACACAATAATTTCCGCTCTACTATTAGAACAGCTGGAGATGCTTCTTATATTGAAGTGTTGAACAGATAAAGAGAAGTCCCAGCTATGTGCTGGGCTTTATTCTTTTATATTGAAATTTCAAACTCTTTCACATACACCGCTGTTCCAGCAATATCAATTTGTAAGTTATCATTTTCTACATCTTTCGTTACATAAACCATTACACGACCATCTTTATTTATTTCCTGTCCTTGCTCAACGATTAACTCCAGTTCATGGTCAAAATCTTTCTCCAAATACGTCGCATAATACGCTCCCATTACACCTGAAGCTGTTCCTGTCACAGGATCTTCTATTGTTCCAGAATAAGGTGATGAGAAATGACGACCGTGCATTTTTGCTTCTGCATCATATGTTTCCAAGCAAAGTGGATGAATAGAAGCGTTAGATATTTCTTTTAATACCGATGGAAATTTATCATTATTAGGTTTCATTCTTTCACATGCATCTAGATTTTTAATCGGTACAATTACAGTCCAGTTCCCCGTACTTCCATATACAATCGGTACACTTGCATCTAAATCCGTTACTTCCAAACCGATACTATGAGCTAATTCTTGTTTTGAACCTGCAAAATCTTTAAACTGAGGTGCTGCCTGCCTCATTTTAATAAAGGTTTCTCCATTTTCATTTGCACCTATTTGTATTGGTAAAACACCTGCCTTCGTTTCAATCGTAAGGTTTGTTTTTTCTTCTAATAAACCTCTTTCACGCAAGGCATATATAGTGCCAACTGTCCCATGACCACATAAATTCATTTCAAACCCTGGTGTAAAATAGCGCATTCTTATATCTGCTACTTCTGAAGAAAGAACGAAAGCTGTTTCGTTAAATCCAACCTTTTCAGCAATACGCTGCATTTCCTCTTCCGTTAATCCATCCGCCTCTAGTACAACACCTGCTGGATTTCCCATATTTGGTTTATTCGTAAATGCGTCGTAATGAAATACGTTTATAGTCTTCATTTCTTTGTCCCCTAATCTTCTTCTAACTTTCCAATTGTTAATACTTGTAAGATTGTACTTTACCACTTCAATTCCCCTACACCCGGCTCAATAAACTTACCCGAAACATCCTCATTTGAATCTATTACCCAATCATATATATTTTTTGCTCCTTCAGCCGGAGTCATATTCGCATCAAAGGCACCAATGTCAGTCTTTAATTTTCCAGGGTGAATTGCGGTTACACGAATTCCTTTATTCTCAAACTCTTGTTGTAAGCAGAGCGTTAACATATTTTGTGCGGCTTTTGCGATCCGATATGAATATGAGAACTTACCTTGTGGAAACTCTTTGTTCGCCATTTTATGCAATGAACCTAAACGAGAGGATACATTTATTATTCTTGGTTGATTCGACTTAGTTAAAGCCACATATGTACCTTTTACAGCTCGAATAACTCCTAAGCAATGAACATTAAATAGTTCCATTAACTCTTCAGAATTTGTACGTAAAATCTCGGTTTCCTTACCAGTAATTCCAGCGTTATTTATAACTAGATCAATATACTTTGTATATTCCTCCAGCTGGTTCTTAATTTGCTCCGTACTCTCATCAATCGATAAGTCTGCTAATATAGGAAAACATCTAGAACTAAACATTTTCTTCAATTGCGTTACCGCAACCTCAGTTCTAACTAGCGGATAAACAATATGTCCATTTTCATGAAACACTTTCACTAGCTGTAACCCTAATCCACGATTTCCACCTGTAATAAGTACCCTCATATATCCATCTCCTTATTTTTATAATAAATAAGAAAATCTGCCCACTTACCATTCCCCATAGAAAATGCCTCTCTCGTACATTCAAATGAAAAACCAGCTCTTTCTGCAAGACGAATAGATGGCTCATTATCGATATGTATATGTAATTCGATTCTATGAAATTGAAGGCCATTAAAAAACAACGGCAGCGCAGCTATTACACTTTCTGCTCCGTATCCATTTTTCCAATATTGATTATGAATAGAGTAGCCCATCATCGCCCATTGATAGTCCATACGTAAAATTTTTATAAGTTCTAGCTTTCCAATATTGGCGCCATCTTCTTTCTGAAAAATACCTAGAACGTACATTTCATCCCGTCTTGCCGCCTCATCAAATCCTCTTATCCATTCCGTAAACCATTCTTTCGTTGAAGACGACATGTCATGATAGCCATCATCGTATTTATATTGAGATGGTAACCTCTTATTGAATCCATCTAACCAACTTTCATAATCCTCTTTTTGAAATGGACGAATAATCAGTCTCTCTGTCTCTACTTGTAATAGTGGCAGCTTCATTTATATCTCTTCCTTTAATTTTTAATTGAATATTCTTTATTATCTTACACAAAATACAAAATCTAGTAAATCATTATGTTTTTTATAAACAAAAATCCAGTTATGCTTTTTACATAACTGGATTCTTCATTATTTAATAACCTTTTATTTCACAAGAAAAACATCCCTTAATTCCCTCTTCAACACTTTCCCTAAAGCGTTTTTCGGTAATTCGTCCATAAATACAACTTCTGGTATTTTATAGCTTGCTAGTTTTTCTTTACAATGCTGAATAATCTCTTCTTCTGTTAAAGACGTTTGAATGTCCTTTACAATGTAAGCTGTTGGAACCTCCCCCCAAAAGTCATTTGGGATCCCAACTACTGCAACTTCTAAAACGCCATTTATTTCATGAATTACATCTTCTACTTGATCTGGATATACGTTGTCACCACCGCGTACGATAACGTCTTTATATCTTCCCATAATATGTAGAAATCCATCATCATCTATCATACCGGCATCACCCATGTTAAACCAATTATCTTTTACTACCTTCTTTGTTGCCTCTTCATTATTCCAATATCCTTTAAACATGTACGGGCTTTTCACGTGAATCTCTCCAACTTTATTTGTTGTTAGCTCATCACCTGTTTCTGGATGAACAATTTTCAGCTCTACATGTTTCAAAGTTTTCCCTACAGAAGACATTTTTTCTTTTCCCATATTTGGATGCCAAGAAGTTACTACCCAACCTTCTGTACTCCCATAACCTTGCACCATATAAATGCCTTTTTCCATATATTTTTGAATGAGTGTTTCTGGCACCTTTGTACCACCACTTTGCGCTACTTTAAAGGCCGAAATGTTGCGCTCTTTTTTATCTAATTCATCAAGCATGTAACTATAAACAGCTGGGAACGCAAGCATCGTAGTAATTTTCTCTTCTTCAATCTTATCCCAAATAAGAGTAGGATTCGAATCAGCTAAAAAGACCATCGTAACGCCATGATAAATACAATTTAAAATAGAAAGCACGCCACTCATATGAAACAATGGGTGCACTGATAAAAAGCGTTCACCTGCTGGAATTTCTCTTTGCCCCGCAATTTCAGTAAAATAATGGTGTAAGTTTTTATGACCAATTACACATGCTTTTGCCTGTCCAGTCGTTCCTGAAGTAAATAAATAAATGGCATCATCATCTTCATGAACTTCCACATTCGGCTCTGTTATTGGCTGTTCCTTTAATTTTAATTCAAATGAGCCAAATCCTTCTTTTGTCGTCTCAATTACATAAGGAATTTCTTTAACTCCATTAATCTTTAATACAACTTCACTAAATTCATCATCAATAACTAATACTTTTAATCTCGCTTCTTTTACAATCGATTCTAATTCATAAGCAGTAAGCTGATGATTAAGCGGAATAAATACCGCTCCAATTTTTAAGCTTGCCATCATAACGCTTGGAAACGGATGATTATTTTTGCATAAGATCCCTATGCGATCCCCTTTTTGTACACCACTATGTAACAAGTAATGTGCAAGCTGATTTACTCGTTCATTATATTGTTGAAACGAATACCTTTTCTCTCCCCCAACAAGCGCTTCCAAATTTGGTGATTGTATTGCTCTTTTTGGTAATAATTGTCGCATCGTTCTCAAGTAAAACTCCCCTTTATATATGTTAGGTTTTTTATTTTACCAGATTAAATATTAATTTACTAAAGATTACACTTAGTGAATATAAAATAAATAAAAAATAGCCATCTACTTATCAAGTAAATGGCTATTTCTCCTCATATATTAGAATACTTCTTGTTCATAACATATTGTACATACTCAGGTGCACTTTTATTAATCTCTTCATCACTGATTTCATATTCTGCTCCATATAAATAAAATGATGGTATAAATTCCATTCCTGTATATAAGCTTGTAGCGTGAAATGGTTTCGTTAATTCATCCATTGTGGTTCCGCTATTTTTATAGTCTTTTTCTAATCCACCTATAGAAATAGCTACACCAAACTCTTTCCCCTTCACTTTATCCCCATTAGATCCGTAAGCAAATCCATATGTTAATACATCGTCAAACCATTTTTTTAATAATGGTGGTGAGCTATACCAGTAGAACGGAAATTGAAATATATATCGGTCATGTTCTACTAACAGCTTTTGTTCCTCTTCAATATTAAACTCCCAATTTGGTGCCACTTTATATAGTTCATGCACCGTAATTTCATCTGAATATTTCTCAAGTTCTTCTACCCATCTTTTATTAATTCGAGACTTTTCAATATCAGGATGTGCTACAATTACAAGTGTTTTCATATATTTTCTTCCCCCTTATAAATAATTCAAACGCTTTAGTATTAGTATGAATGAGTCACATATAATTGAAAAGTACGTACTTTCAGGTGCTATAGGAACCTTGAGGTACCTTTGGAGGTGTTATATGAATCAAAATGATGACTGCCCAATTGCAACGACACTCGATGTAATCGGTGGAAAATGGAAAGTTTATATTTTATGTGTTTTGATGGATGGAAAAATGCGAACAAATGAAATCAAACGAGAAATTCCAAACCTTACACAAAAAGTTCTTACACAGCAACTTCGGCAACTTGAAGCTGATGGGATTATCCATCGTACCGTATATCAAGAAGTACCACCAAAGGTTGAGTACACAATAAGTGAACACGGAAAATCTTTAATGAAAATTATGAATGAACTATTTGAATGGGGAAAAGATCATCAGATGAAAAGATTAAATGACTAAAAGAACCCTACCTACTTTGTTACATCTTCTATGCAAAGAATTCTTTTGAAATTTTGTAATAGGAGTATCGTCACATAACTATTAAGTTAAGAAAATAGATTACCCCCAAAATGAACTTCTTTGCTATAAAAGACAAAAAGTTTCTGTTTTGGGGGCACTATAAAATTTAAACTTGATACCGATGTGTTACTAACCCAATTTGATATAGGCTTCGTGAATTTCGTGTGTTTGTCCTCGTTGTAGCTGGAATGGATTTGGCAATTATTACAGAAAAAAGAAACAACCTCTACTATGATTGACGTTGTATGAGCTTAGCTTGATAGCGATGTGGCTGAACCCCTAAACTTACAATTTTCTTTTTTCGGTCGTATCGGGCCTTATAGCATTTAGGTAATCAGCTATTTGTTAATCGTGAGGCAGATATTTTTAGCTAAAAACCCAATAATAGAAATATAATACAGATTACGAACCCTTTTACACGTATCTCGGCTGAACCTCAGAATCACATATTGTTATGACTACTGCTATTCTTCTCTAATTACATCTATAACGTTATCCTTTTTAATTTTCCGAAGCGGAATTAGTACCGATACATAACTAATCAACAGTGCAGTTATAAATGTGATAAAGCTAGCCTGATAAGGAATAATCCATTCAAACGACACCGTATTTGACAGTGCTACATAAAGAATATACGACAGCATACAGCCGAAAAAGATTCCTTGTATACTTCCAAAGAAACCGTACAGGAGTCCTTCATATATAACCATCTTTTTCAAATCCTTTTGCGACATACCAATCGATTTTAAAGCAGCTAATTCTTTTCTTCTCATAATGATGCTGACTGTAATGGTATTTAAAATATTTACACAACCAATCAGTGTAATAACAGCTATAAATCCGTACCCTAATATTTTTATATAAAGTATATTATCTTTATGGAAATTACTTTGAACAATATTATTTTTTACATCTATAGGTGCATCTCCACCCAGTTTCTTTTGTATATCTAAAATTGTAGCATCAGCCTGAGCTTGATTTTCTAATTCAATTTCAAAACCTGTTAATTTTTGTGGGGATTGTGTAATATAATCAGCTACTTGTTCGCTAGTAATAAAAGTTATGGTATCCATCGCTCTGCTCATATTAAAAATATCCAATTCTACAATTGCGGCTATTTTTAAAGTTTCTAGTTTTTCTTCATTGTAGGAGGTTTCCTCTGTAGATTTTCTTTCCTGCTGACTTGTTAATTGGATTTCATCCCCTACCTGAAAAGTACTTAGAGAACCTATATATTTTTTACTTGTATTCATATCATTTGATGCAGCTTGTTTTACTAAAATAACTTCTTTTTCACGATTTAATTTTGAAATATCAATTCTTCCACTAGTTACATTTTCAGCTAGTTTCTTTAAACTATTCTCATCGTATGCTTTTATTTGTGTTTTCATAATTTCTACAGTTTGATTATTATATTTTACTTTTTGATACAGCGATTCATTTCCTTGTAATTCTTTAATTTGTTTATTTTTTGGTACTTTCGTATAAAATTCATTTGCCTGATATTGCTTGTACAGCTTCTCTACATTATTGACTTTATAAATATTTCGACTCATACGATCTATGCTAGGCTTGTCTAAATTTGAATTAAGCATAACTGATATGTCCGATTTTAGAGCTTGAATTTCCGGTTGTTTACGCTGAATGACAGTATCTATGAGAAACGTAAACGTAATATACAGTACACTACTTATAATAATAGACAATATTGTAACTGTATATCTATTGGGATTCCTTTGGATATTTTTTAATGCCATACTTAACGGAAAAGATAGTGGTTTCTTTAACTTTGTTCTCTTTTTTTTCTTTATTTTTTCTTTTTTTATAGCTAATCGGCTACTTACGGCCAGTAACGGTGAAATTCTACCTGCAAAAAAAGCAGGAAAATAGCTTGAAATATAGACAGTTATCAATGTAATTAAAGAACTTACACATATAATTAACCAATCGAATTTAATTGTATATCCCATAGCGTTTTTAAGTACGTTTATCAGTACTTGATTAAGTAAAAAGACTACTAATATACTGCACAAAATCCCAAAAAAGATAGCAATAATAGAAAGAAATGTTGCTTCCCTTATCACAATTTTTCTAATTTGTTTTTTTGTAGCTCCTATACTTCTCAATAACCCAAACTGTTTCATTCGCTCTACTATACTAATTTGAAATGCATTGTAAATAATAACAATCGTAGAAATCACAACAATCCCAATACTAATAGTGGCTGCCACCATGATCTCCACACTAGGCTTTAAGGCTCTCTTTAATTCGTTATTTACTTTTATATTTTCTTTATTCGTCAATAATTTAAATTGATTTTCAACTTCATCAAAGTTTGCGTACTTATTGAATTCAATCAATACGCTACCTTCTCCAACTTTAAACTTATTTTTATATGTCAATAATTGACCTGTTTTATTTTCCTGAGTACTACTAGACTTATTTAGCAAACCAACAAGTTTATATTTTTTTTCATGAATAGTAAACATACCGCCTACTTTAAGATTGGGCCCAAAGTAAGGTAGCATCCATTTTTCCAAAACAGCCTCGTTTTCATTTGAAGGTAGCTTACCTTGTACAGGCATACTAGAATTTAACAGCTTTAATGCTTGTTGGTCTGCATACATATAAGAGACAGCTATTTCATCAACATTGAGCGTCTCTCCTGGAGTTATGGTGCCATAAGAAGATATATTCGGATTACTTTTTATCATATTGAAAAGCTTTTGATTATAATTTTCAACTGAAATATTTGCGGAACCCATAGAACCTTTTTTAGCATTTTCAATTCCCGAAGTGTATCCGCTATTAAAAAACAGTCCAATCGTTGTTATTAGCGCCAATGCTAAAATAATCCCTGTTAATGTTAGCAAAGTACGTTTGATATTACTTCTGAGATATTTTTGACTTAACTGTTTGTAACTACGAATCAATATTCCTCCCCTCCACAGTTTGCATGATTTTGTACTAATTGTTTATCTGAAATAATCATTCCATCTTCAATGGTTATTATTCGATCAGAATTTGATGCGATAGCAGGGTCATGGGTAATTAAAATCACCGTCTGATTATATTTTTTAGCTGTTACTTTTAATAAATTCAGAACTTCATTTGTATTTTTTGTATCTAGATTTCCGGTTGGTTCATCCGCTAAGATAATATCAGGTTTATTTATAAGAGATCTACCAATAGATACCCTTTGTTGTTGACCACCCGATAATTCAGATGGCAAATGATCTCGTCTTTCATTTAATCCTAGAGTTCGTATAATTTCATCCAGGTAATGATCATCTACCTGTTCCTCATCCAATAGAGCTGGCAAAGCAATATTTTCTTGTACATTCAAGACAGGAATCAAATTAAAAAACTGAAATATAAAGCCAACTTTTCTTCGGCGAAAAATAGATAGTTCATTATCTTTATAATTGTAGATATTTTCACCTCCTATAAACACATTTCCTGAACTCGGACGATCCAGCCCTCCTAAAATATGCAATAACGTACTTTTACCAGAACCTGACGCTCCAACTATGGTTACGAATTCTCCCCTATGAATGGAAAGATTAATTCCTTTTAACGCCTGTACTTGCGTTTCTCCCTCTCCATATGTTTTTACTACATTTTCTAATCTAACAACCTCCATACAACTCATCCTTTTCACAGATTAATTTTGAATCTCTACAAAATAGATTTTATCCTTATCGTAGTCACCATTCTCGTCTTTCACTTCATACACTTTTGTAATGTTTTCAACCACCTTTTTTACCTTGTTTTTATTTTTATAATCAAAATTTTCTTTTGCAAACTTAATTAACGAAAGACTTACTTCTTTTTCTTTTAATTGTTTATATGTTTCCTCATTAACAATTACTATTGGTGATGAAAAATAACCAATCCAATTATTTTGTTCAATATGTTGAACAGGTATCATTTGTCCATTTAAATTTAAATTCCCATCCTTTATTTCCTCATCTTCTGCTGTTTTCCTATAAAACAAGTTTTTTCCACTCGCTAATTCTTTTATTTCTTTTACCGGGGTTGAAGTCATTGAAGAACTATCTTTTTCTAAGGGCGTTCTTATAATTCCTTTTTTTAAGAATTTTTCAGCTGTAGATTTTGTAATTACCGCATATTGTTTCTTTCTAACAAATGGTTTATCAAGTTCCTTATCCATCTCTTCTTCAGTCATATTTCCTGCTTTTTCTTTCCATTCTTTCTTAATTTCTTCGTTCTGTTCGGTAGTGAGTTCTTGTTTTATTAATTCTGTGACCAATTTATAACTATAATCTGCTGTTTGTACGTTTTGATCTTTATACAGATTTTTAACAGCAGATATATTTTCTTTCGTTCCCGATACCATGATACCGTTTACTGGTTGTGAGGGACCATTTATATAACGATTTACAGCAAACCCTATACCTATAAAAATTGCTGTTACTGCTAGAAATCCTATTACCTTTTTCATTTTCTTCCTCCTCATATACTATGTTTAATCTGGGATTAGAACAGTGGTTTTCTTCTTTAAATAAAACAGTGGCTAAAATGCTAAAAGTCTTAATAAAGAATGATTACCTTCAGTATAGACGTCTTTAATTGCTAATTGAATAACTCTTGTCTTACTATATATACTTTAATCTTACAGTTTAGTAAGATTACTAAATCTAACTTTTTATATACTCGTAACTCTGCTCAAGATATATTTTAAAATTGTACACTTAAATGGCTTTTATACACTTATTTAAGTACACACATACTTTTCAAATTCTCGAAAATCCGCTCCCATTCGGCTCTTAATCTCAATGAGCTGTTTTTAAAATTCATTTACATAATTAATGCGAATCCAATTTTCATTTAACATTTTTGTATAAGATAACTTTAATAAAACATTACTGATTTTATAAAGACGTACAAATTCAACAGGACTCTATTACAAGGTTTTTCAAAATATAAGCAAGAACATGTATGAATTACGTAAATATTCTGCTTTAAATAATTGTTGTATCTCATTATGTGCTGAAAAGCTGAAAGCCGATTTGGGTATTATGCTTATACTCAGAAAAGCCTCTAAAAGTCCATTTCCATACTAAACTATTTTAAATTAGCCAATCAACGTGTAAAATAACTGTCATAATCTAAAATACTGCCATAATCAAAGACAAATGAGGAGAGATACTGTGGATAAAGTATTATTCGTTGAAGACGATAACGATCTAGGAATGGCTATTGAGTTTACTCTAAAAGGAGAAGGACTTGAGGTTATAAGAGTTTCTACTGTACAAGATGCAAAAGATCAATACGAAAATAATAAATTTGACTTAGCTATATTGGATGTTGGACTCCCAGATGGAAATGGGTATGATTTATGTACCTATCTTAAAAGAAAAGGTGATATACCTATTATTTTTCTCACAGCACTAGATGAGGAGGCAAATGTAGTAATGGGCCTTGAAATTGGTGGGGATGATTATATAACAAAACCCTTCAGGGTAAAAGAGCTATTATCTAGAGTAAAGGTACAATTAAGAAAAAAAATTAAAACAGCTTCTAATACTATATTGAGGTCTGGAAATATACAGCTTGAAGTTGAGGCGGCCAGAGCTTTTAAGCATGAGAAAAGTATAAATTTAACGCATTTAGAATACAAACTCTTATTAACGTTAATGCTAAATCCTCATAAAGTATTACAAAGAAATGAGATATTGAAAAAAATAGCAGATGAAAGTGAAGTGTTTTTCGATGAAAATACTCTTTCTGTTTATGTAAAAAGATTAAGAAGTAAAATTGAGGATACTCCACAAAACCCTAACTACATAATCACACAAAGAGGTCTCGGATATTATTGGAATAAAGACGTCAGTAAGGAGTAATTTAATGATAAATCGAGAAATAAAAATTAATATACTTACATTAGCATTAATCTCTTTTTTATTTATTATATATCAAGTTATCACAGTTCATATTCTATATGACCATTTAAAAAATGATTATATTACTATTTGGAGTGAAATTACCGGAAAACTTATTGCACAAAACCCAGAAAATGAATACGAAATAATACAAACACTTACAAATGATACAGCGAATAAAAAAGATTATTCCAGTGATGGAGAAATGCTATTAAATCAATATGGTCTATCTGCTGAATTGGATTCAAGACTTTTTCCTTATTTAAATAAACATATATCCCAAAACAATATATACATGCTCCTTGGAGTAATAGGGTTCAGTTTAATCCTAATTTTTCTAAATTACTTACAATATAAATCTTTTTTCTTAAAAATTAGAAATGTAACAGCTGCAGCGAATAAAATTATTGAAGGTGATTACACCATTGATATCAAGGAAAATAGAGAAGGAGATTTAGCTAAACTTGCTAATTCTTTTCATAAACTGAAAAATGTTATTAGAAAAAGTATGCATAATTTATTGGAAGAGAAACAATTTTTAATTCAAACTTTACAAGATATTTCTCATCAACTAAAAACACCACTCTCAACACTAACAGTGAACAACGATATCTTATTACAAGGTAAATTAAATGAACAGCAACATCATTTTTTACACAATAATGATGTTCAAATTTCAAGAATCAGCTTTTTAATACATAATTTATTAAAAGTTTCAAAAATAGATGCTAGGGCAATACTATTTGAAAAAGAAAACTCTGATATTATTGATACAATTTATGAGGCCATTGCTAGTTTGAACAGTAAATTAAATAAAAAAAATATGAACATACATTTAAAAACCAATGAAAAAATATCACTTTTCCATGACAGTATTTGGATGCAAGAAGCTTTATTAAATATTTTAAAGAATTCTATTGAACATTCAAATGAGAATGGTTCCATTTATATTGAAGTCACAAACTCTCCTATTCATACTGAAATTATAATTCAAGATTTTGGTGAAGGTATTGCATCAGAAGATTTGCCATATATATTCGATAGATTTTACAAAACAAAAAATTCTAATAAAGAAGGGTCCATTGGAATTGGCTTAGCACTAACAAAATCAATTATCGAAGCTCATCATGGATTTATTAAAGTAGAAAGCCAAAAACACTCATTCACAAAATTCACAATAACTTTTATGAAGTATTAATAGTTCATAAAAGTTATTGTAAAATCCTAACCTTTGAGTATAATTTTAAAAAATTAATCATCTGTTGAAAAAAAGAAATTCGATTAATTTTTCATAAATGACTGTAGAGAGATAAATTTTTCGTTTTGGGGGTAATTAAAAATTTTAGCTTGATAGGCCTAGGATACCGCCACATCGCTATCAACTTAAGAAAACAAGTTACCCCAAAAAGAGAAAAATAAACTTCGATGCTATAAAAACACAAAATTTCCATTTAGGGGGTACTTTAAAATCTTAGCTTGATGTGCATGGGAAGTACCTCCAAAAACGAAAAAATTTATTTGGCGGGATTTGCTTTTGTTATCTTCATAGCGATTCGGTATCGCCACATCACTATTAAGTTAACAAAACGCTGACTTCTCAAAAGAACTAACTGCAGGGAAAGAAAATTAAATATTCTTATAAATATAACTCTCGTATAGGAGTCTTAAAAATTATAGCCACAGAATTACTTTCGTATCCTCTTCTTAATTTTGCAGGCTAGAAAATCAGCATTTAAACTAAACTTGCTAATATCGCTTTTGTACGATTGTCCGTTACCTCATAATAAATTTCTAATCCTTTTCGAGTACCTGTAACGATTTTAGCAGCTTTTAGTTTGGATAAATGTTGACTAATTGTACTTTGGGGCATTTGTAAATCCCCATACATTGTTGTTACATTCGTAGGGCCTTTTGCAAGCATTATTTTTACTAAGGATAAACGGACAGGATGTGCCAATACCTTTAATACTTCAGCGATTTCTTCATACATTTCTTTTGTTTTTTTCATATTTTTTCTCCCCTTTTATATAAATATTAATGATATCCATATATATAATTCGAAAGGATATACGATTTTATGTCCGTCATTTTAAAAAATATTAAGAAATTCCTTCAGATGGAAGGAATCCCTCTGTTCAATATTCTATAGATTTTTCTTCCACTCGATATTATGTGGTAGGAGCTTTCCTTACTGAGACCCTCTACCATTGTTCCCTTGCTGATTCCCATTATTTCCTTGTGATCCTCTACCGTTGTTCTCTTGCTGATTTCCATTATTCCCTTGCGATTCTCTTCCGTTGTTCCCTTGACCATTCCCATTATTTCCTTGCGATTCTCTTCCGTTGTTCCCTTGACCATTCCCATTATTTCCTTGCGATTCTCTTCCGTTGTTCCCTTGACCATTTCCATTATTCCCTTGCGATTCTCTTCCGTTGTTCCCTTGACCATTTCCATTATTCCCTTGCGATTCTCTTCCGTTATTCTCTTGCTGATGCCCATTATTCCCTTGCGATTCTCTTCCGTTGTTCCCTTGCTGGTTTCCATTATTTCCTTGTGACTCTCTTCCCTTGTTTCCTTGCCCATTTCCATTATTTCCTTGTGACCCTCTGCCGTTGTTTCCTTGCCCATTTCCATTATTTCCTTGTGACCCTCTGCCGTTGTTTCCTTGCCCATTTCCATTATTTCCTTGTGATCCTCTTCCGTTGTTCTCTTGCTGATTCCCATTATTTTCTTTTATTTGCTTCGGTTGTTGTTCATTAGATTGCTTTTGTTCTATATGCTCTTTCTTCTCGTTGCTTTCTTCTTTTACAGGAGATGCGTCCGATGATGCATCAGAAGATGACTTTTGTTGTTCTTGATTAGGCGGCGATGCAGGTGGAGTAAGCGATTTCTGCTTCTCTTTCTCTTGCTTTATATAAACACCTGTGCCAACTCCTGCTTTATTGGCATCCTCCCGTATTTGCATCGTACTGCTTTGATATTCGACTGTAACATGTTTTATCTCATACTCTTTCTTTAATTCCTGCATAGCCTTTTCCAACTGTGGTTCTAGCGATTTGTCCTTTGTAACAGCTGTTAGCATAACTTGCTTATCATTCGTTAAGTACTTATCCTTTTGACTCTGCTTTATAATAGTACGTATTACGTCTTGCAGATGCTTATTTTCCCACCCTTTCATTTCTTTTAAAATACGCCTTCCATCATCATTACAAGCCCGCAAATCTATAACACGAAGATCTTCCGTTACGCTCGCCTCTAAACTTGGATTTATATCAACTGAGACATAAGCAAACACTTTTTCTTCCGGTTGATTGTAGAAAAACAGCAATACGCATAGAAAACCAGCAACAATTACTGTTGTAGGCTTTAAGAAAGGTGGCATTGAAAAACGCGGTGCTCTTTGCTCTTGTTCGTTAAACGAGATTTCCTCTCCAATCATGTAAGAGTGTACTTTTCTTTTAAACGTAATAAACTCTCCATTTGGAGTTAAAACAACTACGTTATGTTTCTTTATATCCATCACAATTCCTTTATTCATCATGCTTCTCCCCTCTTATATAATCCAGAATATATGTATAGTTGTTTGCAAAGATAATACACATCGCAATAATGTATTTTCGATGTCGCTCCAACGTTTTACGACTTACCCTAACACGTGGTTCAATATGTTTAAGGGGTAACTTTTTCTTTCGGAATAGCTCTTCCATCATTTTCTCGTCTTTTATAATAATCTTTACAATTTCTATTAAGTGCTCACGCGTATCACGATGCTTAGGTGATTCCTTAGCAAGCTCTGAAAATGTGATTTTAAACTCAGCTAGCACACTTTGAAAATGAAGAATTTCCTCCTTACGGTTACTATTTTCCATCTCTTTCATATACTCCGTAAGCGATACTTGTATTTCTAATATTTCCTCTTGCTTATCTTCTTTTAAAAAGACAAGATTATGCTTAGACTCCTTGCGTATATAGTCAATTACATCTCTTTTTATAAGAAGATCAGCAAACGCTAGAAAAGATTTTCCTTTTTTATATGAATACTGTTCAATTGCTTCGTTAAACGCAAACAATCCAATACTATATTCATCATCCTGTTCTGTAATGTACCTGCGGCAGACAGACGAGATTGATTTTCTAATAAACGGCTGATACTGTACGATAAAAGCTTCCTTATCTCCTCCGTTGTTTTGTATGTTAAATACGATATTTTCTATTTTCGTTTTTTTTAAGATTTTCATTACTAAACTCAACACTAGTAATCTCCCTGCCTCCTTCTGCTTCAAATAGCAAAATGGTCACTAAACAAGTGACCATTTAACCACATTTTCTTAGTACTTTTCTTTGGGCTTGTCTACTTGCTGGTGCTCATATTTTTCGAGGCCGACTTTTTATATGACTATTTTTTCCACTTGTACTAAAGTGAAGTCTGTATTTTGTATTACTTTCTTGTTTTCTTTTGCAATACCACTTGTTCTTCTTGCTCTTTTCTATTTTAGCTGCAATCTTTGAATAACTCTTCGCTATATTTTTGGTAATTTTAGCTTTTTCTTTCATTTGTTTTCTTCTACTTATATATATTCGAAGGAATAAATAATTTTATGGGGGTCAAAAAAATATTTTTTATAAAATAGTTATTTTTTCAAAAATAAAAACCATCAATTGGAAGAAACTCGTTATAACTCCTCCTTATGGTAATTCCTTTGTAAACCTTTTTATTTAAATGTATAATTGTATTAAAAGTCTAAAATTTCAGAATCGGAGGGCAGCGTCATGAAAAGTTTTGGTACGTTAGTAATCTCTACCGTCATTTCAGCAGGCTTAGTGTATTATAATATCGATTCCTTTTATAATAAATTTACATCCGGGAATACATATTACTGGGTAAACGGTATCCTAGCTGCTGGATTCCTTATATCCTTAATTATCAACATAAAAGATATCATCAAGAAAAACTACACAACTTCTGAATCAAATTAAGGAGCCTATTATGGTTCCTTTTTCTATGCAAAATAAAAAAGCAGCTGTTAAGCTACTTTGAATTCTTCTTATCCCCAAATGAAATGATATATATATTCTCCCGTTACACGTTCATTAATTCCAGCGATCCTAGCGAATCTCATTAAGTCCGCCCCTTGAAGAAAATACACCGAGATCGTAACTGGTACTTGTGACCACATGAATTGATAAAGCTCATTCACTCTCTGATTCGTCGAAACGATTAAATCATTTACAGGTCCATGATTCCATGCAGAGGTTTGAACTGAAGTGAACGGAAGGTCTTTCCCATTAACCACTATTCTTACCACACTTTGAGTTATGTCCACAACAATCCCCTCCACCATTACAGAATTTAGACCTGTTTCTATACTCATATTCTTGATTAATAATAAATGTTTAAGGCAAACCCCTATTTTCATTTCTACTCAAAAACAATTTAAATGATAAAATAAAAAAGCAGCGCATTCGCTACTTTAAAATCTACATACTTCCCTTTTCTTTTGCTCTCTCATAAAGAACCGTGCGGCTTACACCTGTAACTTCACATATCTTCTTTACTGTAAGCTTGTTTTCCTTTCGGTTTGCAAGCAGATCTAAAGCATGTTCCATATTAGGATTATCATCATCGTACTTCTTAGGGCGCCCTTTATAAACACCACGCTCTTTAGCTAGTTCAATACCTTCTCGTTGCCGCATTCGAATTAGTTCACGTTCTAACTCATTAACACCAGCCATTACAGTGAGTCGGAAAGTGCTGTATGGATTATCGCTTGTAGTATCAAGCCAATTGTCTTTTAACGACTTAATAGAAGCCCCTTTTTCTTTAATTGTTTCTATGATACATTTCATTCGCTAGATTGATAAGCATTTCAAATGCCATCCCACGGTTTCCGAGTCCCATTGTTATTCCTCTCTTTCTATTAGTTGCGATAGGTAAGACTTTGAAGTTATCTCCATCTTTTCCCCCGCTTAGCACTGTACGTGCGACTTTCATCGCATACAGCGCCCCATCTTAT
>NZ_JBIYCW010000016.1:0-116574 GCF_044908115.1 Bacillus sp. RC51 | reverse complement strand
TGTGAGGGGGATGGAGCTCCTGACGTAGAGGCGGGTTCTGCCTCGCAGGAAGGCGCGAAGCCACCGAACATTCTTGCCGCTGGAGCTGGATTTCACATAAAGCGGAAGCGGCTCGCTTAGAATGTGAGGGGGATGGAGCTCCTGACGTAGAGGCGGGTTCTGCCTCGCAGGAAGGCGCGAAGCCACCGAACATTCTTGCCGCTGGAGCTGGATTTCATATAAAGCGGAAGCGGCTCGCTCAGAATGTGAGGGGGATGGAGCTCCTGACGTAGAGGCACTTTTTGCCTCGCAGGAAGGCGCGAAGCCACCGAACATTCTTGTCACCTCCATAAAAAAAACCGCCAATTGGCGGTTTTTTTAATTTACCTTCTGCTCATTTTCCATTTCCCATAACTTTTCAAAAAACGGCTGTCCTTTTACAAGGCGCTCACATAATTGCTCGTGCTTCTCAGACCATCCAGTTTTCGCTTCATCATAAAGTTTAGCCCAAACATCTTCAAACTCCATATGTTGGACCATTCCGTACGCTGATGGATCCCACTCTGTGAACCAATAGCGAATTTCAGCTGGATTTTTCGTTGTATGTAATTGATCTAATGCCATAAATAATAATTGTTTTAACTGTCTTTCTTTACGAGTTAGGCCATTCATAATGAAAGGCGACGGCGATAAAATATGATGTTCTTTTTCAATCTCTTCCACTTGGAACTCATACTTTTCTGCTTGCACATTCTCTACCATCTCATATACCATCTGTTCTTGACGCGGTATAAGCCTACTTTTTCTAATTGGCACATTATAGCCGATTGAATCAATCGCAATAATTCCTTTTCCATCTGTAACTACAAAACAATATTCTTGTTGCAAACGTTCGTGATTTTTACGAATATAAGCCTTATGATATACGTCTTCCAATAATTTTTGCGGAAGCTCTAATAATTCGTTCTCGATGTAATGATATAATGTGGCATCTACTTTTAATAATGGCACTTGATCTAATAGCTCAATCGTATCATCTTTCCGCCATTCGTAAAAATGACAAACGTTATACCCATTCTCTTCACCTTCAAACCAATTTACCCATACATCATGTAGATATAACATTCACTACCCCTCACTTCACTACTGTTTGTACCAATCATTATGTTCAGTTTTGCTTAACTTTATTCCACTTGAGGAAATATATTCTAATTATTATTTTTTCTTCTATAATATTAAAAAAACAGGAGATAGCTCCCCTGTTTTTCATGAAACATGAAATGTATTTGCTTTATTCAATATTTCTTTCGCATCTATAGATAATAAAGAAAGTGTATTTTCTCCTTCAAATGCTACACAATCTTTCACAATATGAAATCCAAGTGCATAGCCAAGCATTTTCGGATACGAGTGCAGTCCATTTAATAAAACATCATGCTCCCTCGTACCTCTCTTTACGCCTATTCGTTCTTGTATTGAATTCCTCCAATAATAAATAGCATCTTCTTTTGAAATGTAAGTAGTCCACGGTGCACATCTTTTTTCTGTATACCTTTCATACACAGCTTGCTCAGCTAACCCTTCCATAATCATCGTATCAAGTAATGTATACTCTGTTTCTTTCGTCTCAATTTGATGTAGCCTACATATATGATGGTATTCATGCGTTAATAAAGCTTTTAGTTCCTCTACTGAATTACGTCCACATACGAATAAGAAAATAACGTGACGCATAGATAAGCCAGCCTTCCCGTTATATTCCTCTTGTACAGTTCGATTGTATGAATCTGATAATAAAATAAAGATAGGGACATCTGGACCTTTTAGCCAACCTTTCAATTTTTCATACTCCATGCTAAGTTCTTTCCAAATTTCTTTCTTCTCTAACTCTTTAATTTCCTGCTCCCCCCGCATTACTGGGCGATACATACCTTTAGAGATTAAAAAGCGATACAGTCTCTCTTTTGGCAATGGAATATACTTTGTAAATTTCTCACAAAGCTTCTCTGGACGTCCATAATACAGATGTAACCATTCTGCCGTTTCAATAACCCCCACCTTCATCCCTCCTTTTCTTATGTATATGCAAAAAAGAATGGAACGTAAAGGTGATAAAAAATAAATAAGGTGTCTTTTCGTAGTACTTTACGAAAAGACACCTTATTGTACATATTATTTATATGCTTTAAATACTAATACTGCGTTATGACCACCGAATCCTAATGAATTACTTAATACAGCTCGCACTTCTTGATGTCTCGCTGTATTTGGTACGTAATCTAAATCACATTCTGGATCTGGTGTTTCATAGTTAATCGTCGGAGGAATTACTCCGTCTGTGATTGATTTAATAGAGAAGATCGCTTCAACAGCACCAGCTGCTCCTAATAAGTGACCTGTCATTGATTTCGTCGAGCTAATTGCTACTTTATATGCATGCTCACCAAACGTTTCTTTAATTGCCATCGTTTCATACTTTTCATTTGCATCTGTACTTGTACCATGCGCATTAATGTAATCAATATCTTCTGGCTCTAGATCTGCATCAGCTAAAGCTTGACGCATCGCACGAACTCCACCTTCACCACCAGGAGCAGGCATTGTAATATGGAATGCATCACCAGTTGCACCATAGCCGACAATTTCCGCGTAAATATGAGCACCACGCGCTAACGCATGCTCTAATTCTTCAAGAATAAGAATTCCTGATCCTTCACCCATTACGAAACCGCTACGATTTTTATCGAATGGGCGGCAAGCCGTTGCTGGATCTTCATTGAATGTTAATGCTTTCGCTGAGCTAAACCCAGCGAATGCCATACTTGTTAATGGTGCTTCTGCTCCGCCTGTTATCATCGCATCAGCATCACCGCGCTGGATTACTTTAAACGCATCACCAATTGAGTTTGCTCCAGATGCACAAGCTGTTACAGAGCAAGTATTAATTCCTTTCGCTCCTGTAGCGATTGACACTTGACCTGCTGCCATATCTGGAATCATCATTGGTACGAAGAATGGACTCACGCGGCGCGGACCTTTTTCAGTAAAAATCTTAAATTGTTCTTCGTATGTTTCCATACCACCAATACCAGAACCAACCCATACACCAATGCGTGGTGCATTTTCTTCTGTAATTTCAAGCTTCGCATCCGCAACTGCCATTTTCGCTGCTGCTACTGCATATTGCGTAAAGCGGTCCATACGGCGCGCTTCTTTTTTATCTATATATTTTTCGACTTCAAAGTCGTTAATTTCTGCTGCTACTTTTGCAGGAATTTGTTCTGAATCTATTCTTGTAAGTCGTCCGATTCCGGATACACCGTTTTTAATGTTTTCCCAAGCTGTTTCAACATCTGTTCCGATCGGTGTAACAGCTCCTAGCCCTGTAATTACGACCCTCTTTTTTTCCATACAAAATACACTCCTTTTTTTCTCTCAGTCCTTATTTACCCCAACGAAGAGCTACTGCTCCCCATGTTAACCCGCCGCCAAAACCGACTAGTATAATTAAATCACCATCTTGAATACGTCCATTTTGCAATTCCTCTACCATTGCAATTGGAATTGAAGAAGCCGATGTATTACCGAACTTTTCAATTGTCATACTCATTTTTTCTTTCGGTAAATTTAATCTTTCTCTTGCAGATTCCATAATACGAATATTCGCTTGATGTGGTACTAAGAAGTCCACATCCTCTTTCGTAAGTCCCGCTTTTTCTAACACGCGAAGACAGGAATCACCAAGTTGGCGAACAGCAAATTTAAAGACTTCTCTGCCGTTCATCATAACATACTCGTCTTGATAAAGATGCTTACCGCCACTTCCGTCCGCTCCTAATTCAAAAGAAAGTACACCTTTCCCTTCCGAAACAGCTCCCATTACGATAGCACCTGCTCCGTCCCCAAATAGTACTGCTGTATTTCGATCGTTCCAGTCTACAATTTTAGATAGTTTGTCACTACCAACTACTAATACATTTTTATAAGTTCCCGTTTGAATAAATTGCTGCGCTGTAATCATTCCGTACATAAAGCCAGCACACGCTGCACTTAAATCCATTGCGGCTGCGTGTTTTGCGCCAATTGCTTCTTGGATTACACAAGCTACTGCTGGGAATGCGCGATCTGGCGTTACTGTTGCCACTAAAATAAGATCGATATCCTCTCCGCTAATCCCGGCATCTTCAAGTGCTTTTTTAGAAGCCTCTACCGCCATATATGAAGTATCTATTGTATCATCGGCAATGCGTCTTTCTGCAATTCCCGTTCTCGTACGAATCCATTCATCAGATGTATCTACGATTTTCTCTAAATCGTGATTTGTGACTACTTTTTCTGGCACATACCTTCCGATCCCTAAAATGCCCACGTTCACATCGCAGCCCTCCGTTTTATATCAATTATTATGACTTGGTACTAATTTTAAAACATAAATGTACTTTTGTCTAGAATATATTTCAGCTAAAAAAATAAGACAGCGTATTACGAACTTTATTTTTCATTAAAAGAAACAGAAAAATTCCTATCCTTTCAAAAGATAAACTTCCCAATACTTTTGACCTTACTCCGCTCGAAGCAAAAAAAGGCCCTAACCGCTTCTATCCACAGCTCGAGCCTCTCTCCCATCAAAAAAGAAGTTTTTTTTATTCTTTATCTGCTTTCCCTTCAAAACTAAGACCTTCTCCTCATAACCTTCCCCTTTAGCCTCATCATCTCTCTGGTTTCACTCCGCTCGAAACAAAAAAAGGCCCAACCGCTTCTATCCACGGCTCGAGCCTCTCTCCCATCAAAAAAGAAGGGGGTGGTTTTATTCTTTATCTGCTTTCCCTTCAAAACTAAGACCTTCTCCTCATAACATTCTCCCTTAACTACCTCATCACTCTGGTTTCACTCCGCTCGAAACAAAAAAAGGCCCTTACCGCTTCTATCCACGGTTCGAGCCTCTCTCCCATCAAAAAAGAAGGGTTTTGTTTGGTTTTATTCTTTATCCGCTTTCCCAAGCTCATATGCTTCGCCCATTACTTTCATCAATAGCTCTAACACCGGCTGTGCTTTCTCCATATCAAGTGCAATTCCATTAGAATCTAAAATTGCCTTTGCTTCTGGTAAATGCTTCATTGCGATTTGTAAAAATTGCATACTTTTTTCGTTCATGTAATCTCTTCCTCTCCATTAAAGCTTTTCAATCAATTATCCATACAATAGTGTAACACGCGTGCTACCCTTCGTATAACTCTTTATATTTTTTCATATGTGCCAATTGTTTATTTAAACCGAATTCTACTGGTGTATTTTTTTGAATAGAAATAACCTCTACAGCTTCATCTCTTACTTCCACATTTTTTTTATTTACTTTATCATCTGCATGCAGCAAGGTCATACCTTTTTCCCATAACTCTTCTTTTCCACTAAGTAAATTATATATACCGAGGTGTTTTACATTCATTCCATTTTCCCATAAATATTCACATACATCTTCAACGTAAAGTAAATCACTTCCTTTTTCTCCATTTATACAAAGGCACTCTTTTTCATCAAGTTCTGATAAAATAAGCTGATGATACATCATAAACGACGGTTGCCACGGCCCATATAATGTAGGAACTCGATATGCACTATATTGTAATTCGCCTTTTTTCAACCCTTCTTCCACTTTCGAAAATAGATGTTTGTTTTCGGATTCTTCAGTGCTTCCTATTTCAATAGAAGAAATTAGATTTAACTTTACTTTATTTTTTTCACACATCCTTACGATTCGTTTTAAATATTGTAATATGACCCTTTCATTCCGAAATCCACTTTGCTGATTCGGCTCATACAAGCAAAAATAAACTGTATCGAAACTCTCTTCCTCTACCGATCGCCATCCGTCTTCATCCCTTATAGAATAGTACGTAAATAACGCATTCCGCCCAATCAGCAATAATTTCTCTTCATTAATTTTTGTCATACTATCAAATTCATCAAAATCAAGACCATATACTTCTACTTCTTCTGCAATCATTTTATTCACAAGGTGATAACCTACAAACGTAAGTGCACCTATAATCAGCACGCGTTTCATACCACCAACCCTTTCCCCTTGAAACAAATAGCTCCTCATTTATGTATATGGGAGCTTCACAATTCTTCTTCATATTTTTTAAAGAAATCAGTCGTTTGTCTAACCATTTTATATTTCACATCTTGCAGATGGAATAAAACAGAAGTATCGCATTGATTGAATTGCCTCATTTTCTCGTATTTACGTAACAATTGTTTTCTTCCTCTTTTTTCCTGTGTTGAGACAAAAATTTTAACAGGTACACAAGACGGCAGCAGCGCAAATGATTTCTGATTTATTTTTGATTCTAATTCTTCTTCTTTGGAATCATACGCCAAACTTAATTCCTTCACTAATCTTTTGTAAAAAAACTTATGCTCTTTCTCAAAATCCACATATTCTGGTAAATCTAAACACGGATTTAACATAACGACAGAACGTATACATTCAGGGTATTTGTTCATCATCTCCAGCGCTACAAGCGCTCCCATACCATCTGCCATAATGTGCATTTTCGCATTCAATGTCTCTTTTCTTAGAACGACATCATACAAACGTTTTGCAAGACGAACAGCTCGGTCGTTCCCCCAATGCCTTCCATATAAGTTAGATGAAAAGACCGTATAGCCTTTTTCAATAAGGCCCTGTAAAAAATAAGCTCTCCCTGCATGCTGTGTCCATAAACTTGTACCATTCTCAATAAAATAGTTATAATCTCCTAGGAGCATAACAGAAAATCCATTTGGCTTTTCCGGTAAATAAATTACACATGGTTCTTTTTCTAAGTAAAAAAAACGTTCCGTAATACTCATTTTTCTCCCGCCTTATTTTCTAAACGTATAAAAGTACTCTTTTATAATGTATGAACAGAATGCAAATTTGCGTTGAAAAATCTACAAATATTTTTCTATATTCTTTTTTCAATTGTGTTACAATAAGGACAGATTGAACGAATAGAGGTGTAAAATATGCGTTTCATTTGGGCATTAATTTGGTCGTTCGCGCTTGTACATATGATGAGCTACGTAATCGGCTCTATGACTGGCGGTACATACGATTTTAACCAAGCGTCTATTTTCTCAGTTGTTCTTGCGGTATTAGTATTAGCGATTGCAGCTGCGATTCCAAACGAGCCAGTAGAACAACACTAAAAAGAGTCCGGATTTTATCCGAACTCTTTTTTTACTTTACATGAACGACTAATTCGTTATTTTCTACATCAACCACTACGTGACTATTGTCAGTAATCGTTCCTGCAATTAATTCTCTCGCTAATTTCGTCTCAACTTGACGCTGTACGTATCGTTTTAACGGACGAGCTCCGTACAGCGGATCGAATCCAGCTTCTACAACAAATTCTTTTGCAGATTCCGTCAATTCTAATGATATGTGGCGATCTGCTAAACGCCCTTGCAATTCTTGTACAATCTTATCAACAATACCTTTAATTTCATTCCTTGTAAGAGGTTTGAATAAAATAATTTCATCGACACGGTTTAAGAATTCTGGTCGGAAATGTCCTCTTAATTGTCCCATTACAAGTTCTCTTGACTCTTCTTTAATAGAACCATCTTCTTCTAGCCCTTCTAATAAGTGAGCAGATCCAATATTTGAAGTCATAATAATAACCGTGTTTTTAAAGTCTACTGTACGTCCTTGCGAATCTGTAATGCGTCCATCGTCTAACATTTGTAATAAAATGTTGAATACTTCTGGATGTGCTTTTTCGATTTCGTCTAACAAAATAACTGAATATGGTTTACGTCTTACTGCTTCTGTTAATTGTCCGCCTTCTTCATATCCAACATATCCAGGAGGCGCACCAATTAAGCGTGACACTGCGTGTTTCTCCATATACTCAGACATATCGATACGAATCATTTGCTCTTCACTGTCAAATAACGTTTGTGCTAGCGTTTTTGCAAGCTCAGTTTTACCAACACCTGTAGGGCCTAAGAAAATGAATGAACCAATTGGACGATTCGGATCTTTAATGCCAGCGCGCGCACGAAGAACTGCGTCTGATACAAGGCTTACCGCTTCCTCTTGACCGATAACACGCTCTGATAAAATTTGTTCAAGACGTAATAATTTCTCACGTTCACCTTCAACAAGTTTTGCGACAGGAATACCAGTCCACCTTGAAACAATGTCTGCAATTTCTTCTTCACTTACTTCCTCGCGTAATAAGCGATTCTCTTGTTTATTATGTGCACCCATCTCTTCCGCTTCTTTTAACTCTTTTTCGATAGCTGGAATTTTCCCGTGGCGAAGCTCAGCTGCTTTATTTAAATCGTAATTTCCTTCTGCTTCTTCTAACTCACGGCGCAAGCGCTCTAAATGCTCACGTAAGTCACGCACTTTGTGAATGTCTTCTTTTTCTTTCTCCCATTTCGCTCTCATACTACTTGCAACTTCTTTTAAATCCGATAATTCACGTTGCAATGTTTTTAGGCGCTCTTGACTACCTAAATCTTTTTCTTTCCCAAGAGCAGCTTCTTCAATTTCCAGCTGCATAATGCGGCGCGTTACTTCATCTAATTCTGTTGGCATAGAATCAATTTCTGTTCGAATTGTTGCACAAGCTTCATCAACAAGATCAATTGCTTTATCGGGCAAGAAACGATCTGAAATATATCGATCTGATAAAACAGATGCCGCTACAATCGCCCGGTCATGAATATTTACACCGTGATAAATTTCAAAACGCTCTTTTAAACCACGTAAAATGGAAATTGTATCCTCAACAGTTGGCTCTTCTGCTAACACTTGTTGGAAACGTCTTTCTAACGCTGGATCTTTCTCAATATATTTACGGTATTCATCTAATGTCGTTGCCCCGATACAATGCAGTTCACCACGCGCTAGCATTGGTTTTAACATATTTCCCGCATCCATCGCTCCTTCTGTTTTACCAGCGCCGACGATTGTATGAAGTTCATCAATGAATAATAAAATACGGCCTTCACTCTTTTTAATTTCATTTAATACAGCTTGCAGACGTTCTTCAAACTCACCGCGGAATTTTGCTCCGGCCACAAGTGCACTCATATCTAAAGCGAAAATTGTTCTATCTTTTAATCCTTCTGGGACATCTTTTTTCACAATACGCTGCGCTAATCCTTCAACGATTGCTGTTTTACCAACACCTGGCTCTCCGATTAAAACGGGGTTATTTTTCGTTTTGCGTGAAAGAATGCGGATCACGCGGCGAATTTCACTATCTCTGCCAATTACAGGATCAATTTTCCCCGCTCTTACTTCAGCCACTAAATCACGGCCATATTTTTCTAACGCTTCATAAGTTACTTCTGGATTTTGACTAGTCACTCTTTGATTCCCCCGAACTGTCATTAAAGACTGTAATAAGTTATCTTTCGTAATATAAAATTTTTCAAATAATCGATTTATATCGCCTTTCTCTTCAGAAAAAGCAAGTAATACATGTTCGATTGAAATGTAGTCATCTTGCAATTTCTCCGCTTCTTTTCCCGCTTTTACAAGCAGTTGTTGCAAAGCACCTGTTACATATAATTTCCCTGCCTCTGCCCCGCTTCCAGTTACAGAAGGCTTTTTCTTAATTAAACTTTCGGCGCCTTGCTTTAACGCTTCTATATCGACATTCATTTTTTGAAAAATACGTACCGTTAATCCGTCTTGTTGCTCTAATAACGTAAGCAATAGATGAACAGTATCTACTTCTTGATGATGATGAGATACCGCTAAAGATTGAGCACTCATAATCGCTTCCTGTGTTTTCGTTGTCATTTGATTTAAGTCCATCTTTACAGCCCTCCAAACGTTTGACTTTCTTTGACCTTTGATTTGATTATACGCCAACTGACTTTTTTATACAATAATTTTGCTTATGTAGTTCAAACTTATTATTGGAAAAAGAAAAAAGTAACATTCATTTTCCTAATCAAAAAAGCCGCAATAATGATTGCGGCTTCTGTTACGGTTTTCTTTTATATGTCCACTGACGGTTATGATTTGCGTTCTCTGGAAACTTTTCACCGGCAGTTAATTGTACCATTTGCGGATTTTTCACCATACTTCCCGTTTCACCAATTTCTACGTAAATGCCATCATTTGGCGCTTTTTGCCCTGAACGAAACCTGCGATTTTGTCCCATTTTCATTCTCCTTCCATGACGTCTTGCCTCATTAGTATATCCATTTTAAAAGAAAGCCTTTCTGTCATGTTTAGGAAACAAGTACTACCGTTTACCCATGTACATATATATAATTACACAAGCTTAAGCAGGAATTATTGGCATATTTGTTGAAAAAAAAGAAACCAACCTACTTTAGGCCAGTTTCAAAGGAGAGTCAAACATATACGAGAAGATTACATGTTCATTATAAGTCGCATCATTCAAACAATGTAACCCTTTTCACAAATTGTACATAATGAAAGAAACATTGTTTGAACTTTCTAAAAAGATATTGACTTTTCCTAATTTCCAACGAGAAATAGTAGACACCACAGCGCTTCGCGACGTAAGATGGATATATAGTGAAACTTTCATTTACAGTAGTTTCACCCAGTCTAACCTCTTATTTCTGCATATTAAAAACGGAAATACAGATAGAATCAAAAAATTTATTATAAGAGGTGAAATTATGAACAAACAACATTTAATCGCATTAGACTTAGACGGAACTTTATTAACAGACAACAAAATAATTTCTCCAAGAACGAAAAACACAATTGCAAAAGCAAAAGAACAAGGACATATTGTCGTTATTTCAACAGGACGTCCATTCCGCGCTAGTTACGATTATTATAAAGAACTTAGCCTTAACACACCAATCGTAAACTTTAATGGAGCTTACGTGCATCACCCTCTTGATTCAAGTTGGGGAACACATCACTCTCCTCTTGAACTTTCAACAGCGCAGGAAATCGTCCGAGCTTGCTTTGATTTCGGCGTGAAAAATGTCTACGCTGAAGTCATCGATGATGTGTATGTCCGTGAAATTGATGAAGATAAAAAACATATTTTTGAATTCGGTTCTCCAAGGATTTTCACAGGAGATTTATTAAATATTTTAAACGACCATCCAACTTGCTTATTAATCGATGCACATGACGAGCATTCTGCTGCAATTCGCCAACATTTAACAGATATGCATGCTGAAGTCATCGACCATAGAAAATGGGGTGCGCCTTGGCCAATTATTGAAATTGTAAAAAGCGGATTAAATAAAGCTGTCGGATTACAAAAAATTTCAGGCCATTATAATATTCCTAAAGAGCGAATTATCGCTTTTGGTGATGAGGATAACGACTTTGAAATGATCGAATTTGCTGGTCATGGAATCGCAATGGGTAATGCAATTCCTGAATTAAAATCACTCGCAAATCATACGACATTAACGAATGAAGAAGATGGTATCGCTCTATATTTAGAAGAGGTTCTTGGATTGTAATCTAAAAATTCCCTGCTTATAGTTTCTCGCCAAACGCTCATACTATTATTAGACGCAAAAGTCAGCGCGTCAATTGTTTTCAGCTAAATAAAGGGGGTTTTTCGAATGGGTAAAAAGAACAAATCAAAACGTTTTATCCAGCAAGGAGCCGATGCTGTTATGAAGCATGATGCAAGATTCCCGTACAGAGGTACATTAGCTGAGGCAGAAAAAGCGAGAAGTAACTCTTCATTTGGAGGGGTTTAAATGGGGAACTTACTATTCCAACAAGCTAGAGACGCTGTTTCAAGTGCCGTTTCTTGTTCAAGTGGCGCTGAACAACAGGAACTCGTTTATAGAGCAAAAAACTCTTTGCACTCTGCTTATGCAAACTCTTCAACTGCTGAAAAAGTTCAGCTACGTGAAATGCAGGAGCAATTGCAAAACATTACGAATTCGCATTAAAAAAGGAGGACCAGCTTTGGTCCTCCTTAATCTTTTCTAAACAATCCAAACACACCGACCGTTTGCAGTATATTTGTAAATGCACTTGGGTCCACTTGTTTAATAACCCTCTCTAATTCGTACAACTCGTAACGAGTAATAACAATCATTAACATTTCTTTATTTTCATTTGTATAAGCACCTGTTGCTGGTATAGTTGTAATCCCTCTCACTAAGCGAGAGTGAATCGCTTTTCGCACATCTGCCCCGTTCTTTGTAACAATTAATGCCGTAATCTTCACATGACGGGTATGAATCGCATCAATAATTCTCGTTGATACATACAAAGTGACTAAAGTATATAATGCCTTTTCCCATCCATATACGTAGCCAGCAGCGATAATGATAAGTGCATTAAAGAAGAAAAAATACGTGCCGACAGGCTTATCTTTTATTTTTGATAAAATCATAGCAATAATATCTAGACCACCTGTAGAAGCCCCCCACTTTAAAGCAACCCCTACCCCAATCGCTGAAATAATACCACCAAAAATTGCATTCAATATAATATCGTGCGAAACCGCTCTAACTGGGATAATTTCTAAAAACAAAGTCATAAATACAACGCAAAGAAAACTAAAAAATGTAAAGGCCTTCCCAACCTTTTTCCACGCTAAAATAACGACAGGAATATTAAACAAACTAAACAATACCCCCGTAGATATATGAATAGATAAAAAGTCACCTAATATTTGTGACAATAATTGAGACAATCCAGCAAAACCACTCGCATACACTTTCGCTGGTGTTAAAAATAAATTCATCCCAATCGCATTTAATAAACCCGCAATAATTACAACGACTAACTTCTTAATAAGTTCAGTATAATTCAGCTTCAAATCCATTTCTAATCCACCTTTAGTATTCATGAATGCACCGCTATACATAGTCTTTACGAAAAAGGAAATGATAAACATACAACGTTTAGAAATGGAGTTGATACATATGCCACATACTAGCGATAACGACAAAAAAGCACGCGACAATAATGCAAAGCGCACTCAAAAAAATGAACAAGAGCAAAAAAATATTCAGCAAGGAAAACGTGCATATTCTAAGAAAACCGATCACCTTTGATTACATCGTACATCAACTTTAATGTTGATGTACTTTTTTTACATTTTACAGGGAAAAAACATTAAAAATTCACTTCATGTTCACTTCTATATTCTACAATAGCGATAACATATTCGGATGAGGTGTTAGCATGAAAGGAAAAAGTACATTCATTATCACTGCACTAATAAGTATATTAATACTATCTGCTTGCGGACAAAAAAATGACTCGGCCACAATCGCTACAACAACAAACTCAACCATTACGAAGAGCGATTTCGAAAAACAATTGAAAGATCGATACGGAAAAGACACGCTATACGAAATGGTAGCACAAGATGTTATTACTAAAAAATATAAAGTATCTAATGATGCAGTAGATAAAGAAGTAGAAAAAGCAAAAGATCAATATGGAGAACAATTCAAAGCAACACTAGAAAATAATCGTTTAAAAGATGAGGAAGATTTCAAAAATCAAATTAAATTCAAACTTGCATTGAATGAAGCGATTAAACAAAGCGTTACAGAAAAAGATGTGAAAGACCACTATAAACCAGAAATTAAAGCTAGTCACATTTTAGTAAGTAACGAAAATGAAGCGAAAGAGATAAAGAAGAAATTAGATACCGGCACTTCATTTGAAGAATTAGCAAAACAAGAATCTCAAGATTTAGCATCAAAAGATAATGGCGGAGACCTCGGATACTTCGGGGCAGGCAAAATGACACCTGAATTTGAAAAAGCTGCCTACAAATTAAAGCCCGGCCAAATTAGCAATCCCGTAAAATCACCAAACGGCTATCACATTATTAAACTAACTGATAAAAAAGATTTACAACCTTACGATAAAGTGAAAGACTCTATACGTAAAGACTTAGAAGAAGAACGTCTTGCCGACCCTTCCTTCGGTCAAAAATTATTACAAGATGAATTAAAAAAGGCGGATATTAAAATAAATGATAGTGATTTGAAAGATACATTTTCTCATCTTTTCGGGAAAGGGAACTAAAATAAAGCACGATCTTATTTTTTCAAATAAGGTCGTGCTTTTATTCTTTCATTAATACTTTCAGCTTTTTCTTCAAGCTTTTATAATGCCAATTGATGTGATCTAGTTCTATCTCCATTTTAATCCGGTGCTTATACCTCTTTCTTTAAAAGATTATATGCATTTCAAAATTAACCACGGATACCACAATACCTCTTCTGCCTCAATTTCCCCATCATCAATTAAATGGATAATCTGCTTTGCATCTTCATACTTATCAACAAGTGATAATTCATTTAATTTCTTGCCAAACGCTTTAAAGTCCACTTGCAAATTATTATAAATAAATGAGTAAAACCAATCGGGCTCGTAGCCGCATATATCAAATCCTAATATTTCATCATTTTTAACATCAGCAGGTAATGAACTTTCGAGAAAGTCATATATAGAAACTTTAAAGTCATTTTCTTCTCGCTCATTCATTAAAAAATCCGTCCGATACTCTTCTGAAAGATGCAAACTAATAATCTCTAAATTTTCTATCCCTTTTAAATAATTTCGCTTAAAGAATCTCGCATCTTCTAAATTTTTAAAAGCATTCGGCCACGAGAACTTTTCTTCTTCCATTAGTGTATCTAAAAAAGATTGTCCACTTTCATGTTCCTCTTTACTAATCTTCAATCTTCCATTTATCATCTGAGCAATAGGATCATTTTTATTTGAATTACACCAAGTGAAAAACCAATAACCCGGAAATGTAGGTCGAATCCCATTACATATCGTTAAAATCGTTTGTGATAGTCCCTCAATATTGCATTCTTTATAGATAAGTTCCCTATCGTAGGAAATTATGAGGTATCCGGCGTTATAAAATTTCATATGCATATCTCCTTTTCAAAGGGTTGCTAAACATTCATTACAAATGTGGAATCCTCATACTTCCGGTTAGCTATACAGTTTCTACTTTACGGATGCTCTCTAGTTTCTTTATACTCATCAATAATATATCCTGAATAAGCAGTAGCCTGCCTCTCATATCCAATTCTCGTTAGTTTTATATCATTAATCCATTGGAAATAATGCGTTAGCTCATGCGCAATAGTAACCAGATAGCACCCTAAAGCGTTATCTTTTCCATTTTTCTGCACCGTATCATAATAATCCCCTGTCGAAATACGAATATACGGCTCAACATTTCGATCAAACGGCCCAAAGAAAGTACCATAGACTAGCTCTCCATCCATTGCCTTTATTTTATATGAAGTTTTCACATAAATAGGTACTCTAATTGGGAAAAAGTATTCTTGGCGCAGCCATTTACAAAATTCCTTAATGGCTCTTCTTACTTCAGGATCAACATCTGTATCAAATTTCAATCGTAATCCAGTACGGTGACTCTCCTCTTCTAAATTATAATATTCTTCCCAATTCGTCAGCGTCCAAATATGCATATTATCAGCCTCATTACTTCATATTTCCTAAAGAAGGAAGGTTCATTTCGATTATTTGATTGGCTCCCCTAATTTTTCACCATTTTTAGTTTTAATACTAAAACTTTCCTACCTTCTAAAAAGTATAGAATAGTTAATCCTATAACTTTTTGATGTTATAACATACCTCTTCTATACTTTTTACATCCGCTTCAAATGATACTTCATACTCCCATTTTTCACTCTTTAAATCATTTTTAGAAAAAGTAAAGTATACGAAAAATCGATTTCTTTTGAGCTTCACTTTAAGCTCCATTTCCTCTTCATCGGCACTCAATACAGCTTCCTTACTTTCTTTTCGCAGTAATGCTTCTAGTTTTTTCCCAAACCCAATTATTTCACTTATTAAAAACATGGGCCCTTTATACTCATAATGGAAATTATTTGTGGATATAGCTAAGAAATTCAGTTGTAAATCACGTAAATACAGCTCATCATCATTTGGATACAAATATCCAAATGATGCAATAGTTATCTTTTTTTCGCCCCCTAAAAATACCATCTCAAGTTCTTTTCTTCTTTCCACCATATGACCTTCTTCCATTGTTTATCCTTCTGCGAACAATACCTTAGAGTAATAGCCTCATATTCGTAACTTGCAATCACATTTCCTTCTCCATCTGTTTCGTATAGCGGATTACTTTGTATCAAAAAAGTGCATCCCAAAATTAAACTATTTGTTTAGATTTTGAGATACACCGAATCGACTTTACTTTTCTTTTTCAAAAATACCAGCTAAGAACAAACTAATTCCTAGAAAAATGAATATCAATATGTTAATTTTGCAACTCAAGAGCGACATATAGGAAGTAAAACTTATTAAAATGGCATATATTAGACTCACTACTAACACCGTTACCACTTTATATTGTCTTTTTTAACATAATCGCTAATACAACTGCAATTAAACCAACATTATATACACCCATATTTTCTACATTTTACAAACTTCTTCTACACTGTCATAGCATACATAATATGAAAATAACAGCTAAGACCATAAATAATAAGTGCAATCATTGTAATATACCACTTTCCCCCGCACTTCTTTACATACTGCATAAGCCCCCAAAGGCAAAGTAATATAACTGATTGAACTACTAAGATTTTTAATGTCCCCAATAGTGTAGCTATCATAGAATAGGTAATCCATATACTCAAAAATGAACGTATAACTATAACCGCAGCAGCGATTTTTTGATAATAAAATAGTTTTATACTACCCGCATAGTAATCTTGCAAAAGAATAACAGACGCTATTAAAATATTTAAAACAAGAATCACAATAAATTCCAAAACCGCTATCAATTCTTCAGTTCTCCTTCTTTAAATTTATTTACGCTTTCCTATCGCATTAGAAATACGCATTAACTTTGCTTTTGCAGAATTCTTCTTCGCTTTAGCTATACTCTCTAACCTCGCTCCTGGAAGCCTTCCAAAATGTTTTTTCGGATTTTTAGCCAATCGGGATACATTACGACCCACCTGTTTAAACGGGACAGTCACTCTTCCTTGGATAGTTTTCCCCAGAAGTCTTGCCCCCCTTTCATAGGAGTTATAAAACCTAAAACTCTCCCTACTCCTCCGAAAGCCAAATCACGTAAAGCACCTGTCCCTGTGGCTTTTAAAGCACCTGTCCAACTATATCCACTCTTCCTGTTTTTGTATAAATAAGAAGCTAATCCAAAACCAGCACCCATTGCTGCACTTGCAACCCACCATGGAGCATGCCCATCAGGATCCACCATCATCACCGGATTATTATCACCATACGTATACCCATTCATTGTAATCGGATCATCTTCATCACCTGGATCAGGATCCACCGATAAGAACACACCATGATCTGGATTATAATAACGTGCCATCAGATAATACGTGCCAATTTCTTTATCATACATGTATCCCGCATATCCAAATGGATTGTCTGCTGCGATACCTTTTACTTCACTCTTTAATACGTTACCCCACGAATCATATTCATACGTTGCGACAACTTCTCTATTTTGATCTGTCATCGCGACTACATCACCACGAGGGTTGTAGTGGTAGTATACTGTTTGTCCTTGCGATTTCATTGCTAGACGTGTACCACTTGTAGAATATACATATTGACGAAGTACAGTTCCACTTCCATCTGTTTCATACAATGGATTGATACTATCTCCATCATAGAAGTAGCGTGTTACTGTTCCACTTATATTCTTTTCAATACGACGATTATTTTCATCGTATTTATAAGTTGCAAATGGATTACTCTCATCCTGTTTCGTAATCGCTACAATCTGGTCATCTTCATTCCATGCATACTTGTACTTCCCGTCAGATGTACGATTGCCATTCGCATCATACGTTAACGATTCGTTTCCGAATTTCACAAGCTGATTTCCTTCATTAAACGTTGCGGCTATAGACTTTGCTTCTTTTCCATTCTCTACAACTTTCACACTCGTACGATTTCCAAATCAGTCATATGTGTAAGATTTACTTGTTCCGTTTGGTAATGTCTCGTTTAATAGTTGGTTAATCGGGTCATATATAAAGTTTGTTTCTGTTACTTTTCCGCCTGCACCTTCATGTTTAATCTTCGTACGGTTCCCCGCTTGATCATATTCATATCGTTCAAAAAGAAGAATACTGTTTGACGTACCTACTACTAAATCTTTAATTTTGTTCGTATGATCATAGTTGAAGGTAGAACCTGAACCATTTCCGGCTGTATACGTACGAATATTTCCTTGATCATCATAATCAAATCGATACGTTTGAGAACCGTCTGTCACACGGATGTTTTGATCTAACGTGTTGTAGTCATACGATACTTTATTTGTGTATCCACCTTGCGTTACTGTTTGTTCTTTTAATTTTTCTGTCTTACTGTTTGCTTTGTCGTGATATGCCCAGTCAACTTTTCCGCCTCGGCTATCCGTTGCACTTGTGGCGCGATCTGCCTTATCGTATGTTTTTGTACGTTCTACACCATTGACATGGTCTTTTACTTTCGTAACTTGTCCATTCTCATCACGTTCAAATGTAAATGAATCTTTTCCATTTCTCTTTTCGCCAATGACGCGGTCTGCTGAATCATAAACAGATTCTAAAATCGAGCCGTTTGGCATTTTTGTTTTAATCTTGTTTGCACTTTCATCATATGTGTGTTCAATACGACGATTTAACGCATCGACATACACTGTATTTTTATTATCTACATCATATTCAAATTTGTGTGTTTGCGTTTTCCCATCAAACATGACAGATTTCTCTGTTGTATTTCCTTAAAAAAATAATCCCCTAACATTTTAAACATCAATAATAATAAATAATAACATGAATATTCAATTAATTTATCGTATTTTTTAGAAAATGGCAAAACAAAAAAGACCCATTCCCTAACAAACTAGAGAAAAATAGATCTTTTTCATTCACTTTATTTCTTAAAGTAAGTCCAACCTTCTTCTTGGTAAATCTTTTCTTCTTTCATCAGTTTACCAAGTGCACGCTTAAATGCAGCCTTACTCATATTGAAACGTTCTTTAATGTCTTCTGGGTTGCTCTTATCCCAAAACGGCATCGCTCCGCCTCGTTCTTCCATATATGCATAAAGTACTGCTGCATCATCTTCCATTCCTTCTTCTTTACGAGGAAGAAGTGAAATATTGATTGTACCATCGTCTTTCACATCAATGATACGGCCTGTTACGCGCTCACCGATGCGGACTTGTTCTTTTCTTTCTGTATGGTGTAAGAAAGCACGGAAATGCTCGTCAGTTAGTATGAATGAACCAACTTGAAGTGAGCGATATACACGTCCATTTACGTTTTTATTACGCATAGATGGCGTTGCATCTACGATAATTTCTTGCATATCACTGTCTCTTGCCGGAAGAGCAATTAAACGATCACGATTCGTTAATTTTAACGTACAATATAATTCGTCGCCTTCCACAGGCCATACTGGCATATAAATTGGAAACTCATCAAGTGGAATTAGTATATCTTTTGATACACCAATATCAACAAACACACCTAAACTAGGAATAACTTCTACAACCTTTACCCAATTCCAATCATGTGTTGTAATAATTGGTTCCTTCATTGTTGCTGAAATACGATTTTGGTGATCAAGGTATAAGAATACATCAATCGTATCGCCTTCTGCAATTTCTCCAGCTAATTCGTTTTTATGTAGGAAGATTTCTTCCTCTTCGTTTCCAACCATATATCCGATTTCCGTTTCGCGTAAAACAGTTACCTGTTCAATCGATCCTAATTGCAAATACATATTTTTTAATTCCCTTCTATATATATAAAATTATCTTTTTTATCATTCCAAACAAAAGTTAATTATAACACGATTTTTCCTTTATTTGTCCAACTGCCCAAAATTCACTATAATTAAATAAAGACTGTATCTATAGGACTATATTCCCCTACGGATGATCCGTCAAAACACTTAAGTTGCAACACTCTATCTAATCGATGTATTTTCCGCTATACTTTAATATGTATATTACATAGCCTATTTAGGTGCATGAAAAGATAGAAATTTATTTGGAGGTGCTAACTATGGCAAAAGAGAGTTCTTTTGACATCGTTTCGAAAGTAGAATTACCTGAAGTAACAAACGCAATTAACATCGCATTAAAGGAAATCCAAAACCGATATGACTTTAAAGGTAGTAAAAGTGATATTAAATTAGAAAAAGAAGTACTTGTTTTAACTTCTGATGACGAGTTCAAATTAGACCAAGTAAAAGACGTTCTAATTTCTAAACTTGTAAAACGTAACGTTCCAATTAAAAACTTGGACTATGGAAAAGTTGAAACTGCATCTGGTAATACTGTTCGCCAACGTGCAACTCTGCAACAAGGTATCGATAAAGATAACGCGAAAAAAATCAACAACATCATTAAAGAAATGAAATTAAAAGTGAAAACACAAGTACAAGATGACCAAGTACGTGTAACAGCGAAAAGCCGTGATGACTTACAAGCAGTAATTGCAGCCGTTCGCAGCGTTGACTTACCAATCGACGTACAATTCATTAACTATCGCTAAGAAAAAAGATCCTCTATCTATACAGAGGATCTTTTCTTTTTAACCGCAATTAAAAAAGCAATAAATAATACGTTCACACCGACTATTAAGGAGATAAACAACCAATTCACACCTGTTTCTTCGCTAACTTTATACACATTCGACTCTTCACGCTTTAAAACAAGATAAAACTTTCCGTTTTCTTCTCTTATAATTTCGTCTTCTAACAATCCTCTTAACTCTTGTTTTTCACCAATTGCACTTACAGGTAAGGAAACCTTTTGCGTTTTTTTCGTATTATTAATCGCTACTAGTGTTACTTCATCTTTATACTTTCTTTTTAGTATACTCATTCCATCTTTATCATATAGAAGTTCAAACGTACCACGTCGTAAAGATGGTCTCGTTTGTCTAAGTTCACCTAGCTTCGTTATGTGCTGCATAAACTTTTCATCAGATTTGAAATCCATTAATCGTCTATTATCTGGAGCATCTCCCCCATCTAATGCGATTTCAGTTCCGTAATAAAAATTCGGTATCCCCGGGGATGTTAATAAGTAAGTGATCGCTAGTTTTAAACGAGACGGCGGGTAATACATATTTTCTTTTGCAATACGTGCAAATCGCTTTGTTTCTTGATTATCTAAAAACGTAGCGAATTCCTCTTCTTTTCCACTCACATCATATAAAGGTTTCACAGACATATCTGCTTTTGAAAATGACTCTACTATTTTTTTATAGTACTCATTATCTTCCTTTGTCATAATGTGAAAATCTTTCTTTACCTTCTGCAAATCCTTTTGTACTTCATCCCAAAAAGCACGCGGCTTTTTTTCACTATGTATCACATAACTTCCGTCTAAATCGACTTCTTTTATCCACCATTTCATCGAGTCAATTAATTGTTGTTCATTTTCTTCATACGGAAATTGAAAGACAACTTTCATTCCTTTTTTGTGAGCCTCATTTACAAGTTCTTTCACATCATTTTCTGTTCCGAAATGTTCATTTACTTTTTGAAAGTTTCGAACGCTTAATCCATCATACTTTTCACTTTCAAAAAGCGGCGAAAGCATAACAGTAGTAAATCCCATTTCTTTTATGTAGTCCAATCTTTTTATAATCCCACGTATATCTCCGCCCTGATACCCTTCTAAATTACCAACGTCTAACTGTTTGTCATTTTTCGATTCTCCGTTATTAAAGCGATCAATCATAATGGAATATATAACTTCATCTCGCCATTCCCTTTTTTCTTCCGCAAAAGTATGTACTGGTACAAACAAAATAACAGCTAAACAAAAACAAATGAATAGTTCCTTAGTCCATATTTTTTTCACACGCATCCCCCAAACTTCCAATTGTAAGAATATTATACCAATTTTTAGAGCAAATCGCATACGTTGATTTTATCCCTTCAAAATACATCATGTCAGGTTTTCTAACATTAACTAAAAAGTTTTCTGAATTTTTAGTTGATTTTTCTTTTTATTTCGAATATGATATGAAACATAACATATAGATGTTATTTTTTCTAACATCATAGGAGGAGAGAGAATGAATACGGGGGATACAGTTTTTATTTTTGTAACGACAGTAATGGTCATGTTGATGACACCAGGATTGGCACTTTTTTATGGGGGTATGGTTCGCAGTAAAAACGTACTCAGCACGACAATGCACAGTTATAGCGCAATGGCTATCGTTTCGATTCAATGGATTGTTATCGGTTATTCTTTATCATTCGGACCAGATTGGCACGGACTTATCGGCAATCTCGATTGGTTCGCTCTAAACGGAGTTACCTACGCACCAAACCCAGACTACTCATCTACTATTCCTCACAATTTATTTATGATGTTCCAACTCATGTTCGCTATTTTAACTCCCGCTTTAATTTCAGGTGCATTCGCCGAAAGAATGCGATTTTCTGCCTTTCTTATTTTTATCCTGCTTTGGACAACAATCGTTTACAATCCTGTCGCTCATTGGGTGTGGGGCGTTGGCGGATGGCTGAGAGAACTTGGTGCGCTAGACTTTGCTGGCGGTAACGTCGTTCACATCACATCTGGAGTTGCTGGTCTCGTATTAGCTATTTTCCTAGGAAAACGAAAAAACATAAGCGGTACCTCTCCTCATCATTTACCATTTACAATGTTAGGCGCAGGCTTACTCTGGTTCGGCTGGTTCGGTTTTAACGTCGGTAGTGCATTATCTTTAAATGACGTAGCTTTAACTGCATTTATTAATACAAATATAGCCGCCGCTGCCGCCGCTTTAACTTGGATGCTTTCTGAATGGTTCTTCCAATCGAAGCCGACTGCGATGGGAGCTGCTTGCGGGGTTGTTTCTGGTTTAGTCGCAATTACGCCAGCTTGCGGATTCGTTACACCTTTCTCCGCTCTTCTTATCGGAGCAATTGGCGGTATATTATGTTTTGGTGCTGTCTTCTTCTTAAAAAACAAATTCGGGTACGACGATACACTTGATGCATTTGGATGCCACGGCATCGGAGGAACTTGGGGCGGTATTGCAACTGGACTATTTGCAACTACTACTGTAAACGGTGATGGCGCTAACGGATTATTTTACGGAAACGCATCTCTCCTTTTCAAACAACTTGTAGCAATCGGCGCAACATATGCATTCACAATCATAATGACGTACGCCATCATTAAAGCGATTAACTTCTTCCTCCCTGTTCGCGTCGATGAGCACGAAGAACAAATGGGGCTTGATATTTCGATGCACGGGGAGAAAGCTTATGAGTATACAGAGAGATCTGTGAACTAAAACTTACAAACATACGAAAAAGGTGTACTCCGTTCTAACACGGGGTACACCTTTTTCGTATATTCATAACAACACAAATATTCCAAACTATCGGTATATAAATATCTTTATCTATCTATTCATATAAGTATCTTATCTTTTCAATAGCGAATTTAAAACAAGTTGCACAGCAACAGCGTCATCTAAATAACCGATAGGAAAGATGTAATCTGGAATCACATCGACTGATAATATAAAGTAGATCAACGCACTTCCCATTAAGGCAAGTTCTGCAACTGTCCCCTTCTTCTTCGTAAATCTCTCATACAATTCTTTTAAATCATTAATAAATGGACCAATACTACTTACCTTTTGAATTTTTTCAAGAAACCCCTTTTCAATCGTTTCTTTTCCTTCTTCTGTTTGCGAATATTGCTCGTAATTAGCCAATTGTTGCTCTACATTCGCGATACTAAACTTTTGATCATATAACTGTGAAGATTCAAGTAAATGTTCAATGCTATTAATGGATACTTGAATATCAGATTGTTCTTCCTGCTTTGTTTCAATAGAATAACCTGCCGCCACAAACAAATCTGCGATCGGAACACCGAGGCAATCTGCAAACTTTTGCAAATGCTTTGGATTTGCTTTTCGCTTACCATTTATAATCATTGAAATAGTAGCAGTATCAATTCCAGTAAGCGCGCTCAGTTTTCGCATCGATAAAGATTTTCCCTTCAGTAATTCTTTTAATAACAACCCAAGATTACTTCTTTCAGTTCCTTCAGACATATTCCATTCCCCTCTATTCATGAGAATAATCATAGTTGTCACATGCAAGATAACTACAACTTCTATACAATTATATTAACAAATTTTTTTGCCAAGTTACAAGGTGGGGATTCGTAATATATGTTTACATTTTGTAAACATATATTACGAATCATAAAATAAAGCCATCTTAAAAAATCGAAATTTTTTAAGACGGCTTTTTCTGCGTAGTTTAATAGAGCAACTTATTGCAACCACTTTCTCAATAAAAAAAATATGCTACTACAAACAATATAAGAACTAATAAAAGTGAAAAATGCAACTAGAAATGAATGGTGCAAGGAAAAAGTTAGCACTGTTAATAACGAAGACAAAAAGAATATATCTAATAAAATAAAATACCCTGAACTTAAAACACTTTCTACTAATTGTAATTCAGCCTCAAGTTCAGAGTACTTCAACCTTTTATAAAGTAATCTCACTTCGTTCACCTTCTATTCATCTGATGTTAAAAATATCATTCCTTTCTCTTTCTATAAAGTGAAACTTTAATCAGTGGAGGTTTTGATCATCCCCGCTGATTATGAACCCGCAAATAGCTGGATAACTCAATCAAAAAACGCAGCAAACGCAATAATTAATAGTAAAGTTCCGCTAATCAATGTTCCAAATTGCCCTAAAGTAAATTTCCCAATACGAACGTGAGCTATCTTTCTCCCTAATGCAACTCCGCCCCAAACTGTTATGAAACTACCAATTGCCGCAGCAACACATATCGCTATCGGATTCCAACCGAATAAACCAGCACCTAATCCGTTCGTTAATGCATTAGCAGACAGACCAATGCCAAGAAAGATGGATTCTACAAATCCGATTCCTCCAGATTCACCTATATTTTTCGTTAAACCATTTATTTCTGTAGATGCTACTTCACCTTCCGCATCTTCAGCTACCACCTTACGAGGAATTGCTAATAATACAATTCGAAGACCAATGACAACTAATAAGAAAGAACCAATGACTACTGGCATAATCCCAGGCAAAATTTTCGAAAGCCATAACCCAAAATAAATCCCGGCCACACTAAACAAAAAGCAAATAACCGAAATGATAAGATTGGAAAAATGACTAATTCGTATGTTGCGAATGCCGTAAGAAATTCCCACTCCTAAGTTATCAATGCTTGATGAAAATGTCAGTGCTAATACCATCATCCATGCTGTCATTTAATTCATTCACTCCTCCGCGCGGAATATATTTCTGAATATTAAGATAATTAACGCGACATGCATAGTATGGAATATGAATAAGGGAGATACAAACTCCCTATATTCCTTCCACTTAATCCCCCTCCTCCCTTAAAAGCGAGGAAGAGTGAACCATTTCATTATATTCATACGATTTGCTTTTCCTTTTTCACGAACAGAGTGAAAAATTTCACCTGTGAAAGATCCCATTTTCGTAGCAACCTCTTTTTGCATCGCTTTATTTTCTGATGCCGCTTTTACACTTAAATCTAACGCCTGCTCAAAATGCTCTAATGCTTTTTCCAAATGATAATCTACATCTTTTTCTACAGCTTTATGCATCATGCTTAATCTCCTCCTCTTCATCTTGCGCTTGTTCAGCTGCCGCTTCTATAATTTCTTGTTCATCAGTAGTGTCATCTTCCACATAAGAAAGTTCTTTTTCAAATTGCTTTTGCATCCTATCCATTTTCGCTTCCACAATAATATCTTCTACTTCTTCTTTAATTGTTTCAAAAGTAGACTTCACACCTCTTGCTCCTGATTCAACAAGCGGACGAAGTGTATTTCTTACGACAGGTAATAAAGCGGCACTCGCTAACGCTAAAGTAGATCCAATAACAACTTTTCGTATCATTTTCATTGCTCCTTTACACTGTTTTTAATAATGCAGATTCAGAAACTATCGGCTTTACTAGATTATTATTCTTATATGAAACTAAATTAATAATAGGCTTCGAAATTTTAGATACTGTACCCGCTACGAGAAGAACAGGTATCCATTGCGTCAGTGTTAACGGAACGGTATGGAATATACGAGCTAACGGCGGTACATATATAGCTGATAACAATACGAGCCAAGACGTTCCTAACGCTGCAATAAAGAAACGGTCTTTTGACCAATCGCGAATTGTTTCTTCTGATCCCTCTTGTCTCCAGGAGAAAGTTTGAATGAGCTGTCCGGCAACTAAAGCCGCAAACGCTGATGTTTGCGCTACTGGAAGAGGTACTCCAGCCGCTAAACTAATACCAAATACAGCGAGCGAACCTACCCCAAGCAATACTCCTCTTGTCACAACTTTTTTATACAATTCTTTATCAACAATATCTTGGCGTTTCGTTTGCTTCGTTTTGTTTCCAGGGTTTACAGCTAAAATCATCGCTGGTAAAGCATCGGTAATAAGATTCATTAATAAAATTTGAATTGGTACTAACGGAATCGGCATTCCTGCAATAACAGCCGCACTCGTCACTAATACTTCCGCCAAATTGCCCGTTAATAAACAACCAACTGCTTTGCGAATGTTTCCGATGATCGTTCTACCTTCTTTTACCCCTTCAACGATTGAACCGAAATGATCCTTTTTCAAAATTAAATCAGCAACTTCTTTCGTTACTTCTGTTCCGGTTTGCCCCATCGCAATACCAACATTCGCCTTTTTTATAGCCGGTGTATCATTTACACCATCTCCAGTCATAGCGACGATTTGACCGTCAGCTTGGAATGCAGTTACAATTCGTAATTTGTGAGCCGGGGTCACACGAGCAAAAACAGATGTATTTTTTACAACTTCTTTTAATTCCTCATCTGTCATGTTATCAATTTCTAATCCCGTTAAAACACGATCTTCACGATTCCAAATCCCAGTTTGTTTCGCAATAGAAATCGCTGTAGTCGGATGATCTCCCGTAATCATTACTGGCTTCACACCTAACTCAATCGCTTCATGAATACTCTCTTCCACTTCAGGTTTTGGCGGATCAACCATACCGACTAACCCAACAAAAATAAGATCATCATTTTCGTTAGCACTGTACGCAAAACCTAATACTCGTAATGCCTGTTCCGCAAATTTTTCATTTTGTTGTAAAACGACTTCTTTTTCCTTATCACATAACGGATATATTTGACCGTTATCTTGATACCATTTACAACGAGGAAGAATTGCCTCTACAGAACCTTTCGAGAACTTATACAACTCTTCGTCGTTACTCTCTTTACAAACAACACTCATAATTTTCGTCTCAGAATCAAACGGTTCTTCATGATGGCGTTCAAATGACGCCATATCTTCATGCAGCACACCCGCTTTAGAAGCTAAACTTAATAAAGCCCCTTCAGTCGGATCACCTTTCACAACCCATAGGTCATCTTCCTGCTCTAATTTACTATTGTTACAAAGGACACCAATTTGAAGAATGCGAGCTAAATCAGGATTTTCTAGCGGCATACTTTCCGTTTCATGATAAATAGCATCTTCTACATCCATATCTACAGAAGCAGCAACTTTAGATGAAGTTACATCCGCAATTGTCCCTACTGGTTCATACCCATTACCCGTTACACTCCATAAACGATTTGGCGTAGCAATTACTTTAACAGTCATTTCATTTTTCGTAAGAGTTCCCGTTTTATCAGAACAAATAACCGTTGTTCTACCAAGCGTTTCTAAACTTGAAAGCTTCCGAACGAGCGCATTTTGCTTTTGCATACGGAATATACCCGCACTTAAAGCAATCGTAATCATAATTGGCAAGCCTTCTGGAACAGCAGAAGCAGTAAGAGCAACCGACGTTGTAATCATTTGCGCAATTGGCAGTCCCCTAATTAGACCCGCTACAAGCACAAGACCACCAGCTACAAATGCCCCTTTAATAAATGTTTTACTAATAGATGTCACCTTTTGCTGTAATGGCGTAGGCTCTGTTTCCTCCCCTTTCATTAAGGAGATCATATAGCCCATCTCTGTACGCATACCTGTTTCCACTACGATTGCCACCACTTTACCGCGTGTTACAGACGTCCCCATAAAGAGCATATTGTTTCGCTCTGCTAACGAACATTCTTCTAGCATAGTGTCAGCTTTCTTTTCAACTGGAAGTGATTCTCCCGTTAACATCGCTTCATTAATTTCTAAGTTCCACGAGTTAACAACACGAAGATCAGCAGGTACACGGTCTCCCGCTTTAAGGCAGACGATATCCCCAGGAACGAGTTCACTACTTGATATTTCTATTTCCGCTTCTTCCCTTATTACTTTACAAATAGGAGCGCGGAATTGATTTAAAGCCTCAACTACCTTTTCCGCCTTCCGTTCTTGAAGCGTCCCAATTATTGCATTTACAACGAGAATTGTCCCCATTGCTAATCCATCAAACCACCCACCAGATATAACAGATAACCCGGCTGCTCCAAGTAAAATAAGCGATGTAAATTCTTTAAATTGGCCCATAAATGATGCAATCCAAGGAACTGACGGTTTCGGTTCAATTTGATTCATTCCGTATTCTTCTTTTCGCATATTCACTTGTGCATCACTTAATCCATATTGTTTCTCAACTTGTAATCTATTCATCACTTTTTCTTGATTAAATGTATACCACGGAATTTGATCTTGTTTAGCAGGAATCACTTTTGACTGAGAAGAATCCATTTTCGACAATTCTCCATAAGAAAATATCTTCTCGCTCATTCTTTTCGCCCTAGATAAGAACGTTAACGATAAAGCATTTGCAAATAAGGCGATTACAGGTGCTGTGAATATAGACCAAACTGCTAACATCTCTCCCACCACATTCCACACTTTCGCTGCGCGGAAATGCTCATTCACCAACATATTGATTCGGTTTGCATACGCTGTAGATTGAGAGATATTTTTTATTTCTTCAAATGATATAGACGAAAAATCGGTATTTTGATCAGTTGCAAATAATACCTCTTCTCCATTTGAACGAAGCAATTCCACCCGTTTGGTAGCATCACCCTGCTGCCAGCTATCATCCACACCGTATTGAGAAAGAATGTTACGATTTACATGTAAACTATTTTGCAAAACGCCTATACTCCACTTATTTTTACGTAACCCATTGACTACTTCTTTGAGTTCAGGAATAATGGTAACCTTCGATCCAACTAATAGACCGCAGCATTTTTTATTTTTAGCGACGAACTGAACTTGAAAACCTTCTTTTTCAAGTCTCTTCGCTTCCAGCTCATACGCACTTATATCTACACCATTTCGCTCGGCAAAATCTTTACTTCCGAAAAAGTAAGTTATCCCTTGAATTTCACCTTTTATCCCTTCATTCTCTACTTGAACTTCAAACGCCTTTCTTAACGTTCTTCCAGTTTTCGCCGCCTGTTGCACGACTTCTTCTTTCCAAACATGCTCACTTTTTTCAATAAGAGAAGCGGCTGTGCACCAAACTTGCCCGTCATTTTCATCTTGTGAAATACAACTCATTCCCTCTGCTGAGACCTGGAATATACGAGATGTATCATCCAATACTATCGTTTTTGTCCGAGATAATTGCGATAACGACCCACCACTCGGAATGACATATCCTCTTTCTCTTGCAACAAGATCACCTTGTCGCCACGCATATTCTGCCGATGAGACAGCTGGTTTGGGATTAGCAGCTAATAAAACTGCCATTCCGCGCAAAGGATTTCTAGTGAAAGCCCAAGTTGCTCCACCAAAAATCATTCCCCATTTTGATTGTTTTTCACTATAGGCTTTAATCTCCGGGGAAAGGAGATTTTCTTTATACGCCTCATTTTCTTCGTTTATGTTTGCTTGACTACGCTTCCAGTTTAAGTAGTTTAATAGACTAAGACCGGCAAGCACGACAATATTCTCCCGTGCGAGCGCAAGTGCAAGTGTTCCTACACCAAGCACAAGATCAGAATTCACCTTTTTGCTAGCAACCATTTTTTTGAATCCTCGCTTCAAGAACGGATAACCCGTCACAACAGATAAAGCTCCGGATACATAAAAAAGACCAGGACTTCTAGCTAAGGCAGATCTCCCCATAAATAATTGTTTTATGCCGAAAGCACCTAACCCAACAACTGAAAGTGCTAACGGTAACGGCACACCTTCATCCTTTTTGCTATGAACCGTGTCATTATTACGAGAAACTACACTAGATGAATAATCTATTAATTCCTTCTTTTCTTCACTGCTATTTGTACTAGTTTTCTTTCGCTTGGTCACTTGTTCTTCTATAAGTTGAATTATTTTGCAAATGTTATGTAGAGAGGTCTTGTTGATATCGTAAGTAATAAGGGCTCTTCCTGTAGAAATTGAGGGACTTACTTGATAAATACCTTCAGCTTGACTAAATCGGTCTAATATCAAGTTCGCCATGTTCTTGTTGTATTTTAGCTTGTAAATTTCAATTCGAATCCTTCCAGGTAACGATCGTATAAATCTCGTTTTTAATGATTTACTTTGCATCATCATCCTCCTTATCGTCTTGAAGGAAGTAAAAAGGTTTATTGCTCATGTGGTACTTAAGGACTGACGGGCAAATTTTCATAATCTATATTTTGCTCAGAATGATACGCATTTACACGAGAAACCCATTTTTCCTGGAATTTAGAAATTGTATTTGGAACAGCTTCTACCGCTCCTAAAATTGGTGATACTGTTCTCACAGCCACTTTACGTGCCGCTTCTTTCACTTTTGGTAAAGCTTCTTCCATTTCTGAACCAGCACTTTGAATTTGTTCTTTCGCACCAAGAAAAGCTGATACTGTTTTTACTGCTAGTTTTCGTAATCCTTTCCTTGCTTTTGGTGATGCCAATATAACCGCTGCTACCCCAATCGCTATACCAATTGGAGATTTCATAAATCGAAACATATTCATTTCTCCTCACTTAAAGTTATTTCGAATCTTTAAAACGAACAATTCATATACAATTAAGTAACCTTGTAAACCATTTCATCACATCCCTTATTTTGTAAAAAGTATATAAAGAGTATATATTTTTGTTTGTGTTATTTCAACAATTTATTAGTTTTTTGTAAATTTTATGTTAATTCTGAAGATTATTTTGTAAATACTTCTATTTCTACGTAATGGGATAAGTAATATATTCCATAAACTTTTCTTACTCAATTGTTGAGATTTTGTTGAGAATTCATTTTGTATTTTTACAAATTATAAACAAGGACATGCACTTTTACGAAACAACTTTTATATACTATAAAAAACACTATAAGGAGTGATTTTCATGAGCTTATCCTACTGGAAATACGCTATCCTCAATCACATCACTGTAAATTTCCGCACCTTCTTATTCAATATTACTGTCGCTATTTTAGGTGAAATCGCACTCTTTCTTGTCCTAAGTTTTATTCCAAAAAGACTTCATAAATTTTTCGCATAAAAAAGCCTGAGTTCCTATTGATGTAGAACTCAGGCCACTTAGTTTTACTAAGTAAAAGGAAATTATTACACTTATCGTTTTTGCTATATAGCGAAATTTATACATATAATTTATTCGCATTTACGCTCATGTATACCCCATCTAGTATTATAGAAAATATATCAACGATTTTTTAAATATACCGATCGTTTCCTTCTATTATATCGACTTTTCGACACAACATATCGATTTATCTGCAAAATTCTACGTAACTCAAACGAGAAATACCTCTGCACAACTTATGAATCACCGTACTTACTTTTGTTCAAGCTTAATATAATAAGAAACGCAATCGCTATTACAGCTAAAAAGCGAACTGGATTAAACGGTGTCCCTACCGTTTCATTAAACCGATGATAAATAAAAGGTATCATCTCAAGTACCATTAACCCCATCGCAATTTGAAACGTCTCAGCCATCGCTTTATTTTTTATAAACGCGGCGCGCTCATCACCCTGTTTCCCGATTGTTATAAACATTTTTACAATAGCAAATACTACGAATAAAAATAGCAACATTCATAAAATACACCTCTTATATGTAAAATTTTTTCGACAAAAGTATAACATCTTTTACACAAAAAAAGACGACCGTTTAACAGTCGTCTTTTCCTATTTACTTCGGAACATTCCCTACATACTGCGTAATATCAACATTTAACGCCCCAGCTAAACGCATGCCGTACTCTTGATCTGCACGGAAGAAGTTACAAACAGCTAATAATTTCGTGCGCTCATTTACGTCTTTTAAGTCGTTTGTTAAGTTTGCAATTAAGTTGTCTTGTTCTTCTTTAGAGAATGAACGGTAACGCTCACCTGCTTGTTTAAAGTCATTTGGTTTCTCAATTTTTTCACGAGATACGTAGCCTTCTACTTTCATAGTTGAATCGCGGTAAGCCCGATCTTCAACCGGATTTTCTGTATGACGGCTCGGTTCGTAGTTTACTGTAGATGGGTTTTGATTTACTTGCATTGCACCATCACGTTGTTGGTTATGAACAGCTGCGTATGGGCAGTTTACAGGAATTTGTAAGTAGTTTGCACCAAGGCGATAACGCTGTGTATCTGGGTAAGAGAATAAACGCCCTTGTAATAATTTATCTTCAGATGGTTCGATGCCATTTACAGTTGCACTTGGAGAGAACGCCACTTGCTCTACTTCTGCGAAGAAGTTTTTCGGGTTACGATTTAACGTCATCGTCCCTACTTCAATTAATGGGAAACGATCTTCTGGCCATACTTTCGTTGGATCTAGTGGATCGAAGTCTAAAGAGTCCGTTTCATCTAGTTGCATTACTTGTACGTGTAAATCCCACTTTGGATAATTTCCTTTTTCGATTGCATCGAATAAATCACGAGTTGCATGGTTGAAGTCTTTTCCTTGTACTTGCTCGACTTCTTTTGCACTTAAGTTACGCACACCTTGCTGTGGCTTCCAATGATATTTAATGTAAACAATTTTACCTTCTGCATTAATCCATTTAAATGAATGTACGCCGAAACCTTCCATTTCACGGTAGTTTGCTGGTGTACCATAATCAGAAAATACCCATGTCATCATATGTGTAGATTCTGGAGTTAACGTCATGAAATCCCAGTAACGATCTGGCGTTTGGACATTTGTATCAGGTGCTGGTTTTAAAGAATGCACCATGTCTGGGAATTTAATTGCGTCACGAATGAAGAAAACTGGTAAATGGTTACCTACGATATCGTAGTTTCCTTCTTCTGTATAGAATTTAACAGCGAACCCACGCGGATCACGAGCTGTCTCTGGAGAACCTTGACCATGAATAACCGTTGAGAAACGAACGAATACAGGTGTTTCAGTTCCTTCATTTTGTAAAAACGCTGCTTTCGTATATTGCTTCATGCTGTTTTTCGTTACGAATACACCGTGAGCACCTGCACCACGTGCATGCACAACACGCTCCGGAATACGTTCACGATCAAAGTGAGCAAGTTTTTCTACTAAATGATAGTCTTCTAACAATACCGGTCCACGGCGACCAGCTGTACGAGAGTTTTGGTTATCTCCAACTGGAGCACCTTGGTTTGTTGTTAAGCGATTATTTGGATTCATCAGGGGGATCCTCCTCTTTCTTTTCATAGTAATTATTATTTATTTAAAATTATTATAAACTAATTATTATTCAAAATTAAATCCTTGTCAACTATTTCCTTCATTTTTTTGGAAACAATTTCAGCTAAACAATCCATAAATACAGATTGTGAATTGGGCATATTTAGTCTAAAATATGCGGCATTTAATTCATCAGTTACAACTTTATCTTCATAATCGTTGTCATATAAAAATTCTAAATGAATCAATGTGTTTTTAACCTAAGCAACAAACAAATTCATACTCTGTAAACATTTTATTCATTGAATCTGTTAATTTATGCGCCTGCTCTTTCGTTATTTTCGCAAGCGGTGAAATTCCTTCAATCGCTTTATACCGTCCGGTTAAATTTTGAAGCGCTTCTTCAGACGGCTTACGCCCGTGATGAATGTGAGTGTACATCATCTAATGACTCCGGCGTTCCATACGCCATCACAAGCAAACCTATTTTCTTCGTCATCTATATAACACCTCAATTTTGGAAATGAGAATCTTTTTCAAAAACATTTGTTTCCAAGTATAACAAGTAATAATAAATACGTCAAAATAATAATTCTAAATAAATATTATTTCTAATATAATTTTGAATTTTATATGACAATTCATTTAATAAAAAAGCGACTTACATATGTTTTGTAAGCCGCCCTTTCTCCTATTCTTTAATATTTACCCCATACTCTTTAAACCAAACGTGAATTTGCGCTAAATGAGCTAAAAGCTGAGGCCCAGTCATTAATTGACCGAACCAAGGCGATTGAAATGCACTGCCGCCTGACTTAATCAATCCGCTCAATTGCTCTTTATCAAATAACTCGTGCAAAATTGAGCCTTTATCCGTTAATAAATCTTGGAGCCATACTGTTACTGCTTTCGTATAGTGCGGATTATGCGTTTTCGGATACGGACTTTTCTTTCTATATAATATATCATTTGGAAGTAATCCTTCTAACGCCTTACGCAATAGACCTTTTTCGCGGTTTTTATACATTTTCATTTCCCAAGGAATATTCCACGCATATTCGACAAGTCGGTGGTCTGCAAACGGAACGCGTACTTCTAAGCTTGCCCCCATACTCATACGGTCTTTTCTGTCTAATAATGTTGTCATAAACCATACCATGTTCAAGTAAAATAGTTGTCGTCTCTTCGCTTCAATTGGGCTTTCTCCCTCTAAAATAGGAACTTCTTGAATGGATTCTTCATAACGCTGCTGTACATATTGTTGTAAATTTAATTTATTTCTCCATTCTTTCTTTAGCAGTTGTTCACGTGCTTCTGTAGATCGCATCCACGGAAATGCACTTGATTGTAAATCATCTTCTCTATAAAACCACGGATAACCGCCGAATATTTCATCTGCACATTCTCCAGATAAACCGACGACAAAATCTTGTTTTATTTCACGGCAAAACCATAATAATGACGAATCAATATCTGCCATACCAGGCAAATCACGAACGAGTACTGCTTCTGTTAAATACTGTGCTAGTTGTTCATTTGAAATGACGCAGCGATGATGAATTGTTTGAAACGTCTCCGTCATTAAATGAATAAATGGAGCATCTGAATTTGGCTGAAATGCATTCGCTTTAAAGTATTTTTCGTTATCTTCATAGTCAACAGAATACGTGTGTAATTGCCCTTTTCCTGATCTTTCATATTCTTTTGCGGCAATTGCAGTGATAGCACTTGAATCTACACCTCCTGATAAAAAAGTGCATAGTGGTACGTCAGAAACTAATTGTCTCGTAATCGCATCTTGTAATAAAAAACGAGTTTTCTCTACTGTTTCTTCAAATGAATCTTCATGTTTTTTACTTTCTACATTCCAATATCTCCATATGCATAAACCGTCTTTTGAGAACGTCATTGCATGACCCGGACGCAGTTCTTGAATACCAGCATATATACCGTGACCAGGTGTTCTAGATGGTCCGAGGCCAAATATTTCTGACAACCCTTCTAACGTTACTTCCGCCTTCACATCTGGATGCGCTAGTATCGCTTTTAACTCTGAACCAAATAATAATCGTCCGCTATCATATTTATAAAAAAGCGGTTTTACACCTAATCGATCTCTGGCAATAAAGACTCTTTCATTTTTCTCATCCCATACTGCAAACGCATATATACCGTTTAAATGATCGACACATTCTTCTTTCCATTCAATATAAGATGCCAATAGTACTTCTGTATCGGAATGCCCTTTAAATGTATAACCTCTTCTTAATAACTCTTTGCGAATATCTTCTGTATTGTAGAGCTCTCCGTTATAGCAAATCGCATAACTCGTTTCGTCTTTTAAACAAGTCATGGGTTGTTTACCACCTTCAGGATCTACAACGATTAACCGTTTATGCCCAAATGCGACGTTCCCTTTAATCCAAACTTTATTATCATCTGGACCGCGTTTCGCTAGCGTTTCCGCCATCTTCGTCACGATGTCCCTTTCCCCTTCTAATGAGCGTTTATAATCCACCCATCCTGTAATCCCGCACATAAGAATCATCCTTCCTAATCTAATATCTGTTTCTGAACGTGCAGTAATCCCCACCCTATGAGTGCGGATACATAAAAACAACAAACTTGACGATAACTAACTATCCATATATGGAATAGCAGTTTCACAGTGTAAAGCGTGTTTTATTGTATGCCCATCTATCTTTAGGTGTGTCTAGTTATAAAGAACGTACGAACTGTCCATAACAAGAATAACTATTTCTATAAAAGGAGAAATGAACTATGATACAACGCAAACATATTTTGTATAACCAACCGCGCGCTCATACAGTCGGTAATGTAGAATATATAAACAAAGAATGGGTATTCTTTGATGATGAAAATGATGAGGCTTTTCTATTAGAAGATATTGCTGAAGATGGTTTTGAAATTTTATATAACAACAATTGGCTACCAGCTCGTTTTTATGAACAAGACATATTACAAATTGCAAATGAACAACATTCTCTCCAAAACGGGGAAATGATACGAATTCGAAAAAAATTACTTCTTAGCTATAATGAATGGCTTGAGGAATTACCTGACTCTGTCTTTACATTATTAACCGAATCATTGCAATCGCTTCATTACTCTTTATATGATTGCATGTATTGTCATAATTATTTATCATTCTTGCCGAAAGATGAAGCAGGTGAAGGAGTAAATATTCTTTTATTCGATAACGACGAAATGATTTGTACATTGCAGCATCATTTTGTACGCCACTCTTCCTCTAATAAAAATATTTTGCGATTTACGAAAGTAAACGGAGAAGAGTTACATATCGATGCGACATAAAGTAAAAAACCACCTTATAATCTCCCAAACATGTGAGATTATAAGGTGGTTTTATTTTTATTTGAATACGTACCAGCCAAGCGGTAATTTTAGTCCTAAGTAAAATACCGCTACTAGTGCAACAATAAATAATCCCCAAAATGCCCCTGTTGCTTTGTTCTTGCTCATTTTCACAAGAACCATTTCCATTCCAGCGATTACTAATATACCAGCTAGCATTTTCATGCCGTACCACATGTGCATGCTACCTGTTGCCGTCTTCACAATACTCATGTACAACATGAAACCTGTCACAATAATGATGATATACATAAGGCGAAGCCCCATATGTAAACCTTTACCTTTTCTTCCTGCTGAATAAAGTGAATACGCAACGAAGAATAAAATTAATCCTAACGCCCATGCTGTAATATGCATATGTACCATCGTATCCCTGCCTCCTCTTTTTCACACTTTTTCACTCTATATGATAACATGTTCATTTATTTTCAGGAAATGTTTCGCTTTTTTATATTTAAATGCTATAATATTTAGAGTATTTACAAACTTCTTGTAATAACAAAAGGGGGAACAATCATGATTCAAACTAAGGATATTATCGAACTTACAGACACATACGGGGCAAATAACTACCATCCACTTCCAATCGTTATTTCTAAAGCAGAAGGCGTTTGGGTAGAAGATCCTGAAGGAAACCGCTATATGGACTTATTAAGTGCATATTCTGCAGTAAACCAAGGTCATCGTCATCCAAAAATCATTAACGCTTTAATTGACCAAGCTAATCGAGTGACGTTAACTTCTCGTGCTTTCCATAGCGATCAATTAGGTCCTTGGTACGAAAAAGTTGCGAAACTAACAAATAAAAATATGGTACTTCCTATGAATACAGGTGCAGAGGCTGTTGAAACTGCAATTAAAACAGCTCGTCGCTGGGCTTATGATGTGAAAAAGGTAGAGGCAAACCGTGCAGAAATCATCGTTTGTGAAGATAACTTCCACGGACGTACAATGGGTGCTGTTTCTATGTCATCAAACGAAGAGTACAAGCGCGGCTTCGGTCCAATGCTTCCTGGCATTATTGTAATTCCTTACGGTGATTTAGAAGCGTTAAAAGCTGCGATTACACCAAATACAGCTGCATTCATTTTAGAGCCAATCCAAGGTGAAGCAGGAATTAACATTCCACCAGCTGGTTTCTTAACAGAAGCTTTTGAAGTATGTAAAAAAGAAAACGTTTTATTCGTAGCAGATGAAATCCAAACAGGCTTAGGCCGTACGGGGAAAGTATTTGCTTGCGACTGGGACAATGTAACTCCTGACATGTACATACTTGGTAAAGCACTTGGCGGCGGCGTATTCCCAATCTCTTGTGTTGCAGCAAACAGCGACATTTTAGGTGTATTCGAGCCAGGTTCTCACGGTTCTACATTCGGTGGTAACCCACTTGCATGTGCTGTTTCTATTGCAGCTCTTGAAGTATTAGAAGAAGAAAAATTAACAGAGCGTTCTCTTCAATTAGGAGAAAAACTAGTTGGGCAATTAAAAGAAATTGATAACCCAATGATTACTGACATTCGCGGTAAAGGTTTATTCATCGGTATCGAATTAAACGAGCCAGCTCGTCCTTACTGTGAACAACTAAAAGCAGCTGGTCTATTATGTAAAGAAACACACGAAAACGTAATTCGTATTGCACCACCTCTAGTAATCTCTGAAGAAGATTTAGAGTGGGCGTTCCAAAAAATTAAAGCTGTACTATCTTAATTATAGTGAGGTTGTCCTAAATATAGGACAACCTCTTTCTTTTTTTAGTAGTTTATCGTAAAATAAAATTGAATATTCTGTTTTCTGTTAAAGAGGGGGTAACTGTATGCTATTGAAATACGGTAAACACATTAATAATTTAGCTACAATTTTTATTTCTATGACATTCATCGGCTTCATATTATCTACAACTTTACTCAGTCATTATTCAACTCCTAATACATTCACACTACTCAAAACATCATTTTGGGCTGCTGTTTTCCTTACAATTATCGGTTTTGGCCGTGAGAGAAGCGCACTTGCAGTTATGCTAATTGGAATTTGTACTTTAGCATTAATCGGATTGTATATTTTCGCCATCATAGATTACTCCATTAATCCACGCCCATAGAAAAGAGCTATCTTTTCACAAGATAGCTCTTTTTTCATTTCACTATATTTCTTAACGTACCAATTCCTTCTACTGTAATAACAACTTCATCACCAGCATGTAAAAACTTCGGCGGTGTAAAACCTTTACCAACACCAGCTGGTGTCCCTGTTGCAATGATATCTCCTGGCTCTAATGTCATGCCTTTACTTATAGTTGAAATAATTTCTTCTACTGAAAAAATCATTTCTCTCGTATTTGAAGTTTGCCTTACTTCTCCATTTACCACTGTTTCAATGTGTAATGCATTCGGCGTTCTAACCATCGATTTATGAATTAAATACGGTCCCATCGGACAAAATGTATCGAAACTTTTCCCTAGGAAAAATTGTTTATGTTTCCTTTGAATATCCCGAGCAGTTACATCATTTATAACTGTATATCCAAAAACATGATCAAGAGCTTTTTCTATTTTTATTTGTTTCCCTCGCTTACCGATAACGATTGCTAGTTCACCTTCGTAATCAAGTTCATTCGTCGCGTGAGGGTGACCATTAATTTGCTCATCAATTCCGATAACTGTTGTTGGCGCCTTTGTAAAAATCATTATATTTTCAGGGATAGACTCTATTCCGCCCATTTCTACCGCATGCTCACGATAGTTCTTTCCAACACAAAGAATATTTTTTCTCGGCCTTGGAATCGGTGCTAATATTTTCACCTCTGCTAACGGATAATACGCCGATCCCGCATTTTCCTTCGCCCAATTTACAATATCGTACACTTTCTCAAGACATTCGCTTCCTCTTTCAATACACTCTAACATGGTAATTGGGATAGTAACCTTTTCCCCTTTTTGTCTTTGCGCTTCTCTTAAATGTAATACCTTTTCTTCCTCTTCATCCACAATACCTACAAATACTTTTTCTTCTTTCTTCGCCGTTACAAAACGCAACATTTCCACTCTCCATCCTAAAACTCATACCCTATAATTGTATTCGCATCCTTAAGAAAAAAACCTTCTTATACACGCTAATTTTTACAATATTCAACCATTCTTACATTTGTTCCTCATCCGTTATTTGACATAAAATGTAGAAATTATACTTTTTTTAGCGAAGATGTTTCTTTTTTATGGGATTTTTGTATAATATGTACTACATATATACATAAAATTTATTGAGAGATGGAGCCGATTTCAATGTTTGAGCAAGCTATCGAAAAAAAACGCGAAAAAATGATCTATTTTGCTGAACGCTACGGAATGACTTCTCAAAAAACAGTAGATTGTAGCCAGGAATTGGACAGGCTCTTAAATGTTGTTTGGCCTATACATACAGATTGCACACATACTCAAATGTTCGAAACACATACGCAATAACGTATGTGTTTCTTTTATTTCGAAAAAATACACATTTTATTGAAAACGCCCATACAATAGTAGAAAAGAAAATTTTAAAAACGAAAGGTGTTTTGTATGCCAGCTATGGTCGGACATATTCGTATCGTTAACATTGGATCAAGTGGTATTTTTCATATTGGAGATGTATTTGCGATTAGGCCTATTAGTTATTCACGCGCTTTTGCCGGAGCCGGTTCATTTAATGTTGGGGATAACGTCTCTGTCTACAATTATCAAAGCTCAACGACCGTCAATGATTCAGATGTAATTGATCAAGCAATAATTGGTTCGAACTAAAGGGGGCGATTGCATTGAATTTTTATGTGAACCAAAGTATCATCATTAACAGCATTAAAATCGATAGCATTACGACCTCTTCCGTTTTTCAAATTGGAACTGCAGGTAGTATTAAAGCTCTTTCTAAATTCTCAAATTCCGGCGGATTTACAGAACCTCTTCGTCCATTACAGGCGAAAGGACAAATTATTTCCATCAAACCATCAACTAGTTCTTCTTAAGGTATCCTTGTCATAAATATATAGCAGGAATATATTTCCCCTCCCTATTGAAAAGGAGGTTTCACAAATGAATCAAGATATATATACTTACCTACACCAACTTCAACAAGCTCTCCAAATACAGCAGCAAACTATTCTAAACCTTGAAGAGCAAGTTCGCCTACTACAAGAAGAGCTTAATGAGTTAAAAAGTCGTCCCTCCTCTTCTATAGGAAAAGTGGAATATAAATTCGATCAATTAAAAGTAGAAAATTTAAACGGCACTTTAAATATTGGCTTGAATCCATTTTCATCAAAGGGTCAACAAATTGAAGATTTTCAAGTGGATACAGAAACATTAAAAGTAAATCCTGAAACAGAAACAAATCCAGATTTTTATCAAGGTATCCTTCAAGAAATGCATCGCTATTTAGATGAAGAAGCATATAGTCGAATTCTCCATTTTGAACAAGAAGAGAGAACGCCGCTTGATGAGATGTATCGACAAATGATGGTGGATGACATAAAAAAACAGATGGAACATAGACTTCCATATTATTTATCACAAGTTCAATCGTATGAGGGTATTTCCTCAGATCCCGATTATTTACGAGACGTCATTATTCAAGCAATGAAACAAGATATTGACAAAGCCTTTCTTTCCTTTATTCAACACATACCAGGTAATTTCCGAAAGGAGTAAGTATGTATGAATTTAAATGTTGTGAACCGCGAGTTAAAAGTAGGGCAGATTAAAATGAACGGGGTTTCTTCTTCCGCATTATTTTTAATTGGAGATGCTAACCTTCTCATCCTTTCTTCTATTCTTGATACGCCATTCGAATCCGTTACAGAGGGACCATTTGTACCATTAGTAACAGATGTCCCTCCGACTCCAGGTTGAGGAGAGGAAAAATTATGCTCCGTCATACTTCAGTTGTACAAAATGTTTCTATCATTTCTATGGGGGTTGCAGCTGTCTTCCAGGCCGGGGATGCTAATCAAATAGAATTAAAAAATAGAGCGCTTATCGTTCATCGAGAAATCCCTTGTTATATAAAAGGTGAAGGTCGTTTTGATGCGTTTGAAATCTTTACAGATGAACACATTACAATTCCAAAGCGAACAACAGATGTAAAACTAAATATTGTAAATGAGTGCCCTTTTATTGAAGTAAATGATGTTCACTTGCGAACGCTTTTAAATTCCGCGTGCTTCCAAATCGGCAATGTTGACTATGTTTTTAATAATTCTCGCACGCTACAAATCCGCCAATTTATTACTGATGAACCTTCCTCTAAATAATTCATATAGTAATTAAAAAGCTTAGTAAAGTAGGTGGATGGTATGCCTTCGGTTGTAGGAAATCTTGTCGTTCAAAACAGTAACGGCTCTTTCAACTTAGGAGATTTTTATAACGTGTCTCCAAAAGAAAATACGAAAGCTTATAACGGATCTGGGGCTTCCAATGTCGGATTTGTCGTCAACACCTTTAGCGGTGTTAGCGCAACGAATACATTTGATTCTGATGTAGCAGACCAAGATCAAATTGGAACAGCGTAAAAAAGAAACAGCCCTAGCTCTATTTTGTGTAGAGCTAGGGCTGTTTCTTTTAATTTTAACATCTTACATATTTACGTTTGAATCCGAGTCTTCCTCTATCAAGTTCTTTATGAATACTTTCGTAAGCATTTAGAAAACTGCTTTTTTTGTTGTCCCGTTTTAGCTCCACTATGCCTACTTCCTTTGCAGTTTCAACTGCCTTTTCATGTAGCGGCACATATGAAATCCCCACAGTGTTTAGAAAATTATTCATAGCGGATTTCGTTCGTTCTGGCGCATCGTGAATTGTATTTTTCACAACTTCTAGCATACTGGTAATCTTACTTTCGGAAAATTCATTGTCTTTTCGATTCCCTAAAAGCCAGCAGTAGCAACTCCAGCCCGCGGACATTCTTAGTTCGTCACCACTTGCAATCCATTTATCAGCAACGTCTTGTGCAAAATCTGATTCTGATAAAGTTACTGCCACCACATAATCGGACAGCATATAAAAGTACGCCCCATCCATCCAACGATCAAAATCCGATTCATTCATAATTTTTGGGTCTGCAATAATGCCTGCAAAGTACATTGCATCGTAGTTACCTGTGGCATACAGCTCTTCAGCTAAACTTTGATTTATTTTTATTTTCTTTGCGATTGGTTTCATAGCACCTGTAGCTACGCCAAAAAGTGGATCCTTTGCACCATTGGATATGTATATTTTTTTAGTTCGTTCCTTGCCGAGAGTTTCAAGCTCTTGCATTACTGTTTCAAAATCCATAGTGTTGCACTTCCTTCCTTAATATTATAATCAATTCGATTATATAAACTAATCATTAGTTAAGATGCCACTCCTCACTAATGATTAGTTTTTCTTTATTGAAATGATAATCCCTTATCTTCTAAATCCGCTCTTAATTTAGGTAAAGATGCTGGCCCTATACCGTGCAGTTTCAAAATTTCTTTTTCACTATACTTTGAAAGTTCTTCTAGAGTATGAATTCCATGGTGCTCTAACGCTCGCCTTGCTGGTGCTGAAAGAAGAGAAAGAAAGCCTTCTTTTGGCTTTCTCTCTTTCTCACAGGTTGGGCAAGTTGGACAATCGCTACTTTGTAGTACTCGTGTCCTTGATCACAAGTTCTTAACGTCGCCATAATCCATAACCCCTTTCTAAGCTCTATTCCTCAATATTTACAACATGATTTCCATCAAAGAAATATAAACATTTCTCTTTCACAGGATGTTTTAAGCTTTTCTCGAGTGCTTTTGCATATAGTGAAAGCTGTACTTTGTATCGGTCTTCTAAAATTGGTTTCGCTTGATCAAATCCGCCTGGGAACTTTCCTTCAATCGTATCTGTTTTAAAGTCGATTAAAGTAATTCCGTCTTCCTCTTCGATCATGCAGTCGATAACCCCTTGGACAAGTATTGATTCGCCTTTCTTCCCTTGCCAATCTTGATACGCTTCTTCTGCTGAAAGCATCATCGTAAATGGTACTTCGCGCTCAACACTTTTTGCTGCTAATACCCTTTTACCTAAGTCACTGTCAAAGAATGAAATTACCTTTTCAATCGCTATTTCTTCAGCTTGTTCAAATGTTAATAGTTCTTTATTTACCATTCTTGCAATTTGTTCTTGAAGAACTTCAATCGTAATTGGTTTCTTCAAATCTACATGCTGCATAACGGCATGGACTGCTGTCCCTCGCTCTGCGTATGTTAGCCCTTTTTTCTCCATAAAGCGCGGACGTGTTTTAATTGGTGCACGAAGTTTTTTAATAAAGGCGTTATCGCTACCTTCTTCAGATTGATAATTTCTCTTTATTTCTGTAACAGACTGCTTCGCACGGTGAGATGTCGCGTCCGCATACCCGTATTCCCACATCAATCTGTCGTACACTTCTTCTTTCCGTTCACTTTCTAACGGAACAGCTTTTTTATCACGAAGCGCTTCTAATAACTCTTGTTTCTCTTCTTGAACTGGTTCTGGTGCAAGTAAATCTTTTCCTTCAACAACTTCTACTTTCCAGCTAGCACTATATTCATAAATTTCGCCTGGAATATTTCCTTGTCCTAATTCAAGAAGCATTTCACTATCACGGTGTCTATATAATGAAGGTGCAATCCAGTCTAAGTAGCAAGACGCTCCAGCGCGTATATGGTCTGGTAATAACCATTCACTATGCTCTCTTGCATCGAGCCATTTTTCCATTTCTTTATTTGCATCTTTAACTGTTCCAATTAAAATCAACTTCTCTTTTGCACGTGTTAATGCTACGTATAGTACGCGCATTTCTTCCGCAATTAATTCCATCTTCATTTTACGCTTAATCGCTAGTTGCGATAATGTCGTATATTTAATTCGTTTACGAGGATCGATAAATTGTGAACCGAAACCGAAATCTTTATGAAGTAAGAAACGCTTCATTAAATCTTGTGTATTAAAACGGCGACCAAGTCCAGCTACAAATACGACTGGGAACTCTAGCCCTTTACTTTTATGAATCGTCATAATGCGAACAACATCTTCTTGTTCTCCAAGAGCTCTCGCCGTTCCCATATCATCTCCGCGTTCTAAAATACGCTCAATAAAACGTAAGAAGCGGAATAATCCTCTAAACGATGTTGCTTCATATTGTCTTGCACGGTCATAAAGTACGCGTAAGTTTGCCTGCCTTTGCTTTCCGGCTGGTAAACCGCCGACAAAGTCGTAATAGCCTGTCTCACCGTACACTTTCCAAATTAAATCAGAAAGAGATTGTTGACGCGCAAATTCACGCCACCCTTGCAGTAAGTTATAAAACCACTCTAATTTATCATGCAGTTCTTGTTCTTCTTCAAGCGGCGCTCCCTTTAAGAATAAGCTCATCACTTCATAAAACGAGCCTTTCTTTCCATGAGCACGAAGCGTCGCAAGTTCTTCGTCATTTAGTCCAACGATCGGTGAACGAAGTACAGCTGCAAGCGGAATATCTTGCATCGGGTTATCAATGACGCGGAATACGTTCATCATAATATTTACTTCTGTCGCTTCAAAGTAACCAGTCGCAAGGTCAGCATATACCGGAATTCCTTGTAGTTTTAACTCTTCCATAATTTGCGGCGCCCATGGCATGGAGCGAAGTAAAATAACGAAATCACGATATTGCACTGGGCGCATACTATCGGTTTTACGATCATACACTTCATATCCTGAATCGACCATTGCTTTAATACGCTGCGCCATAAGACGAGCTTCAAGCTGCGCTTTTTCTACTTCGGCACCTTCTTCACCGTCTTGCACTTCTTCCTCAGTTTGCTGAATACATAATAGCTCTGCCGCTACATCTTCACCTTCTGGATAGCTAGCACCTAGCTTTAATTCAGCGTCAGCATCATAATCGATTTCGCCGACTTCTTCGCCCATAATTTGTTTGAAAATAAAGTTCGTACCTGCTAGCACTTCATGACGGCTACGGAAGTTTTTCGCTAAGTCAATCTTCATTCCGCCGCCCGATCCTTCTTGTGTGAAACGTTTATATTTTCCTAAGAATAAACCAGGCTCTGCTAGTCGGAAACGATAGATTGACTGTTTTACGTCACCAACCATGAACAAGTTTCCTTCACTCTCAGAATCTTTCGTTACGAATTTAATAATTGATTCCTGTACGAAGTTCGTATCTTGATATTCATCAACTAGTACTTCAGCAAATTTATTACGATATTGAAGTGCTACTGCTGACGGCTTCATTTCACCGTCTTCACTTTGCTCGCTTAAAATTTGCAAACAGAAATGCTCTAAATCTGTGAAATCGACCATTCCTTTATCTCGCTTAATCGCTTGGAAACGCTCTGTAAATACTTTTACAAGCTTCACGAGTTTTTCTAATACAGGATGCATATCTTGAAAATCTCGTAAGAAACTTTCGGGTCTGCGGCTAAATAGCTCTTCTTGTAATTTCTTCACTTCATCTTTCGCTTTATTCCGAAGAGAATCTACTTGTTTTACAACATCTTCGTTGTAATCACTTTTTTTAATACGCTTTAACGTTTGCCACGATACATTTTGCATCGCTTCATAAACGCTTGTCCACGATCCACGCGCTGCTGAGGATAACGTTCCAAGTAAAGCTAAATCCGCTTGTAAAGTTTCAACGCGAGGCGCTGGACCATCAGGAAGCATTGCGAGTTCAGTCGCCTTACGAATATGCTTTTCCGCTGTTTCAAGCTGAAACTTCACATCCTCTAATAAGTAAGAAGCGTACACTAAATCTTCAATCGTCTTTCCTTCAACGTCGTATGCTTCTACTAATTTATCAAGCCACTTCTCCGGGTTTGGATGCGCTCTTGATTCTGTATGAAGCGCTAAAATCATTCGTTGTAAGTCATCGTCACTACGGTCACTCGTATAACGATCAACTAGTTCAAAGAAAATACTATTATCTTCGATTCCATATTCTTCTTCTAATATGTCATCTAGCACTTCTTCTTTTAATAACTCATTTTCTGTTTGGTTCGCAATACGAAAACGAGGATCGACATCAAGCATGTAATAATATCCTCTAATAACTTGTAAACAAAATGAATGAATTGTAGAAATGGAAGCTTTATTTAATAAGCTAAGCTGCTTTCTTATATGCTGTGAACCTGGCCCATCAATTAATACTTTTTCTAACGCTTCCCCAATTCGATTTTTCATTTCTTGCGCTGCTGCATTCGTAAATGTTACAACGAGCAGGCGGTCGACATCGACTGGATTTTCCTCACTTATAATCTTTTTAATAATACGTTCAACTAATACCGCTGTTTTCCCTGATCCAGCTGCCGCTGCGACTAAAATATCACGTCCGTTCGCTACAACCGCTTTCCACTGGTCATCTGTCCATTGACTACCTTCTGGTTTCTGAGGCCAATTTTCTATCATTCTCCGCCAACCTCCTCTCTAATTTTCTCCATCGCTTCGCTATCTTTCATATCTTTTAACGTACGGAATTGGTTATCTTCAAGTGATTCATCAAATTGACAAACAGATTTGAAGTTACAGAACGTACATGCCGCTTTATTCCCCTTTTTGTAAGGAGCAATATCGATAACACCTTCTGTAATGTCTTTTCCGATATTTTCAAACGAGTGGTGTACATATTTTTGAAGTACGTTAAACTCTTGTTCACTTGCAATGCTAGAACGCGCACTAAAACTACCATCTTTTTTCAGACCAGCAGAAATAATATCAGAGCTTCCTGTTGAAAGTTTATTATCCATTAAACGCACAACGTCAGCATCTCCTAGTACGAGACCTTTCATTTTAAATTTCTTTAAAATTTCTTTCTCAATTTCTTCTTCAGATGCATCGCCTTTCATCTCAACAATCGGGTTATGAATATGGAAATACAATACACCCGCCGGTGATGCAGTACTGCCCTTTTTCATCCACGTATGTGCATTTGAAGTAACAACATCTAAATACGTTAACATTTGAAGTGCGAGTCCGTAATACACTTCTGTTAAATCTAACGCTTTCGAACTTGATTTATAATCAATAATACGAAGGAACGTACCACTCTCATCTTCCGCCTTATCAACACGGTCAATACGGCCAACTACTTCCATCTTCACACCATTTGGCAACGCAAATTCCATCGGCGGAAGCGATCCAGTCCCGCCCATACCGAACGGTACTTCTAAATCAACTGGTACAAATCCACTCGACTTCGCATGTTCACGAAGAATAAGTGACGTACGGAAAATGATTTGTTGTAGTTTTTGCTTTAAATAGAAATGACGGTTCGAACTTAATAAAATTTGTCTTTGTAATAACGGTGCAATTTCTTCTATTACTAAAGCAGAAAGGTGTTCACACTCTTTTATTGATAAATCCGCCCAAGTCCGATTTTCACGTAATAGCTTGTCTGCAATTCTCTTCAGCGCTGCATGGAATAATTCACCGATATCTGGCGCATCAAGTTTGAAAATATCACGCTCTCTTAGCGATAAACCGTGCTGGGCAAAATGAGCGTACGCACAGCGATTAAATAGTTCCATACGAGAAACGCTTCCCTTAATTGTATCTCCATATAAATCCCTACTTACATCTGTACTTAGTTTCTGTGCACGATTTCGGTAGAATAAACTTGATAACACACGGCTACTTTTTTGCTTCCATTCATCTGAAGTAACGTAGAAGTTATATACGTCCCACCAAAAGTCTAAATTCCCTTCAAATCCGTATCGCTTCCACGTTTGCAGTTGCTGCATGACATAAGACAACGTTACTTCTGGCGTTGCTACATATGAGATTTGTTCCGAACGCGATAAGTCATTTACATCATTCGTAATAAACGATTCTTTCACATCAGGGAACATTCTTTTTATTTTTTTAATAAAACTAGAAGCAAGTAACGTCTTTCCTTCTTCATCCGCAAGTGGACAGGAAATGTATAACTTCTCAGATGCTCTCGTCACCATTTGATACATAACGAACTGTTCTTCTAATAAAGTTTGTCTCGTCGTTGGTGCTAATTCGATACCTGCAGCGGTGAGAACATTTCTTTCCTCATCAGAAAGCATACCTTCATCCATAGGCGCTGCTGGAATCACTCCTTCATTTACTCCAATAATGAACGTCGCTTTAATATCTGATAATCTAGAATGATCAATATTAGCAACTAACACTTGATCTAGTGACGGCGGAATGTTCGCAAATTGAAGTGCCTCAAGACCTGTCGACATAACCTCCGTAAACATTGAAAGGGACATCTTCTCTTCGCCAAGCATCTCAACGAACGTATCAAGAAGATTCATCACTTCTTCCCATACTTGCTCATGGTCTGTCGCAAATAAGAAATCTCCATTTTCTTCTGCACGAACACGTAATTCTTCTAGTTTTTTCGGAACGTCAAGCTCCTCTAAAAATAAATATACCGCTTCGCACATTTGCATAACTGTTCCAGCACGCTTCAGTCTTTTTTGCATACGAATAACTGGCGTTCTTACAACGTCGCGAAGTCGATTTATTTTCTCTTCCATTTCACGCTCACTGTCTGTTATCATTTCGCTCGCATCATCAAGAGAACGATACCGACGATACATCCACGGATCTTCAGAAGTCCATCTCTTCCCTTGTACACCGTACGCTAAACAGTAGTTTTCAAACTCATCCATCTCTTCGCGCATCGCTTCTTTTCTTACATCTAATGGATATAAAAGCTCTGTTTTCACGCAGCGAAATACTGCATCATAACGCCAATTCCCGCTAATAATCTCGAGTGCAGAACGAATACATTCTACTAGCGGATGATGTGACATTGGGCGTTTTTCATCGATGAAATGCGGGATATTATAATCCGTAAATAACGTTCGCATTACGTCGTAATAACTTTCTCCGTTACGAAGAAGGACTGCGATATCTCGGTAACGATAGTCTTCATCCGCCACAAGTCTTCTAATTTCACGAGCTACACCTTCTACTTCAGCTCGTAAATTAGCTGCTGTACTAATTGTCACACTCGCTTCACCATGATACTTTTCATTCGGACGCGCTTCATAATGCGTTTCTAAATGAGCTAATGCTGGAGAATGAAAACGCGGTTGTTCCATAAGTGGAATTGTTTTTTCAATTTCTATTTTCTCTTCACGCGCTACTTGTTTTATTTTTTCATACGTTAACGTCGTTTCATAAAATAAATCTAGTTCATTCACTGGCTGCGCTAACGTTTTTTCATCTATCGTTAATGTTATTGTTACTCTTGTCCCTAATCTCATTAGCCCTCTAACGATTTCTAGCTCTTGAGGAGAAAATGAATGGAATCCATCTATATAAATTTCCGCGCCTTTTACATACTCAGAGTCTGAAAGCTTCTCAATTAATAATTGTAAGTAGTCTTCTGAATCTAAATACTTTCCGATTAAAGCACGTTCAAAATCATCATATAGTAACTGTAAATCATACACTTTATTCGCTAGTAGCTTTTGCTCTGCACTACTGCTATGTGTGTCTAATTGTTGCCACATTTCATATACGTTAGACGGCGTCACATTGTAACGTTTAAACTCAGCAATCATACTACCAAGATGTTCAAAGAAACCGTTTTGCTCCGCTGCTTTTTGAAACACAGATAGTCCATCTTTACGAGATTCTACAATTTTACGAAGCAACATATGTACACCAGCTTCATCAATATGAAGACGACTCGCTCCGCCAACTTCTTGCAGCACCTTCCACGCTAATCGCGAAAAACTAAAAACTTGTGCCCGAATAGAACCTCTTACATCTTCACTCCCAATTAACGCCTGCTGCGTTTGGAATGTCATCTGTTCTGGCACAAGATATAATATTGTTTTCCCTCTTGGGCGCTGTTTTAACTCTTCTTGCACTTCGTGTAAACAAAGTGTACTTTTTCCACTTCCAGCTCTACCAATCACAAATCGAAGTGACATGTAACCCCACCTTTCACTTACATAACGAACGTTAGTTTGCTATCACAATTGTATTATAGGACGATAAAAAAGACAAACATACTCGTTTGTCTTTTCCTTATACTTCATTTTATTATATCAGCCTTTTGAAAAATTCGTTTGTACCTCTTGAATCGGCCAATATCGTAAATCAACTTTACCGACAACTGTATCAGCTTTCACAAAGCCGAAGTGCCTACTATCCCAACTACCAAGGCGGTTGTCACCAACTACAAAAATAGAACCGGGTGGTACAAACTTTTCTTTCGTTAATTCTTCTAATTTAAAATCACCTGTTAATTGCCGTCCATTCGTCTCTTTCTTATACGTCTCTAAATAAGGTTCCTCCACGAATTGTCCGTTTATATATAATTTATCATGCTTATATTCGATATGATCCCCAGGTAAACCGATAATTCGCTTTACATAGTCCTCTTTTTTATTCGCATGAAAAACGACGACATCAAATCGATTCAAGTCCCCTACTTGATAACTCACCTTATTCACAACGAGCATATTTCCATCTTGCAATGTCGGCATCATTGACTTCCCCTCTACAACGTACGTTGAAAAGAAAAACGTTCGAAAAAATACAGCTAATAGTACACCAATTAAAATTGTTCTTACCCACTCTAGCCCTTCTTTTTTCAAAGTTTTCTTCATTCGCTTCTCCCCTCGCCCTTTAATGATGAAGCTTGTATTTATAAAGTGAAACTTAATCGGTGGGGGTTTTGTTCATCCCCCACCGATTATTAGTTGAACCAATCGGGCATTTACGGGCAGTTTGATCTCCCACCTAACTTCTTTACTTCAGTCGAATTTTTTGGTGGGAGTTTTACTGCCCGTTAATGCGGGACAAAGAAGACTTTTCCTAATGTAGTTCTAACTTTACTTCAATTTTTTTACCGACATACCATAAAATAAAAATAACAACGCCCACAATAACCGATTTCACCGGCTTATGAATAAATGACACTAAATCATGACCGATATACGTTAAAATAAAGATCATAACAAGCTTTCCAAATGCTAATGCTAGTCCAAACTGTTTTACGCTAATGCGAGACAAACCAGCTACAACATTTATAAGCGCAGATGGTGTGAACGGAAAACAAAATATAACAAAGATTGGCGCGAACCCTTTTCTTTCAATCCATCCCATCGCTTTTCGCACTCTCTCATGCTTATTTACAAAAGAAAAGAAACGACTTCTTCCAAAGCTACGAATAATGAAAAATACAAGCATTGCACCAATTACTGACCCAATCCATGAATAAAGAAAACCGAACCAAAAACCAAATGCAACAGCATTCGCCAACACAAACACAATGAGTGGCAATGCCGGAATAAGCGCCTCTATCATCGGTAAGCCAATACCGAGAAGCGGTCCGAACGCACGATAACTTTCAACAATATGATCCATATTTTCTGGTGAAAAATACTCTTTGATTGTTTGAAAATCCATTCTACACTTTACCCCTTTACTCTAATTACTACCTCTACTGTATCATCGCTTAAATGAAAGAGGAAATGGTAGATACGACATATGGAGATGTATTTATTAAAGTTTCCATATCATTCGCTAGAATTCCTTCATTATTATGCTATGATAATCTTTCAATATTCGACAAGGTTTGTTGTACGTTTGGTTGTTTGAGGAACAATATTTTTTGATAATTTTTTCGGTAATCTTCTGAATACATCGACTACAATTTGATTTTTATCGACTTTCCGACAAAAACAGACAAATAAAAAGGATGAGTCTCCCCATCCTTTCCCTCTCACACTTCGCCTTCCTTCACAAAATACACTTTCTCATATGCTGGTGTTAATTTAGATTCTTCATTTTTATCAATCTCTTTAAAGCAAGGATTTCCTTGTTTTTTCTTACGATCTTCATACTCTGTCCGTAATTTCGCTGTACGATTTTGCTGATTTTCAAAGCTACTTTTTGACATTTCTAGTTTCACAGCGAAACCATTTATAAATCTAATAATAAGATTTCCATCTTTTAATTCTTTATTATCTTCAATATGAAAATGAGATAACCACGCACACTCTTTTCGAGAATAAGAATACGTAGGGAAAAAATAAAGTTGATCTGTCGGGCTAATTGCGATAGGAGCTTTATGTGTAATACGAGTTAACTCCTTCGTTCCTTCTTTTCTTCCAAAGAAACTAGAACCATGCTTCCGGCAACTTCTCTCTATAATATCAAGAGGCTTTTGAAATACGAAAAAAGAATCTTCCATTTCAACAATTCGCGTAACAACTTTTTTTTCTCCTAGAACAACAGGAAGTAAGGCCATTGTATTTTTGCTTACAACATAGTTTTCGACATAACGTTCTACTTTACTTTCCATAGTCTACTGTCTGCTACTACAAATATAGGCAAATGTATATCCTTAGAGTATGTAGTTTTTGCACGCTAAGAATACTTTTATCTATACTCGCTCTTTTGTTAGTAACAGATTTTTCACCTCTCTTTTTTTAATTTTCGATTGCTATTTAATTTCCCTTCTTCATTTCCCTTTTATAGTAGCACCTACGAAAAGGAAATGGTTTACATTCCACGATTCTTTACAAATACTTATAATAAATCAAATATAATACAAATATGTTAATAATGATATACGAATATTAAAGGAATAATCTGTATAAAAAAAGGATTCTATATACGAAAAAAGAATTTATATCATTTGTAATATGTTTAACACACTCCCCTTTTCATATAATTACAGCAATTAATTTTGCTATAATTAAAATATAGATCAAATATACGGAGGTCTCTCATGGAAGAAAATCAAGATCATCCAACAATTCAAATGAAAAATAGTAGCATTGTTATCGTAAAAAATTCAGCGAGTATTATATTCGGTTTATTTTTTATTTTACTGTTCTTCGCGAAGCCTTTTCGTAAATCTAAATGTCCAGAATGCAAGAAACGTGAAAAGAAAAAAGCTGTGAAAGAACACTAAAAGGCTTTCCTTTACAGGAAAGCCTTTTTACATACTGATTACCATTTCCTTCATTCTTCTTCATCCTCAAAAAAACCTACTATTTTTTCTTCCAAGATTCTCTGTATCTCTTTCAACCTGTACTATGATTATATATGGTTCTTGATCTAAATAACGAGAATGAGACTTCCTCAAATCAATTACCGTCACTTTATCATTTTCATAAGTTTTCGAGTACGCCTTTATTCCTTCAATCGTACTTTTTAGGCTGTCTTTATTACTAATATAAATATCGTATATCTCAACAACAAAAAAAAGGATGGCATAAGCCATCCTTTTTTCTATAATAAACTATAAAATTATAGTTTGATTACGTTTTTAGCTTGAGGTCCACGGTTGCCATCTTCGATTTCGAAGCTAACTTTTTGGCCTTCTTCTAAAGATTTGAAACCATCAGTTTCGATTGCAGAGAAATGTACGAATACATCGTTTTCGCCTGGAACTTCGATGAAACCGAAGCCTTTTTCGTTGTTAAACCATTTTACTTGTCCTGTAACTGTCATAATTATTTCCTCCTAAGAAAATACATTTTATTATTTAGTCTTCATGTATAAAAAAAGAATCCACACATTATCAAATTCGAAACATAAACTAGTTCTCACATACTTTTCCCCGTTTGTTTTCGGCACTTGATAATATATGGATTGCTTAATTTAATTATTCAACTGGTATTATCATAGCATACTTAAAATAGAATGTACAATCCTTTTTAAAAATAAAGTTTCTAAATTTTAGTATTTTTTATAAAATATAACCACACCTATTCTAATAAGGAGGCGTGTATGACAGAAATAATCCCTAAAAAAACATTAAAGAGAATTGAAAAAGATATTGAAAATAACAACCTTGGAAAAGCAAGAGATAGATTACACGGATTAATCGCTACTTATCCGAATGAATTAGAAATTAGGAAAAAACTCGGTGACATTTACTTTACATTACAATACCCAGAAATGGCTGGACGGTATTGGTATCTTGAAAAAGAGAAAACAGATGTTATGCACGCGGCATGTCTACAATTTGAAAAATCGATGGGAAACGACTCTTATCATATTGTACGTGCTTTAAAATTCAAAGGAGATCGTAACATTATTACAGGACTACACACCGAACGTCCCTTACAGCCATTGCAGAAAAAAGTGATAGAGAAACTAATTGATGATTATGAAGAAACATGGAAAGACAAACTATTTACATGGGGCTGTCTATCATTATTCGCATTCCTTCTTTTTACTGCTATTATTGGTATATTCAATATATTAGATTGGATATTTTAAATAGAAGTGAACGTCCCACAATACGACGACAAATAAAATCACATCCACTTTCCGACAAAGTTTAACAATGTCAGCGACGTAATAATAAATAAGAAAAGTGCCCCAAAAAAATTTTTGGGGGCACCTACTTATACCTTTATTTCGTAAACTGTTCTTCTTCTGTGGATCCTTTTAGAGCAGTCGTTGATGAAGTACCGCCTGTAATCACTTGTGCTACTTCATCAAAGTATCCTGTTCCTACTTCGCGTTGATGGCGCGTTGCTGAGTAACCGTATTTCTCTGCTGCGAACTCTGCTTGTTGTAATTCAGAGTACGCTGCCATGCCGCGCTCTTTATAACCACGCGCTAATTCAAACATGCCATAATTTAACGAATGGAATCCAGCAAGCGTTACGAACTGGAATTTATAACCGTACGATGCAATTTCTTTTTGGAAGCTTGCAATCGTTTTTTCATCTAATTTTTGTTTCCAGTTAAAAGAAGGGGAACAGTTGTAAGCAAGTAGCTTCCCTGGATATTTCTTATGAATTGCGTCCGCAAAGCGTTTTGCATCTTCTAAATTTGGCTCCGACGTTTCACACCAAACGAGATCTGCATACGGCGCATACGCTAAACCACGTGCAATTGCTTGATCAAGACCTGCTTTCGTATGATAAAACCCTTCTGGCGTTCTTTCACCTGTAATAAACTCTTGATCAACTGGATCGATATCGCTCGTAATTAAATCTGCCGCATCTGCATCTGTTCTTGCAACGATAATTGTTGGTACACCCATTACATCCGCAGCAAGACGTGCCGAAATTAAATTACGCACCGCTGTTTGCGTCGGTAATAATACTTTTCCGCCTAAATGCCCGCATTTTTTCTCTGAAGATAATTGGTCTTCAAAGTGCACGCCAGATGCACCCGCTTCAATCATCCCTTTCATTAATTCAAATACGTTTAACTGTCCACCAAACCCAGCTTCAGCATCCGCCACAATTGGGACGAAATAATCTGTATCACCGCTACCTTCCATATGCTGAATTTGATCAGCACGTTGAAGTGTTTGGTTAATTCGTTTTACAACAGCTGGCACACTGTTCGCCGGGTATAAGCTTTGGTCAGGATACATATGTCCAGAAAGATTCGCATCTGCCGCTACTTGCCAACCGCTTAAATAAATTGCTTTTAATCCAGCCTTCACTTGTTGCATCGCTTGGTTTCCTGTTAATGCCCCAAGTGCATTAATATAATCTTCTGTATGAAGTGATTTCCAAAGCTTCTCTGCACCGCAGCGCGCTAACGTATGTTCAATATCAATCGATCCGCGCAGACGAATTACATCTTCAGCTGTATATGGACGTGTGATCCCTTTCCAGCGCGTATCTAATTCCCAGCTTTCCTGCAATTTATCAATTCTTTCGTTTTTCATATGTTCCATCCCCTTTTCTTGTTTCTTATAAAATTTCATAACCCGGTAATGTTAAAAACGGCATGAACTCGTTATTACGAACAAGGTTTGTAAACAGTTTTGTAGCCTCTTCAAATCTCCCCTTATTAAATGCTTCCTTACCAATCTCTCTTTCTATTTTTGCTAGTTCTTCTTCTTTCAATTCTTCCATCAATTTAAAAGTGATATTACGGCCATCACTTAGCTTTCCACCCTCATGACGAATCCACTGCCATACTTGTGCTCTTGATATTTCCGCTGTTGCCGCATCTTCCATTAAGTTATAAATTGGAGCTGCTCCTCTCCCGCTTAACCAAGATGCAATATATTGAATACCGACGTTAATATTCGTGCGAAGACCACCTTCTGTAATCGTTCCCATCGGTACTTCTAATAAATCCTTTTCTGTTACACGTATTTCTTCACGCTTTCTAAAAATTTGATTTGACGTTTTCATTATGTGATTAAATACTTCCATTGCAACCGGTACAAGTCCCGGGTGGGCAACCCAAGTCCCATCATGACCGTCTAAAGCTTCGCGCTCTTTATCAGCACGCACTTTCTCGAAAGCTGCCTCATTTGCTTCTGGATCATTTTTAATTGGGATTTGCGCCGCCATCCCTCCGATTGCTGGCGCGTTACGACGATGACACGTTTGAATAACTTTCAAAGAATACGCGCGCATAAACGGCGCTGTCATCGTGACTTGCGCTCTATCCGGAAGTAAAAATTCATTATGATTACGGAAGCTCTTTAAGAAACTAAATATATAATCCCATCGTCCGCAGTTTAAACCAGCAGAATGATCTCTTAGTTCATACAAAATTTCATCCATTTCAAATGAAGCGTGAATCGTTTCTATTAACACAGTCGCTTTAATCGTTCCATTCGGAATACCGATATACTTTTGAGCGAATATGAAAACGTCATTCCATAATCTTGCCTCTAAGTAACTTTCCATTTTCGGTAAGTAAAAGTATGGGCCACTTCCTTTTGCTAAAAGCGTCTTCGCATTATGGAAAAAGTACAATCCAAAATCCACCAAACTGCCAGACATGTTCTTGCCGTCAACTTGCATATGCTTTTCTTCTAAATGCCACCCTCTCGGACGCACAATTAATACAGCTGTTTTACTATTTAAACGATATTCTTTTCCGTTTTCATTTTTATGTGAGATCGTTCTCACAGCAGCATCTCGTAAGTTAATTTGACCTTCGACAGCATTTCTCCAAGTTGGTGCATTCGAATCTTCAAAGTCTGCCATAAAAAGATGTGCTCCTGAATTTAAAGCGTTAATGACCATCTTTCTATCCACCGGACCAGTAATCTCCACGCGGCGATCCTCTAAATCTTTCGGAAGCTGGGCGATTGTCCAATCCCCTTCACGTATATGCTTTGTCTCTTCTAAAAACGTAGGAAACTCCCCCGCATCAATTCTTTTTTGTTTCTCCACACGCTTTTGTAAAAGTTCCGTGCGGCGTTCATTAAAATTTTCATGCAGTTCCTTTAAAAAACTAAGCGCCTCAGGTGTCAATATTTCGTTGTACGCTGGTAACATTTCTCCGGCCAGTGTAACCCGTGAAGTTTGCGTCGACATATTAGCATCCCCTTTTTAAACTGTCTTATAACAGATTTGATTTTATGTTTTATATTATATAACAAATCTTCAGAAAAGGAAGTTTTTTTTGAAAATTTAATGTTTTTTTACAAAACTGTGTTTATCCATTATGATTTCAAGCAAAAAAAGAGTCAGTGTTATATAACACTGACTCTTTTTTATTATTTATTCAAAAATTGTTTTAAATAAGAACTGCGCATATTGTTCACGTGTTACTTTCATGTTTGGAGCAAAGTTTCCAGTTCCATCTCCTACAGAAATACCATTTGAACCTACTGCATTAATCGCATTGTATGCCCAATGTCCTTTCGGTACATCTTTAAATCCTTGTGTTCCTTTTACTTCTAATTCATATGCTACTGTAAGCACTTGAGCCATTTCTGCACGTGTTAGTGTATCTTTCGGTCTAAAGTTTCCAGTTCCATCACCGTTAAAGATACCTACCTCTGTTAATACTAAAATTTCTTCTAAGAACATTGTTGATTTTTCATTAATATCTTTGTATGGATTCTCAAGGATATCGCCTTCCTCGAATACTTCACTGAAATCGATAGTACGATAAATTAAAGCAGCTACTTGTTCACGAGTTATGTTATGTCCAAAACCGAACACGCCATTTCCATAACCAAGCATAATTTCTTCTTGTGCTAAAGTTTGAATTGCTTCGTAAGACCAATGTCCTGCTGGTACATCTTTAAAGATAGCCTGACTTGCTTGTTGTGGCTTAGGCTTAGCAGCTACTTCAGCATTCGCTGTAGCGCCTTCAGCACTAAATGCAATTCCACCCATAATTGTTAAAGCTGTTGCTACTTTTAATATCTTTTTCTTCACTGTATTCTCTCCCTAAAAAAAACATATTTTTTCTAATATAAAGAATTTATGGAAAAGTAACAATACACTTACCCATATAATGTTTGTCTAATTTGTGAACTGTATTTCACATACTTATCTTTATACTTAATTAACAATAAAGTTACTAAATCGTACTTTTTTTCAATAAAAAGTAACTATAATTAACCTGTTTTTTCCATAAATACTAACCATGGAACTATGAACAGCAGAATAAATATACAGATAAACAATTTAAAATAAGAAAAAAGCGCGTAATTCCCGCGCTTTTTTTAAAGAAATATGATATATTAATATAATTTTATTTTTCTTGTACTATTTTTTAAAAAACTTCCGTTTCATGTTATTCATCTTTCAAATGAAAATTAATAATAGCTTTATATAAAAATGTTGCATATTGCTCACGTGTTACAACTTTATTCGGTTCAAACTTTCCATTTCCTGTCCCTACTATGACATTATTTGATTGCAGAGCACTAATTGAATTTTTTGCCCAGTAATTATTCGGTACATCTTTAAATGTATGCTGTTGCTTCACTTCAAATGAAAATGCCTGTGTAAGAACTTGCGCTACTTCTGCACGTGTAATTGTTTCCCTAGGTCTAAAGTTCCCCTTCTCATCACCTTTAAAAATACCGCGCTCTGTTAATGCTAAAATTTCATCTGGAAACATTGTTGATCTTTCAGAAATATCCTTATAAGGATTTTTTAATGGGCCTTCATGTTTTATATTAAGTGCGCGATACAGTACTGCCGCCACTTGTTCACGTGTTACGTTATCACCTACACCAAACTTTCCATTTCCATAACCTAGCATAATTTTATTATATGCCGCATCTAGAATATAATCATATGCCCAATGGTTTACTGGGACATCGTCAAATACAATCATTTCAGGATATTCTTCTGCTTTTATGTTAGGAACATTTGCACTTACCAATAATCCACCCATAATAGTCGCTGCCGCCATTATACGGAACATTTTTTTCTTCATAGTCCTCGCTCCTTCATTTCCACTTTATTAAAAGTGGAACATAATAGACTAAATTCTTTCCCCATATTACATATGCTGTATTTGCAAGCCCTATGTAATATATTGCATTTTTAACATCTATTATTTTGAAGATTACTAGGAGAGCCAATTCGCTCTCAATTCCAATTGGTATTCTGAATTGCATGCAAATCATTTGAAGAAATATTCTTATCTTTGCGCTCTAGTTTCTCTGTTTGATTTTCAAAAAGGATAAACAAAAGCTTTTGCAAAGATGTTATATATACAATATTCTACTATCTACTAATCAAGTCCTTCACTTATAAAAATTTCACTTTATAGACAAAAAAAGCGCAAATATCATATTTGCGCTTTTTTCGATCTTCATAGATTAATCGTTTGCTTAGAATCTTTGAATTGTATTATTTAAGAACTTCGCATACTGTTCACGGGTTACAAGTTTTTCTGGTTCAAATAAACCATTACCCGTTCCAACTATAGCTTTATTTGCTGAAACAATATCACCGCTAACAAATATCCACCCTATTAAACTTAATGATGTAGCTACCTTTAATAACTTTTTCATCCTTCTCATCCGCATCTTCCTTTATTTTCCTACTCTTATATTGTATAAAAAATAAGGGGATTCTCAATACGATAGGAGGTAATTTTTCACACTTCATAATACGTATTTTCTTTTACCACCACTTTTTCATCCTTCGTTTTTCGAAAAGTAAATGCCATTCCTACAAATATAAGAATAATCCCTACAATTTGCATACTAGTCGGTCTAAAACCGGTAAAAATCGTATCTAACAAAATTGCAACAGCAGGATCTAAAAACACTAATACAGAAATAAGTCTCGTCGGTAAATCCCTTAAACTGTCAAAAAACAAGTAATATACAAACCCAGTATGTATAAGTCCTGTCGCAGTAATCATCATCCAGTTCATCTCTGTTAATCCTTGAAAATGTCCGAAATCTACGAATGGCAGCAATAAAAATATGCCTAAAAACGTTTGTAAAAAGGTCATCGCATATGCGCTCGTATGCTGAATCCCCTTTCCTAGTAACGTGGTAAAAGCATAAAATAAAGCCGCAAGAAGTGCCCATACCATTCCAGATGACATTAATTTCTCAAGTGACATACTACCGTCCACTCCAGCTACTAACACTGTGCCGATAAAACAAATAACAATGGACATAACAGCAAATACTGTAAGTCTCTCTTTAAATACGATACTACCGATCATTAATACGATAATTGGCGCGAGATGATACACTGAAATCGCAATTGTAATCGACATGAGTTCAAACGCTTTAAATAAAAACACCCAGTTAAAAACGAGAAATACGCCACACGCTAATATTTGCACAATTTCTTTTTTATTCCATTTCTCATTTTTATATTGTCCTGTTGCAAACCAACATAGCGTTAAAAATAAAGTCGCACAAATACAACGAATAAATACTAATTCAAAAGATGGTAAACCCGTTTGGACAGAAAAAAATCCAATCGATCCGAAAATAGACATCGAAAGGATCATTTTTATAGTCGGCATTGATTTTGAATGAAACAATTTTCTCCTCCCCCTACAATCATCTTTTTATAAACTAAAAATTCTAAAAACATTACATATCATTATATATCACAATTGAAAAACTGTAAAAAAATAGAATGTAAAAAGTAGAATTCACACCAAATCTTCATAATAAAAAAATCATCCTTTATTTCTTATAAAGGATGATTTTTTTGCTATTTATTCAGAGGAATTTCACTATATATAAACTTAAATATACTATTTTTGAAGAGTAAATTGTGAAACAATCTGCTTTAATCCTCCTGCTACGCTATGCAGATGCTCAATTGAAACTGAGATTTCTTGAACTGATTTTTCTTGCTGTTGAATAGACTCTTTTACCCTATCAGTTCGATCAGATGACCTTTGAGAAATTTGCGCCATGTCTTCTGTAGAAGCAGAAATCTCCTCACTACTCGCTGCAATTTCATCTGTAGACATAGATACCGTTTGAATTTGCTCAGATACTTGCTGCACTTTTTCTGTAATTGTTCCAAATACTTTTTCTGTATGCATTACTACTTGAGTACCTGCCTGCACCTCATTATCTACTTTCCCCATCATATGTACCGTATGGTTCGTTGTTCCCATAACTTGAATAATAAGTTTCTCAATTTGTTTTGCAGAATCACTAGATTGTTCTGCTAATTTTCTTACTTCATCTGCCACAATTGCAAATCCTCTACCACTTTCTCCAGCACGTGCAGCCTCAATTGCGGCATTTAATGCTAATAAGTTAATCTGAGAGGTAATACCTTGCATAACATCAATGATTTTAACAATCTCTTCTGATTGTTCCTTCATAGTCTCAACTTGTTTGACACCGCTATGTACTGAATTTTGGATTGTATCCATCTGTTGAATCATTTGTTTCATTAATTTGTTACCACTCTCTGCATCTAATGCTGATTGAGCAGACAATTCATTCACAGAGGATGATGTATTCACTATACTCTGCATTCCTTGTGTCAACTCTTCCATCGCACCCGCAGTTTGCTCCATTGCTTGCATTTGACTCTCTGCACCATTTGCAACTTCTTCAATATCTATAGTGATTTTCTTCGCTGCACCACTAGATACTTCCGATGCAGATACTACTCCGTCTGCATGTTGGAATAAAAGCTGAATATTATTATCTACTTCTTGCATATTTGCTCTTAGCCCTGCAATCATCTCGTTAAAATCACTTACTAATAAGCCCAATTCATCTTTAGCATTATAATCACCATATACAGTTAGATCCCCTTCTTTTGCTCTTTCCATCATACGACTAACCATTTGTAAAGGAGCAACTATAAGCTTGCTAATAATATAACTTACTATACATATAACGATTGTAGTAACTACTGCAAGAATGATAAAAGTAATAACGGACTGATCTATCATTTTTTGAGAATCTTTAAATACTTGATCAGCTAAGTTTGAAACATATGCTTCTAGATCTACCGCATAACTAGCTAACTCTACTCCCTTTGGTTTTAATTCCTTATGAAATTCGTTTACCAGCTGGGGTTCGTTTGTCACCTTCGCTTTTTCAAACAACTTTTTATATGTATCCATATAACTTGGCAAAGATTTCTTCATCTTCTGAAACAGTTCATCCTCTTGCTTACTTAAATTAACGCCATCATCATATTCTTTTAATAAAGAATCATATTTCTTTAAATCCTTTTCAACATTACCAATAATCCCCTCTTTATTTGTCCCCTCATTTTGTGACACTGTAATTAATTCTAGTAAGTTATATTCTAGTGAATTTTGTGTACGAAGCATCCCTTCTAATAAAATTGCTGAATTTTGATAATCATCTACGACAATTTCCGTATCATACTTAATCTGATTAATTGAATTAACTGCTACACAACTCATAATTGCCATGCCCAAAACTGCTAATGAGATAAGTAAGAATAATTTATGTTTCACTTTTAAATTTTGTAAAAAATACATATTTCCACCTTTATTCCTTTATATATAGATTTTTAGAATTTTATAGCTTATTATTTACAAAATCACAATAAAAAGCAATGATAAATATTCCCAATACCAAACTTATATTTCTATAAAAAAAAAGTAGCATAATCGCTACTTCTTGTTTTTTTGTTTTTCATATTGTTCAAACGTATGAATTCTTTCGAAAATTGGTGGATGTGTATATAAGAAAAACTTCACTAACGCAGGCGGATTCACTTGGCTTAAACTTGTTTTTGATAAATATTGAAAAGTTTTCACACCTGATTTTCCATCTTTCGTCATGTCTAGAGCGTATTGATCTGCCGCCCGTTCCTCTATACGAGAAACGTAGTTTGTTGCTGGTTGTGCTGCAAAAGATAATAAAGAGGAAATTAAGAAAAATAAAGGTAAAATTGAGAAACATGCTAATTTTGGAATTTGCAGTGTATCTCCCCATTTTCGAATACACATATTTATAATACGACTAATTAAATACATACCTATAAACGATAGCAACACATAGCTCGCAACGCCCCAATATATATGTTTCATTACGTAATGTCCCATTTCATGAGCCATTATAAATAAAATCTCTTTATCTTTTAATTGCTTAAGCGTCGTATCCCACATTACAATGCGAGAGTTAAGGCCAATTCCCGTTACGTACGCATTTAACGAATTCGTTTTTTCCGACATATTTACTTCATATACGTGCTTAGCTGGAATATCAGCTTTATCTGCCATTGTCAAAATTTTCGTTTCTAATTCTTTATTTTTTAGCGTCGAGAAATCATTGTAAAGTGGATCAATAATAACAGGTTGCACGAACGTTAAAAAGATTGTAAATGGTACAGAGAGCGCCCACCCTGCTAGCCACCATCTCTTTGGAAATTTACGGATGAGCCATAACAGAACCGAAACAATGAGTAACATAGTCGCATAATTCACCCAAAAATCGATAACATGATCTTTTATCCAGCTTTGTGTACTTTGCGTGGAAATACCGTAAGCAACGGATACTTTACGCCCGATCCACTGCATCGGTAATGCAAGAACTGTTGTTAGTAGTGATAAATAAAAGAAATAAATCGCAACTTGTAAGACATTTATTTTGGTCGTTTCCTTCGACCATTTCTCAAACTTTTTTGAAATACCGAGCACGAGTACAAATAATAAAATAATCCATTCAAGAGGCGTCGCTAAAAAGAACAGTAAATTTTTCACACGCGAATAATCTTGACTTAGCGTAAGCTCCCTCGCATTCATAAAAGTTTCTGGATCTGCACTCGTTCCTTTATACATGTCCGGAATGAGTTCATGATTCCATCCAAATAAATACCAATATATAAGTAATGCAAACCCAACGTACAAAAAAAGCGACCACCCAATAACTTTCCTCACGCTATTCCCTCCTCTATGCTGCCTGTCTATTATTATTGTAAGTTCGTACTTTCAAAATTAGAACAAGCTAATCGTGATAATTGTTCTAGCTCGTTCAATTTACATAAAAAAACTCTTCTATTACAAGAAGAGTTTCACCTATTTTCTTCGGCTCATAATCTAGTATAAGAAATGTACTTTCAAACAAGCTCCTTTTACATATCCTATATATTCATAACCCTTAAAATCCGCCTTAAGGAAGTACATCTATTAACAAACTAAAATCTTGCAGAGAAAAAGAACTATATTTCATAATACCTTGCACAGCTAAAAGTAAAATAAGACCGGTCACACACATATAATTAACGCTTTCTTCACTCTTTTTTTCAGCAACTACTCCGCCCGTTATGCATAGAACCCCTAATAAATGGAGCGCTAAATACATAAAGAAATACGCTTCCTCCCAGCGAAGAATAACATTGACTGTCGTTATCAGCACTATACTAAGCACAATCAAATAAAAAAACTTATTTGATGATATTGTTTCATTCATATAATTTTATACATCCCTTTCAAATTTCGAATTAATGATGTTTCAAAGCTATAAAGTAAATGATTGTTTTCATGCCATAAAACAAAAGGAAAGCCACCATTACTTTCTCGAATACTTTATGAACCCACATATACTTCTCTTCATTTTTTTTGAAGATGCGCTTCATCATTTCTTCTACAATTAGACCAAATATTAGTAAAACCCCTAACACAATAAGAAGAGAAATAATATTTTCTTTTAAATGAGTACTAGAAAATAAGTAATACTCTGGAAACGCAATTGTATCTACTACAGGTTGTAACCAATGACAAACGCTTTTATCACACATATCTGTAAGAGACGTAGACTCTATAATGTCTTTCAATATTTTTTCAAACGTTTTCTTCATCTTACTTACCGCCCACTACATCTGAAAAACTCTTTTCCTGCTCTACATATATAGCCGGCATTTCTTTATTCCAATATTTGCGGTTAACAAATAAAAAGATGAGTACTAAGTTTAATCCCGTTATAAAAATAATAAGTCCTGGAAAGAACGTCGTATAGTGCGAAAAATCGGCAAAACTCATTATCTTTTCTCTACTTACTAAAAAAGAAGAACTAAGCACAAGGGCATTGTTTAACATATGAATAGCAATTGGCATGAGCAAGCTTTTCGTACGAATATATACGATTGATAGTACGACGCTAAACACAACTGCACCAAGGAAATCAACATGTAAGCAAGAAAATAAAAGTGCTACAACGACCATTGCTATACTAGTACCCCATTTCGCTGCAAAACGCTGTAGTAAAAATCCTCGAAAAACAAATTCTCCGACAATAGGCGCGATAAATACAACCCTAATAAATTGAAATACATATCCCCCGGTACTATCTATAATCGGTTCATGCAAGGCATTCATAATAAAATCTGGTGTAATCCATGCAAAGCTGTACATATATAAAATAAGATAGCCGTAACTAAACATACAAAGCATAATCGCGATGTACAAAACTTGCACTAGGTTAAATGTTTCGTTTCTATTAATAAATAATGAAAATGAAACACGATGCTTTCTATATCCGTAAAAAATCCATATTATTGGAAGGATATAAAATATAAGCATATTTATAAAAGATGAATTTTGTATATGAAATGTACTTTCTAGCAATTCATTACTACTTCGTGCTATTAAAATTAATAGTGCAAATACAATTAAAAAATATCTAGCTCGCATCGTTTGAAACGGATTCACATTCATCTCCTCCCCATGTTACTTTTATCATATCATTTGAATCTTAATTTTTTGTGAAAGAAAACCTTAAAATTTCCTTAAAAATTCCATAAGTTACAAAAAGATGATATGATATTCGAGGAAATTAGGAGGGATTCATATGTATCACGCAAATATTCTACTCATTGATGATGAAACAGCAATTTTACAATTACTAACTACCATTCTTGAAAAAGAAGGTTTTTCTCATATTACAACTGCAACATCAGCTGAATTAGCTTTATCTCTCACCGAAAAAAACAATTACGATTTAATTATTTTAGATGTCATGCTTCCTGGACAATCTGGTTTTGATATTTGTCCGATTATTCGCCAACAAACAGATTGTCCGATTTTCTTCCTATCAGCGAAGGCATCTGATTTAGATAAAATATCTGGATTTTCATACGGTGCAGATGATTATATTACGAAGCCATTTAATCCATTAGAAGTCGTAGCTCGTATGAAAGCACAACTTCGAAGACATATGAAACAAACAGTACTACACGAACAAAACGCACACTCCATTTCATTTGGGAGATTTGAAATTGATCAACATTCTGCGGAACTAACAGTAGATGGAAACGTTGTCGAATGTTCCGCTCAACTCTTTCAACTACTACTATTCTTTTGTGAGAATCCGAACTACGTATTTTCGAAGGAAGAATTATATGAAAAAGTTTGGGGAGCACCTGCCTATAATGGAGATGATAATACTGTTATGGTTCACATTCGAAAACTACGTGAAAAAATTGAACAAGATCCAAGTAAACCAGAATACATAAAAACGGTTCGTGGACTTGGCTATAAGTTCATTACAAAGTAGGTTAAAGATATGAATTTTAATAAACGACTTATAATCCAGTTTATTTTACAACACGTTTTTGTCTTAGTTACGTTACTTATCGCAGTAATTGCTTCTTTTTCTTATTTAATTTTTCTTCTTAATAGTACTTTATATGAACCTAATATTTCTGATTATGATACCTTTACAATCTCCGAATATATTTCTTCTGAAGACAATAACATTACTTTAAAATCTGAGGTAAAAGATTTAATAACAGAAAAGAGTGATTGGCTTCAAATTGTAGATGAAGATGGAAAGGTCCTTTACAACTTTAATACGCCTAACGATGTTCCGACCTCTTACACAAAGACATCCTTACTTACGTATTTACAGAATAGTAACAACAATATTTATAAATTTAACTATTGGGAAATTAAATTAGAAAAGAAACCAGTGATCGTTATTTACGGTGCCAAACTAAAAAGTAATGCATTACTAAAAACGATACAACAAGGACACCCTTCTTTATCATTAAGTGAATTTGCATTAACTGAACAAGAAAAACAATTACTTTCTAAAGAAAAAGCAACACTGCAAATATTTAATAACAATGGCGAAGAAGTTTTTTCCTATCCAACTGGGAAGAAAAAAACATTTTCGGCTATAAAAACGGCTATTAATGAAAAAGAACCGTGGAATTATAAAGAAAATATATCTAGTTTTTACGATTCAAATAGCGGTCATCTCGTCGTTGTATCCGCCCCAAACGCTCATTATTATCCAGATGATGAATTAGATGATATATTTACCAAGAAACTTCTAATCGGATGCAGCTTAATCCTCCTTATTGTGTTTGTTTATTTAGTCATTCTTTCAATTTGGTATGGAAATAAGTTTGGAAAGCCTTTATTACACACGATGCGCTGGCTTAAAAACATAGCCGGAGGAAAATATGAAGAACCTGTTAGTAAAAAAGGCAAACCTGTTCGGTTTCGGCGCTCCGGTAAAGAAAAATGGTCGTTCCGTATATTCAAAGACGTTACAAACTCACTAGAGCACCTTTCTATTACTTTGAAAAAGAACGATGCAATGAGAAAAGTACTGCAACAAACACGTGAAGAGTGGATTACGGGCCTGACGCATGATCTAAAAACACCGCTTAGCTCTATATACGGCTATGCATTATTACTAGAATCGAAGCAATATAATTGGACGGATCAAGACATTCAACAATTTGGCCATGTAATGAAAGAAAAATCTCAATATATGACTACATTAATTGACGACTTAAGCTTAACATATCAATTAAAAAATGATACTCTTCCTGCGCAACACGTAAATGTTGAAATTAATCAGTTCGTCCGAAAAGTACTATTACAATTTATTAATAACCCGACACTACAAAATCAAAACATTGAATTTGTGCCAAGTTCAAGCAAAATCCAATATTTTATTGAAGAAAAATGGTTCCAACGTATTATCGAAAACCTACTCGCAAACGCTGTAAAACATAATAATGAAACGACAAACGTAATCGTAAAACTTTCGCAAAATGCAAATTCATTTACACTATCTATTTCAGATAATGGAAAAGGTATGGATGATAAAACGAAAGAACTTCTATTCGAGCGATATTACAGAGGAACGAATACAGAAGAAAGCAACATCGGAACTGGACTTGGTCTCGCCATTACAAAACAGCTCGTTCATGCCCATAATGGAACGATTTTCATTGATAGTGAACTTGGAAAAGGAACGACGATTATACTTGTGTTTCCGTTTAGTTCGTAGAAAAGGCGCTATATGGCGCCTTTTTTCTTTTCTGGGGGAGTTCCACGGTAAATGAAATTATATCGGCGATTTTTTAAATATATCGGCGCAACTCAAAATATATCAGCGATTTTTCAAATATATCGACCGTAACTCGAAATATATCAGCGATTTTCAAGATATATCGATTTGTCGACAAAAATCGTCAAATGTAGCAATCTATATTATAAGAGGATCTGTGTTTCATACTCCTTACAAAAAACAATTCAATATTCCCCCCCGTATTACGGATAAAAAAGCGAACCTCTCTGGCTCGCTTTTCCTCCTATTATTTCTTCTTCACTGGTATCCAAAGCTCAACTTGAGCGAACTCACTTTTATCTGCATGGCAACGCTCATCGTATTGTTCAAACTCTGTAACTCCGCAATGTTCATATCCTGAATGCGGAAACCATTCTGAGAATACTGCATTCCACGTTTGGTGAATAGACGATACCATTTCTTCATGAGGAACTTTTGGCGTTGTAAATACTGCATACGTTGCGGATGGGAATGTACGCTTTGCAACTGCATTTGGTACATTTTCAAAGTCTGTAACTTCCATTCCGATAATATAAGTGAAGTCCCCTGTTTCTAAATTAAAATCAGTACATAATCCTAGCTCTACCCATTGGCTCGTATCTTTACGATTCGGAATCGTCGTTCCAAGATCTTTTTGTAAATATTCTTGCCAAAATAATGGGATATCTTGATGGTTTTTTCCTTCTTTACTTGTCGTCTTCAGCTCATAACCCGCCATTAAAAATTCTGGTTTATTTACAATACGATATTCCATTTGTATGCCCCCTAAATATGGATTTAATTTTCTTTGTTTTACATTCACTCTATAATACATTGGTGTTTCAATTTCTTGTTTTCGATATTCACTTGGTGTCATTTGAAATAATTTTTTAAAGGCTCTCGTGAACGTTTCGTGAGATTGAAAGCCATGCTCAAATGCGATATCAATAACTTTTTCATCCGTATGAGAAAGTTGATAAGCTGCCCGGGCTAACCTCCTCTTTCGAACATACTCCATTACTGTATCGCCTACTAACGCCTGGAATACACGATGAAAATGCGACTCAGAAAAACCTGCAACACGTGCTAAATTACGCAGCGTTTGTTTTTCCATTACATCTTCCTCAATATAATCAATTGACCTTTGAATTTGTGTTTCATAGCTTTCCATCTCTGTTCACCCGCCTTATATGTATTATGATAAAAGAGAATCCTATCCAATTCTTGACGTTTTTTACTATAATTTCGTAAAAATTGTAACTTTTTTATATGTATTTCGTTGTTATGTATGAAGGGAGGGAAATGTAGTGAAACGTAAACAATCATTAGAAGAAATTTACTCAGAGCATATGCAAGATTTATTTCGCTATCTTCTCTCCCTAACCGGAGATTCTCATAGTGCTGAAGATCTCATGCAAGAAACATTTTACCGGATGCTCGTCCATATTGACTATTATAAAGGAGAAGAAATTAGGCCGTGGTTATTTACAATCGCCTACAACGCCTTTATCGATTGGTACCGAAAAGAAAAGAAGTATAAAACAACGCAAATTGAAGAATTCCATTTACCAAACGTGCCAAGTACAGAGCACTCTTATTTCGTAAAACATGAGATTACGAGTTGGTTACAAAGTATATCCTCTCTTCCGCTCGAAAGACGAAATGTGTTACTACTACGAGATTACTACGGATTCTCTTATAAGGAAATAGCAGAAATGACTGGTCTCTCGTTAGCAAAAGTAAAAATTGAGTTACACCGAGGAAGAAAAGAAACGAAAAGCATAAAGGAGTGATACAGATGGGTTGTGCAGAGTTTAAAAAACTGTGGACGAAATACGAAAAAGGAACGCTCACACATGACGAACAAGAACAGTTAGAAAGTCATATAGAAACTTGTGCAGAATGTGAAGCTCATTTAGATGAATTGCTTGCGAAGAGTGAACCCGTAAAGAAAAAATTACCGCCAAAAGATCTTAAAGTTCCTTTTTGGAGAATTAAGTGGAAACATCGGTTACAAACGTTTGGTTTTATATTATCCATTTGCATCGTTATATATATAATCGGCGGGGTATTATCAGCCTTTTATTTTCAAGCTAATAATGATAAAAGGCTAGAAGAAATTAGAGAAGTTCCTTCGCTTGCACTTGAAGCAACTATCCCAAATAGCCGTGTTATGGGGGGCGGAACAAGTGTAGAAGCTTTTTTCCGTACGAACAGCAGCTTCGATTTAGTAAGAACCGTCGGTAAAAAAGAAATGCCACTCGGTACAGTAGAAACAAAAAGCTTCTTATCATCTGTAGATGTCACGAAACAAACTTGGATGAATCCGTTCTATCAACCAAAGCTCTTCTTTGTTCATCCCAAAACAAAGCAGGGTGATTATTTAAAGGATTCCTCAAAAAAAGTATGGGATACACTTGCAAAAGTACATGATGGAACCGTTGCAGAAGTAGCAATTTCTTTTGATAAAACTTACACTTTAAAAGAATTAGAACCGCTTTTATATAGCATATTCGAAGCACAAGAACTCCCTCCAACTCCTGTATGGTACGCTTTAGATACGGGACAAGAAAAAACAAATGTAGAAGATTACATCCTACATGGCGGGGAAGCTATAGGATTTCCAGAACACGTAAGATTCCTTAATAGTGAAACAGACACGCAGAAAACACCAGAAGATAAAGTAATCGAAATGATGCGTATTCTTTCTACACATAAAAAAACGGTAAGCAAAATAGCTGCGTTTCCTGAGAAAGAACTAAACTTAGATAAACGTTATAAATATGTAAAAGATAACGGCGTAAAAGTATACGGCATTGTCATTACGGGGCCGTCGAAAGAATTATTAAAATTACAAAACTCCCCGCACGTACGTTATGCGACTCTTGGAGATATTGAGGTTTGGAATTGGTTTGATAATTAATAAAAAGAAGTAGCGCATTAGAAACGGTGCGCTACTTCTTTTTTAATTCGAAATCACTTTCACATACATCCCCCTCACAGCTTTTTCATAAGCAATATCACTCATCTGCCTTATTTTTTCTGATACGACAGACGCCTGAACAACTTCCACTTCACGAAGTAATGGAGGATCAATAAGACGCACTTTATTTTTCTGATGTAGATCATACTCATCTCTATCTTCTTTTACTTCTATACTTGGATGAACTTTTCTTAATAAAGCATCTACTTCTTGATCTTTACATAGCTGTAATTTCGTAATAAGCTCATGATCTTCAAGAAGAAAATCATCTGGATGGATTATCTTTTTATGAAGAGCTAATTTTAACGTTTTAGCTAACATATCGTTTCCATAAATATTCATTGGTTTCATAAAGAAATCAATTACTTCTTTGTAATACGTCTTCGTAAACCACTCTGCCATTTCGATACTTTGAAGAACCATTTTCCCATTAACTTCGATTAAATCATTTAAAAAGTCTTGAGCTTCTTCTAAAGAAATATATCCATATGTAAACATATCTCGTAATGTGTAATCCACTCGGTCTGCACATAATTCTGGCGCAGATCTTTCAAGTAATGTCCACTTCGAATCATCTAACAAAATATCTTCATAGTTATAACCATGTTTTGAAAGAATCGCCGGGATTTCCGAGTTTTTCACGACAGCACTAAATATTTCTTCATGATAACTTTCATTTTCGTTATCAAAAACATAATCAATCACATGAGAAAAAGCAGTATGCGATACGTCATGCAGTAAACCAGCAATCTGTTCTTCTACTGAACCACCAAGCTTTTTAATTAACAACATAGCACCAACTGAATGATCAAAACGTGTTACATTCCATTTCTCATTCATTAAGTAACTTGCTCCGGCTTGATGAACCCCTTTCAGCCTTTGTACAGGTTTACTTAAAATTAATTCTTCTAACACTTTATCTACTTTAAACTCACCGTATATGACATCTGATATGATCACTTAAAATCCCCCTTTTCGAGCAGAGTCTTCTATTTGTTTTAATTCATTTGTTTTTATTGAGCGCTCCTTATATGGAGCCTTTTTTCATTTTTAAAAATAGAGAGCACTCAGCTCTCTATTTCATAATCCTATTCAAATGTAACTTCAACCTGCACGATCTCAGATCTACTTCCCAGTCTAAGCGGTGGTCCCCAGAATCCAAATCCAGAAGAAACAATTGCGTGGAATGCACCTTTTTGTACATATCCCCAGTCTAGCTCGTACATTCTTCTCGTCACAATATGATTCGGCGCCATTTGTCCGCGGTGCGTGTGACCGGATAATAGTAAATCGACGCCGGCATCCGCTGCCTGCTTTAATTCAAATGGCTGGTGATCCATTGCGATAACAGGAAGCGATTTATCTATCGTACTCATTAGATTTTCAAAGCTTTGACGATCACGCTCTGTTTTATCCCTTCTTCCAACGAGATAAAAATGATCTTCAATTGTAATGACTTCATCTAAAAGAATACGAATATCAATCTTATCCATCTCTTGTAAAAACTCAGGAACAGCTCGGCCGTAATATTCATGGTTTCCTAACACACCATATACGCCTAATGGAGCTTTCATCTGTTTCATGATTGGACCCATATTTTTTTGAATGAACACACCTGGATGATCATCTATAATATCACCAGGCAGTAAAATAATATCTGGTTTCATTTCATTTACATGATGGACAAGTCTCTTTAAATGAGATACACCAGACAGTTTACCGAAATGCATATCAGAAGCCATCGCAATGCGTAAACTTTTACGACCTTCTACCTTTTTCGGTATATGTACATCATACTTTCTTACAACCGGGCTATACGCATTAAATACTCCATACGCAAAGATAAAGATGAACACGAGTAAAACGACCGTTCCTGTCCAAATAATTGCCGTCTCTTTCTCCACTGAAAACTGCAGTAGGAAGACTGCAATATCGGCTAACGGCAATAACATAAGCGCGTATTGTATTACCGCAAACCAAATTGAACCGACCGTTCGCAGGAAAGGAAGGAATTTAAACACTTGTACGAGAATATACGCATATGAAATGAAGCCAACTACGAAAGCGTAATATCCCCAAGATTCCCAGCCGAACACCGCATGAAGCCAAACCCATCCGTTCCAGCCGATGTAAAACATGAGTAGTGTGTATACAATTAAAATAGTGAATATATTGAGATAACGAAAATTTTTCACTGCTAGCCTCCTTATTGATTTCTTCTATTATAACTTGTTATGCACGTTTAACGGAAATAGTAAGCATTCCAAACGGACTGGAATAAGACTGCTTTATTTAACCCTTTGTTTCACGAAATTAATCGATATTTTTTAGTTGTTTTTCTAATGACCATCTAGCTGGTTTTTCTGCACTATTAAACCAAATTGCACCTTTTTCCAACCATTTTTTTCTATACTCAATAAACGTATATCCTTGATCATAATCATCATAACCAAATTGAAAGCCGCAACATGAACAAATCTCATATGATGGATCATCATCTTCATCATATGGGGGATCTAATAATTCGTTAAAACCACAAATTAAACATATATAATTCATATCATTATTATTCATCTTATCACCCTTAAAATTAGATAATAAATTATCTAACTCACGTTCAAATTCTTGTATTTCATTGACAACTTGTTCAGCGTTTAATTCACTAATAACTTTGATTGGATTAGGTTTCTCATTAATTAAAAGGTCTACTAATGAAGCAATTTTCTTCCCGCTAATAATCTCAAATTCTTTTATGGACGGACATAACATTAAAAACTTTTATCTAGTAGCTTTTCCCTCTACCTTTTCTCTTAACGTTGCAATTTTCTTTAAACGCTCATTCACATTTATCACCTCATACATTCAGTAACTCAACATAATACAGCGTATCATCCGTCTGAAAATACATAACAGATCCGCGGCTATAATAATTAACAAATTGAACTGGCTCTCCTAGTTCATTACAAAGATTACTATCATACACATGATTATTGTTTAAATCATAAACAACCAACTTTTTATCTTGAGTAATAAATACTACTTTATCTTGAGCAACCGCAAAACTTTTCGACCATATTTCCATCGTTACATTTATTTCATTCCACAACATATGAAAATTTTTATCTTTCATTTGAACTAAAGGAAATTCTGAATAATAATAGAGCCAAACGTCTCCATCTATAACGTTCATTGCATAACAATCATCTATAGGAGGTACATTAAACCTTTCTACATATTGATCATAATTATTAAAAATCAAGTGACCTGTAGAGTCAAAAGCAACTATCCCGTTTGCTCCAATCGAGGACTCTCCAAAAACTCCTTCATCACAATAACTAATCCATATATCTTCGTTCACATCAACCTGACAATCTTGAATCCCTTCTCCGGCATAAAACTTACAATGTTCACTTCCGTCCGCATTATAAATAACCGCATTATCATCTTCATAATTAAATATAAGTAACCATTTCTCTCCGATTCGTTGCATACATCGCACAGATTCAACATCAATATCTACGTTTAAATTGAATTTACTTATATTCACATTATTTTTATCCAAATAAATAATACAAGGTTGATTCGTATTATCTTGCACTAGTAAAATCACATTTTGTTTATAATCCAAACTCACTTTTTTTAACTGATAAGCTTCAACAATATCCTTAAAACTTATTAACTCTTTACATACAATATCTTTCATATAGATGAAAATCCTCTCATTGATTCTAAACATAAAAATAAGCGTCAAACTTCTATTTATTCTCCCTCTTCTAAAATCCCATATTGCACCCAACAAAATATTCGTTTCCCTTTAACAGCATATATTGTTTGATCCCTTGAAAAAATATACTCAAATTGAATAGGATTTCCATCGCTATCTACTGTTAACAGAGTTGCTAATTTTTTATTTACAAGTGAATATGCATGTATTTGATTGTTATCTACACCAAAGATAATATTATTTTGTACTTTTAAATATAGTGATGTATGATTCAATGTTGTTTCATACAAAATAACTTGTTCGCATCGTTCTTTATTAATCTGTGTGAATGAATACGTTCCTTGCTCGTTATAGTAAGACATTAAAATATCACCTGTCTTCTGTATATGTATTGCTGTACAATCACAGACAGATCTCTTTATTGAATTATTAAATTCATTAGTAATTAAATCGCCATTCTTAGAAAAAATAGCTAATCCGCTCTTTTCAAATTTATTAATATCATATATATTTTCCCAATCTATCGAATCAAACTCTTCATCTGAAATAAACAATTCCTCTACAGAAGTAAATATACCTTCTTCACTATACCCAACCAATAAATGTTCTTCTTCATCAACTTGAAAATACTTTATTCCATTTCCTAAGTAATATGAAGCAACGATGTTTCCTTTTTTATCAAAAATTGTAGCCGTTGTATCTTCCTTTTTCTCAACGAAACTTTTAACCAAAATCCAATTTTCTCCTAAAGGTTGAATGAAGTTAAAATATTGATTATTTTCTATAGTATATTGTTTCAAAACGCCAGATTTCAACGATTGTATAATTTTATAATAATAAATGTCTGTAACCTTTTTATCCAATACTAAAATTATAATATCTTGTTTATTTCCCGTTGCAATACAGAGAATTTCCCCTTCTACACATGAAAAATCCATCCGCTTATTAAATACTAGTTTTTTCATAACTAACAGACCTCCAAAGAATTGATAATACTCTAATTCAGTCGGAATGCTCTCACTTCCACCAGATAATAGGAAGAACTTACCTTATCTATATTTTTAGTAGGCTCTACTTACAATGCATCAGGTAACATAACAGCCATAAACAAATCACTTCTCTCACCTGGTGCTATATATATTCCTTCTGCATCTAAATATTCAATGGAAAAGGCTGCTAGCTCATGCGCCATTTCTTGATCGCATTCAAAAAGTGAATTTATAAAAACCTCACTTCCTGTAATCTTTTGTAAATCTTTCAAACAGTTAGACTTACTTCTTGCATAATCAGCCACATTCTCATTAGCCCAAGACCACATCCAACTGTTACTCTTTCCAGACCAAGAACCTATAAAAACAACACTAAATTCAAGTAACACTTGACCATTATTTTTAAACTGTAATATACATTGATCTTGATCATACCAATACTCATCAAAGTTATAGATATTATAATCCGAAATGAATTTTTGCTGTTTACTTTCTAATTTGTCATAACACATAACAAGATAATTCTCGAATTGTTCATCCGTCATTGCCAATTATCACACGCTCCTTTACTGCAAGATTCCCAAGTAATATTGATTTGTTTAAAGGAAACTTTACCTTTTATAAGTTTTATATCCTTTGTATACTCTATATCCACCTATTATTGTAATAGGAATAAACTGCGCAAAATGACCACCCGGATTCACCGATAAGAACACCCCATGCATCATATTCATACGCTGCTACAACTTCTTTATTTTGATCTGTCATCGCAATGACATCACACTGTTCCATATATAAAGAAAGAAGAGTCCCTATCAACTCTCCTTCTTCGAATGAACACCCAACAGTATATCTTTAACCCATTAACTACTTTTTATCTCTCTTTATTTGGTTGTCCAGTACAGCATAAAACTTCTGTCTATTTTTCTCATTCCTTATTATTAGTTTAACTCTAATCGTGCTTTGTAAATATGAACGTACTTTGTAATTGGTAAAAAACAACTTCCTATATTTAGTATCATTATATATTTGCTGAAACCATTCATAATTTTGAAGACATTTTATATTTCTATCAATTTTTCTAGTGTTTAAACCTGAATCTAATCCACTAGATTCTAAAATCCCACTAATTAATCCTAATAAAAAACTAAACATTCATTAGTCTATGGCTTCAAATATAATATGTTAGCCATTAATCCTCCTTGAACATTTTATATACCTTATATGATTTTCTAGCGTCTTTTCTTATTATTAAAAATCATTTTCTTAGTTGCTTTTGTACTTCTATCCCCTCTAATTTGCTTTTCGTATTTTCCGCCCGGAACTACATTCTTCATTGCTTTCCCCCATGCCTTATGAGCAGCCTGTCCCTTTTTAAAAGGTAGACCTGGCATTTTGTTATATGCTTTTCTTGCTACATTAAGGGCTCTATAAGAACCACCGCCTACACCACCGATAGCACCAAGTGCTGCTCCACCAGCTACTGCCCCAGCCAGTTTCCAACCTCTAGCTCCGCTTTTTTTAGCAGAATAATAACTTGATACACCACCAAAAGCAGCACCAGCTGCCATCCATGCCTAATGTCCGTCCGGATCCACCATCATCACTGGATTATTATCCGCATAAGTATACCCATTCATCGTAATCGGATCATCTTCATCACCCGGATCAGGATCCACCGATAAGAACACACCATGCTCTGGATTATAGTATCTCGCAATCAAGTAATACATCCCAATTTCTTTATCGTACATGTATCCCGCATATCCAAATGGATTGTCTGCTGCTTGATTCGTTTCAGATACTTCTGTGTTAGCTGCTTTATACGCAATAGTCGATTCACGACCTTCATTATCTATTTCTTTAATAATCCCATTATCCTTATTATATACAAACCCACGGGATTTCAAAGTATTCGTCATGCTTCACGTACCTTGAAAGGCATTGAAACGATTCATGCTATATACAAACAAAAGAGAAGTCACATTCCAGACTTCTCTTTTTCAACGTACAAGGAATTATAAGATTTATTCAGAACCAATTATTCTCTATCTTCCTTTGCTAACTCATACGTATATGCTAATACAAATCCCAAACCTAAACTAATAGCTACTATTAATTGAAAGAAAAATGAAATATCATTTAGAATACTTGTAGTTATTGCCAAAATCCCGCTAACAAATAACATGCCAGCAATCAAAGCTGAAAGGTAATGCCTTTCTCTCAGCAATGTATACATTAAATATATGGAAATTCCTATTCCCAAAACCATCTTAAAAATATACATACATTCGACCCCATACTTATATTTTACCTTCTTTTTTTATTACTTTTTTTATTGTGTTTCTTATCATATTCTTTATATCCCGATTTGAACCCTTGATAAAATGTGTAACCGTCAGGAATAAAGCCTATAAACCCTAAAGTTTTTAATCCTAATTTCGTTCCAGCTTTTCGCATTCCCTGTTTTAACTGTTTTTTATTGAATGAAGGTGTATTTGCAAGCTTATAGTTTCTTGCCCCTAAACGATACCCAGCGCCAAATGAAGTAACATGTGGGATAAATGTAGCTGGATTTCCAACATAAGATTTCCAAACAGCCTTCCCCCCAGATTTTGTTGCATACCAAATCTGTTTCCCTTTACTTTTCCATGCTTTATGCCCATCTGGATCCACATTCATTACTGGATTGTTATCCGCATACGTATACCCATTCTGCGTCACAGGATCATCACTATCACCCGGATCTGGATCCACCGATAAGAACACACCATGCTCCGGATTATAGTAACGAGCAATCAAATAATACGTGCCAATTTCTTTATCATACATGTATCCCGCATATCCAAATGGATTCTCTGTCGCGATACCTTTTGTATCACTCTTTAATACGTTACCCCACGAATCATATTCATACGTTGCTACAACTTCTCTATTTTGATCTGTCATCGCAACTATATCACCACGAGAGTTATAATGGTAATATAAGTGTACGTCGAAAAGGCGAAGTCTCTTTGAAGACTCCGCCTTTTCACTTTATAATAGATTTAAGCAATTACTAGCTAAATTTTAAATATTGTTCCCTATATATCTACTTATTGATACCTTTTCCAACTTTGCAACAAAACCCACATATAATCCCACTTTTCCAATCCATAGATTGTATTTAAACAAAACTGCCCGTAAACAATAAATACAATATTATCAAACCTAGTCCAACTGCAGATATTTTAAATAAATAGTAACTTATAGTTAGTAGGGTGGGAAATACACCCGTTACACTGAAAAATGCCATAAACATACGATTGTCTTTATAACTATCTTTATCTATTTTAAATCCTAACCAAATAAAGAAAATACTTATTGAAAAAATAAATACATCCAACATAAAATCTATTATCATCAATTAGCTCCTTTGTATATATTACATTTTCTAATGTTTCAAATTATTCAGTCGCATTTGAAATAGATTATCATCTTATTACAACTATAAAAACCTACCTTTTTCTTTTCTTAGAAATTTGCTTTTTCTTAGGTTTACTTTTTTTCTTCGAACTATTTTCATAATAAGTTGTTGCAAAATTTAATCCTATATAACCTTTATTTCCAGTCATCGAATATGCAAGGTCTCTTCCTAAACCTTTTCCACTATAGTCTCTACTAGAATTTGCTACTGCATATCCAGCCACCCCTGTATGTAGACTCAGGAACGCTTTACTTTTTCTTCCTAAGGTGGCAGCTTTCGCTAAACGACCACCCGTTCCGCCAATAACGCCACCAACAAAACCTCGAGCTGTTGTTTTGGCAAATGCCCATTTATTTATACCTTTTAAAGATTTGTTCTTTTTATAATGTGAAATAAGATACGATCCTCCATTTACAACAGCACCAACACCTCCCGAAACAAGCCACCAAGCCGCATGCCCATCCGGGTCCACCATCATCACCGGATTATTATCACCATAAGTATACCCATTCATTGTAATCGGATCATCTTCATCACCCGGATCAGGATCCACCGATAAGAACACACCATGCTCTGGATTATAATAACGAGCAATCAAGTAATACATACCAATTTCTTTATCATACATGTATCCCGCATATCCGAACGGATTGTCTGCTGCGATACCTTTCGTATCACTCTTTAATACGTTACCCCACGAATCATATTCATACGTTGCTACAACTTCTTTATCCTGGTTTGTCATCGCAACGACATCACCACGTGGGTTGTAGTGGTAGTATAACGTTTGTCCTTTTGATTTCATTGCTAGGCGTACGCCACTTGTAGAGTATACATATTGACGAAGTACATTTCCACTTCCATCTGTCTCGTACAACGGATTAATGCTATCTCCATCATAGAAGTAACGTGTTACTTGACCATTTACATTCTTTTCAATACGGCGATTATCCTCATCATACTTATAGGTTGCGAATGCATTGCTCTCACCTTGTTTCGTGATCGCAATAATTTGGTCATCTTCATTCCATGTATACTTGTACTTCCCATCTGATGTACGATTGCCATTTGCATCATACGTTAACGATTCGTTTACGAATTTTACAAGCTGATTTCCTTCATTAAACGTTGCCGCTACAGATTTTGTTTCTTTTCCATTCTCTACAACTTTCACACTCGTACGATTTCCAAATCCATCATATGTATACGATTTACTTGTTCCGTTTGGTAACGTCTCTTGTAATAATTGGTGAATCGGGTCATATACAAAGTTGGTTTCTGTTACTTTTCCGCCCGCACCTTCATATTTAATCTTCGTACGGTTACCTGCTTGATCATATTCATATCGTTCAGATAGAAGAATACTGTTTGATGTAACCTTCGTTAATAGATTATCTTTGTTGTAATCATATAGTTTGGTATTTCCTTTTTCATCTGTTTCGCTCTTTTTATTTCCTGATGCATCGTATGTGAAGGTGTTTTTCTGACCTTCTTCATCATACGTGGCAACAACATCTCCATCGTTATCGTACTCGTTTTTGATAAGAGCATTTCCTTCTAGTAAACGAATATCATCAAACCAGACTTTTCCTTTATTATTGTTTCTAAATAACAGATATACTTGAATCTGCTTAATTGGTTTCTTAGCTGGAATGACAACCGCACTACGGTTCCAATCATTTGTCCCACTTGGGAATTTTGCTTGATAATTTTCACCGCTACCATCTTGATAATGTACATCTGCCCAAACAGAGTAGTCTCTAGATAATTTATCTGACGCATCATTTTCTACATTTTCAGATTTAGACATTCCTGTTAACGTGATTGGTTCTGCTTTTTTCTGATTTAAATTTACATGATTGCCATATCCTACATTTGAACCGCCATATTGGCTACGCTCTAATACAATAGACGAATCTCCTGTAAAACTTTCCTGATGAGAAACATCTTTCGGATCACAACTTGTTCCGTCTCCTCGAATCCATCCAGGAATACATCCTTGTTCAGTTACATTCTCTACACTACTATTTGTAATAGGATTGAAACTAGAAGAAACTTCTCCTTTTTCAAGCTGTAATTTATCAAACCATACGGAACCACTTGTAGAAGAACCACCATTTTCTACTTGTAAATAGATTTTTACTTTTCTTGTTTGTTCTGTCGTTTTAAAAGTAACTTGACGATTGACCCAGTCACGCGTCCCTTGCACTTTATTATGACGAGTATCGTGCCAACCACCATCTATACCGGCACCATGTTCATTTAGTGACTGTACATTGAAGAAATCTGCACCATTGGATAAATCCGTTTTCACCATACCACTTAACGTATACGTTGTATTTGGTTCTAACAGCACTTCTTGCGTTGCTGCAATGAAACCCCAATCATTATTCGTTGCTTTTGTTGTAATCTTTAATGACGAATCTCCACCAAGACCACCTGGTGCTGGACTTGTATCTTTTACAATCGCTCCAGTCTCTTTTCTTTATTACCTATTCTCCAATCAGCAGCATCAATTTCCCCCTAAAAATCCTTATCCAAAAAACAAAAAAATGCAGCCCCTATACATACTCATATAGGGACTGCACCTTATTATTAAATAACAAAATCCTCCGGAATAAACACCTTCACTTCTCTCGGATGTACGTATACAAACTCACCCGTTTGAATGCCTAGTTGTCTAAACTGTTCTTTACTAATTTCTGCTTCTAGATACTCATCTGTTCCGTCGCGCTTCAATTCTACATATACGACAGGGCCAACTGCATGTGAGTATGTTACTTTCGCCGGGATGGCATCTATACTTTGTTTCGTACGATCGATTGATAAGTGATGTGGTCTTACGTATCCCACTCCGTCTACGTTTGAAACGTGCTTATGCTCTGGTGCTTCTAATTCCACCGATCCTACATTTAGTTTACCTTTATGAACGCGGCCGTGAAATAAATTCACGTTTCCTAAAAAGTCATATACGAACGGACTTGCCGGTTTTTCATATACTTCTTCCGGCGTTCCCATTTGTTCAATGCGTCCTTCATTCATTACAACGATGCGGTCCGCAACGTCTAACGCTTCTTCTTGGTCATGCGTTACGAATACGCTCGTAATTTGAAATTCGTCATGTAGTTTCCGGAGCCATCTTCGCAATTCTTTCCGCACTTTTGCATCAAGTGCACCAAACGGTTCATCTAGCAATAAAATTTTCGGTTCGACTGCAAGCGCCCGGGCTAGTGCGATACGTTGGCGTTGTCCGCCAGATAATTGCGCTGGATAACGTTTTGCGAAACCATCCATTTTTACTAGTTTCAATAGTTCTGTTACTTTTTCTTTTATTACTTCAGCTGAAGGTCGTAAGTTTTTCTTTCTTACTTTTAAACCGAAAGCGACATTTTCAAATACATTCATATGTTTAAAAAGTGCATAGTGCTGGAAGACGAAACCGACTTGCCTGTTTTTCACGTGAATATCAGTTAAATCTTCTCCATCAAATGAAATCGAACCTCCATCTGCTTCTTCTAGGCCTGCAATAATTCGTAATAACGTCGTCTTCCCAGAACCTGATGGGCCTAATAAAGCGACCAGTTCACCTTTTGGAATATCCAAATGAATGTCTGTCAGCGCTTGAAATGTACCATATTGTTTTGATACATTTTGAATTTGAATACTCACCGCACTCACTCCTTATTGTCGTTTTTCCATTCTCCACTCAATCCAGTTTTTTATAACGAGCGTAAAAACTGCGATGAGTGACATTAAAGTCGCCACAGCGAACGCTGCTGAAAATTGATATTCATTGTACAAAATTTCAATATGAAGCGGCATCGTATTTGTCATGCCGCGCACGTGACCAGACACAACGGAGACTGCTCCGAATTCACCAATGGCCCGGGCGTTACATAAAATCATGCCGTATAATAGACCCCATTTTATATTTGGCAATGTGACGCGCCAAAACATTTTCCATCCACTTGCGCCAAGTGATAGAGCCGCTTCTTCTTCACTTTTCCCTTGCGCCTGCATAACCGGGATTAATTCACGCGCAACGAATGGAAACGTAACAAAGATCGTCGCAATGATAATGCCAGGAACAGAGAAGATGAGCTTTATCCCGTGTTCCATTAACCATCCGCCAAAAGCAGCACGAGGTGTGAAAAGTAAAACGAATACTAATCCTGCAATGACTGGTGATACAGCAAACGGCAGTTCAATAAGAGATAATAATAGTTGCTTTCCTTTAAACTGAAACTTCGTAATAAGCCAAGCTGCTGCAATTCCGAATATCGTATTCAGCGGCACAACAATTAATGCAACGAGAAGTGTTAACCTGATTGCCAAAAATGCTTCTTGATCTGTTACAGCGGCAATATATACATCAATTCCTCGTTCGAACGCTTTCATAAAAATTGTCACGAGCGGCAGTAATAGAAAGAGAGATAAAAATAAAATTGTTATCGTAATGAATAGAATTGGTACAAATTTAGATTCTTTTTTAACTGATACGCTTTTTACTATTTTCTTTTCTAATAATGTTGGTTCCATTTTCTCCCCTCCTATTCGCTTTTCAATTCATGCCTTCTGCTCCAAGTTTGAATCATATTAATAAATAGTAGGAAAAGGAGAGAAATAATAAGCATCACAGCCGCTACAGCTGTTGCGCCTGCATAATCATATTGTTCGAGTTTTGTCATAATCATAAGCGGTGCGATTTCTGTTTTCATCGGCATATTACCTGCAATGAACACGACAGATCCATATTCCCCTAACGCCCGAGCAAAGGCGAGTGAAAAACCAGCAAGCAAGGCCGGGAATATTTCTGGCAAAATGATTTTCACAAATATTTGGAAGCGTGACGCCCCTAAACTAGAAGCTGCTTCTTCTACTTCTTTATCAATACTTTGTAGTACTGGTTGCACCATTCGCACGACAAATGGTAAGCCAATAAACGTAAGCGCCACAATAATGCCGAGCTGGGTAAAAGCTACTTTTATATGAAACACACTAAATATTTTTCCAATAAATCCATTTTCCGCATAAAGCGTCGTAAGTGTAATACCAGCTACAGCAGTCGGAAGAGCGAATGGTAAATCGATTAGTCCGTCTAATAACCGCTTCCCTGGAAATGTGTAGCGAACGAGTACCCAAGCAATTAATAAACCAAAAATGGCATTTACGATTGCCGCTGCAAGTGAAGTTGTGAAACTTACTTGATACGAATGCAACACGCGCTCACTCGTTATAACCCCAGCAAACTTCTTCCAACCTAGCTGCGAAGTTTGAATAAATACGATAGAAAGTGGTATAAGTACGAATAAACTCATATATAGCATTGTAAATCCAAGAGATAATCCAAACCCTGGTAAGACACGCTTCTTCCTCATATAACGTCACCTCATCCCCCCTTATTTTTTATACATTTGATCGAATACGCCGCCATCATTAAAATGCTTTTCTTGTGCTTTTTTCCATCCTCCAAATAGTTCATCAACTGTAAATAATTGAACTTTCGGAAATTGTGATGCGTACTTTTCTGCTACTTTTTCATTACGAGGGCGATAAAAGTTTTTCGCCGCAATTTCTTGCCCTTTTTCTGAATACAAATATTCAAGATATCCTTCTGCTACTTTTTTCGTTCCCTTTTTATCAACGACTTTGTCTACAACTGCTACTGGCGGCTCGGCAAGTATACTAATCGAAGGTGTTACAATTTCGAATTTATCTTTTCCAAGTTCTTTTTGTGATAATAACGCTTCATTTTCCCAAGCGATTAACACATCACCAATTCCTTTTTCAACGAAAGTCGTCGTTGCCCCGCGTGCTCCTGAATCTAGTACTTCCACGTTTTTATAAATTTGACCGACAAACTCTTTCGCTTTATCTTCACTATTGTTATATTTCTTCAGTGCATATCCCCACGCCCCTAAATAGTTCCACCGTGCTCCCCCAGATGTTTTCGGGTTTGGTGTAATGACAGACACACCTTTTTTCGTTAAATCATCCCAATCTTTAATTCCTTTCGGGTTTCCTTTTCTAACAAGAAATACAATCGTTGATGTATACGGAGTAGAATTATCCGCAAGTCGCTTCTGCCAATCTTCTGCTAGTTGTTTCTTCTTACTAATCGCGTCAATATCATAAGCGAGCGCTAGTGTTACAACGTCTGCTTCTAAGCCGTCAATAACGGAGCGTGCCTGACTTCCAGATCCCCCGTGTGATTGCTTTATATTTACTGTTTGACCATGCTTCTCTTTCCAATACTTCGCAAAGTCTTTATTGAAATCCTGATATAACTCACGCGTTGGATCATATGAAACATTTAAAAGTTCGACTGTCTTCTTATCTGCACTTCCTTCAGAATTGTTAGTGGATGTTGCCGAACCACACCCTGACAAAAGGACAAATGCTGATAATAAAACACCTGTACTTTTCATTAATGCTGTCTTACTCCACTGTTTCATATATAAAGCCCCCTTAGTTTGTACAATAGAAAAAGGCACACAATCTATTCACAAAAGTGAACGTTGTGCGCCTTCAGTTTCTCTGATGAGCTTCTATTGTATTCTGTTTGATTTCTTTCCATTTTAATTCCGTAATTCACATGTGTCAACTTGGAATTTGGAATTATTATATAAGAAACTTCATACAAGCTAAAAATCAGCGGGAATAGAATCCCACTGATTTTAGTTTCGATTTATTTCTTTAACTTATCTGTCTTCGCAATAAATTGAGCTGCTTCTGCGCGGCTTACCGATTTATCTGGAGCCCATCCATTATCTGTTCCAACTGAAATATTTTCTTGGATTAAAATGTTCGCATACTTCGTACCCCAATGATCTTTTAAATCAGCAAATTCTTTTGGTAGTTTAATATTTTCATTTCTTTCTAATTTATATGCATTCACAAGCATAGAAGCCATTGATGCACGGTTAATTAGCCCGCTCGGATTAAAGTTACCCTTCTCATCACCTTTTACAATGCCAGCTTTTTCAACTGCTGCGATGTAAGGTGTAGCCCAATGATTTTGAGCATCGCGGAATGATGGCTTCGCATCTTTATTAATTTCTAACCCTAAAACAGTAGCTAATATTTTTGCTGCTGAACCACGATCGATATTTTCAGCTGGTGCAAATGTACCATCTGGCTTACCGTGTACTGCCTCTTTGTCTACTAAATATTGAACTGACTCTTGTGCCCAAGTCGGTACATCTGAGAACTTAGATTTCTTTTCAATTGCACTCGCATCGATTTCAAACTGCACTTGATATTTATGATCATATTTAATTGCTGGAATTAATATATGCATTTGCATATTATATTTTTTCGAGAACTCATCGATTTCAAATTGAACAACTTTCGTGCCATTATTTGTTTTATCTTCAGAGATCACTTTCACATCATGGAATGTCCCTAATTTATTAGTATCTTCTACTTTAAGATACTGGAAATAGCTACTATCTTGAACTGTTAACGTAACGATTTTTTTATCACCTTGAATTGTTACTTTTGCATTTTTTAAATATGTAGAAGCAACAGATGTTTCATTCGTTTGATCTTTATAAGTTTTTAAAATAACGTCATATGTGCCATCTGCAAGTTTACTAGCTGCCTTCATTTCAATCACATCTGCTTTTGCAATTGGCGCCATAATACCGCTAAATGGAACTGCTAAAGTTGCGGCTATAACGAATGCATTAATATATTTTTTCTTAATCATTATCAATACGACATCTCCCTTTATATGAATATACCCAACATAACTATCATATTGATAATGATTATCAATGTCAAATAAAAAATTAAACGAATACTACCTATTTATTACATAAATATGCTTTCCGGTCATTTTTAAACAATAAATAATGAGCCGTATGCACTTTTCTCTCTAAATAGTCCAATGAATACGTACCCGATGGATCCACTAAATCCCCAATCGCTCCTGAAAGGTGATCAATTACCTTTTGCAATGTTTCTAAGTTCTTCTTTTCATTCTCCATATTCATTTCATCCATAATGTCACAAATAAGATACTGTACTTTCCGTAAGCGTAATTCCTTCTGCTCCACGTATATCTCCTCCTTATTAGTCATATTACGTTTTAAATATATGGGCTTATAGCTTAACCAATTCTAAAAAATAAAGTGAGACTTCAATCAGTAGGAATTTTGTCCATCCAAACTAATCCAGCTTTTACAGGACAAAAAGATATCCATCTCTATACATGTAGTCATAGAGATGGATATCTTTATTTTTACACTTGCAATGCCTTCTCTCTCAGAGCTCTTCGTAACAACTTACCAGTTGTATTCTTCGGCAATTCTGTTAAAAACTCAATGCTCATTGGCACTTTATATTTCGCTAAATGTAACGTGCAGTAATGCATAAGCTCTTCTTCTGTTACGCTCGTTTGCTTCAGAACGACGTAAGCTCGCACTGCTTCTCCTAAGTTTTCATCAGGAACACCGATTACGACAACTTCAGCTACCGAATCGTGAGTGTATAATACTTCCTCCACTTCACGAGGATATACGTTATAACCGCCAACTAAAACAATATCTTTTTTGCGATCGACGATATAGAAGTAACCTTCTTCATCCATTTTCGCTAAGTCTCCTGTATATAGCCAGCCATCTTTAATTGTCGCCGCAGTATCTTCTGGCGCATTATAGTAACCCTTCATAACGTTAGGTCCGCGAACAATTAACTCCCCAACTGCACCAACAGGTACTTCTTCCCCAAGTTCGTTCACAATTTTATTTTCTACGTGCCAAATATTTGTACCAATCGAACCTGGTTTACGAGGACGATCTAATGGATTAAAACAAGTAACTGGTGATGCTTCTGATAAACCGTATCCTTCTGAAACGATAACGTCAAAACGTTTTTCAAAGTTTTGCAGAAGCGCAACAGGCATTGACGCACCACCTGAAATACAAAGACGAAGCGTCTTCACATCTTCTGCGCTTGCTTCTTCGAATAAATATAAATAATTGTACATTGTCGGTACACCAGCAAAAATCGTTGGTTCGTACGTGCGACAAATACGGAATACTTCTTTCGGACTAAATTTCGGTAACATTAAAATAGTCGCCCCGTTCACAATCGGCGCATTGACCGCCACTGTTAAGCAAAATACATGGAACATCGGCAGTGCCGCAACGACGCGATCGTCCGCAGTATATTGTAAATACGACGCCACATCGCTTGCATTACTATATAAATTTTTATGTGTTAACATAGCGCCTTTTGGCTTTCCAGTTGTACCTGAAGTGTATAAAATAACAGCTACATCTTCTTCATCTAGTTCAGGACCTTCGTAAGTTACATCTCCAGTTCCTATACAACTAGTAAACGTTTTCATTTTTTCAGTTTCTGTATGGTTAAAATCTGATGAGGTTTCGCATATGATGATATTTTCAAGTGAAGGAAGTCTTGTTGTAAGAGATTGTATAACAGGTAGAAGGACGTCGAGTACGATGATTGTTTTTACATCTCCATTTTGTAATATGTAATGTATTTCGTCTGCTGTATAAATTGGATTAATCGGAATGACGGTTGCTCCAGCTTTCATCGTTCCGTATAAACCGACTAAAAAATGTGGTGAATTGCCTACAGCTAATGCGACATTGTCCCCTTTTCCAATGCCCATTTTTGCTAAATTGCTAGAAAACCTAGTGACCACTTTGTTTAATTGGTCATACGAGACCGACTGATCCATAAATATGTATGCCGGTTTATCCCCCTTATTTTTTGCCGTTTCAGCCAAAGATTGAACGAGATTCACACAAATCCCACCTTTATAAAATTTAGAATATTTAAAAATTCTAAATTAATTATATTAAAAGAAAATTAAAGTAGCAAGTGATATTCTATTAATCGAATATACATAAACCACTTTCTTCCAGAATACTTTAGTAAGATACGAGAATTATATGTAAAAAAAACAGGTACAAACATATAGTTAAACTATAGCTAAAATCATTTTAGGATAATATGCACTCATCTTCTCTCTAAGTTTTTCAACTTCCTCTTTATTTAAAGCCGTATACTCTCCATACAAATTGAGAGCGTCCGCTCCATTTTCATGCAAGTAGACTGTAACATATAATGTCGGCAATCCTTTATTGTCCTCATCTATCGACAAGACAAGATCTGGCGTTTTACCAATGGTACTAAACGTTTCATTTCTTTTCCATTTCTTATTTTGAAACATAGTTTGTATATCAGCTATCTTTCGTCTGCTATCTGTATGTGTAAAATATATGACATTATCCTTCGCTGGCTTTCCAATAGACAAAGTCGTACGGTTTGAAGAAGTTTCATCGTTACAAGCTGTCATCCCGACGACGAAGCTGATCAATAATATAAAGTGTATTATCCTTTTTATTTCGATCATCCTCCTTTTAGTATATATATTCCTTTATACGGAGCAGATGTCCTGTAAATATACGTTTTACGGTAAGTGAAATTATACCGGCGATTTTTCGAATATATCGAACGTAACTCGAAATATATCAGCGATTTTTAAAATATATCGACTTATCGACAAAACGCAACAATCTACGCAAAAAAGAGGCTGCCTGTTACGGCAGCCTCTCTTATTTTTAGAAGAATAAATGTAAGAAATCTTCTGTTGTAATATTACCGAAATAGCGTACGATATCTACGCCTTCTAAAGCTACAGTGAATGTATCTTTATCAAATTGTACGCCTGTTAGACGCTCTTCAATGTCATGAACATCTAGTGATCCGAAGAAGTCACCGTAAATTTTACATTCTGTTACTGTTCCTTTTTTCACTTCAAGACGAACGTCAACTTGTCCAACTGGGAAGCGGTGTGAATGTTGTAAGTTGAACTTCGGAGATTTTCCGTAGTTCCAATCCCAATTTTGGTAGCGCTCTTCAGAAAGTTTATGGATTTCTTTCCAATCATTTTCTGTTAATTCGTACGTTGGAATTTCTGTTTCACCTTCGAAAATTGTTTCTAGAAGAAGTTGTCTAAACTCTTCTGTCGTCATTTTTTCGTTTAAGAACTCTGTAATGTTCGCAACGCGGCTACGGATTGATTTAATGCCTTTTGATTGAATTTTATCCATTTTCACTTTAAGTGCCGATACAACGTGATCGATTTCAGAGTCAAATAGTAACGTACCGTGACTAAACATACGACCTTTCGTTGAGAACTGCGCGTTACCTGAAATTTTTCTACCTTCAGCTAAAATATCGTTACGACCACTTAGTTCTGCATTTACGCCTAATTTACCAAGCGCTTTCGTTACAGGCTCTGTGAACTTTTTGAAGTTGCTGAAACTATCTCCATCATCTTTCGTAATAAAGCTGAAGTTTAAGTTTCCTAAATCATGATATACTGCGCCTCCGCCTGATAGACGACGAACAACATGAATACCTTGTTCTTTTACGTAATCTGCATTAATTTCTTCTACTGTGTTTTGGTTTTTACCAATGATAATCGAAGGTTTGTTAATGTAGAACAGTAAATATGTTTCGTTAATATCTAAATTCTTCACACAATATTCTTCAATTGCTAAGTTTATTCTAGGATCTGTAATCCCTTTATTATCAATAAATAACATCGTATCACCTCATGAGTTCCAAATGTAGCCACTATGCGCTAGCGTAATATGGCCACTGAAAATTTGTTTTGCTTCTGTTACTAAATCAGATGGGTTGCCTGTATGCGGTAAGTGCGTTAATAAAAGTTCTTTTACATTTGCATCTTTCGCAATACTTGCTACTTCTGTACTATTCATATGCCCTGCTTTTGCAGCCTCTTGATGTGCATACATATTACACTCACAAATGAAAAGATCAGCATCTTTTGTGAACGGAATAAATTCAGGAATATAACTGGAATCAGCGCTGTATACAACAACATCATCGCCAGCTATAATACGCATCGCAAAGCATGTAACAGGATGAACAGTTTTTAAGAATGAAATGGAGAACGGTCCAATTTGAAGTGTTTCTTCTGGATTGTACGCGATTCCTTTCGTATGCGGTTCATGCGTTAAAGAATGGAATCCATTCTCATCAAACGAATGACCGTATATTGGTAACTCCGGTAGTTGTCCTTTTGTCACACTCGTAATTAATCTTGCATATTGCAGCACCCCAATGTCTGCAACATGATCATGATGATAGTGCGACAGTACAACTGCATCTATATGAGATGGTGTTATATATTTTTGAAGCTGTGCTAGTACACCACTACCACAGTCGACAAGTAAACGAAAACCATCGTGTTCAAACAAATACCCCGACGTTGCTTCTCCCGCTTCTGGAAAGCCGCCCCAAAAGCCGACAACAGTCATCTTCATATGTATCCATCCTTTCTAAAACCGCGTAGGAATGCCGTTTTTTTCCGTACTTGAGAAAGTTTTTTACTTACATCCTACATTGTTAACTATAATCCATTTCCTAAACTTTTTCATTAATTTTCACTTTTGTTATAAAACAGTTGTTGACTTTTGTTTTTTGTACTAATACAATGATAGTAAGAAATGGAAATGGAGGGATTGACATGATCGATCAACCAATGGAGTTTTTCCGAAATTTACCGACGAAAACTTGTGCTCATTGCGGGAAGGAAATTGATGAGCAGCACGAAGCATACCATAACAAATGTGACGATTGCGTTCACGAAGAATAGTAGTTTGTAAACATAAAAAAACCTAGCAGACATAGTCTACTAGGCTAATAACATCGTATCTTTCATCGTTGAACCTTTCACCAAGAGCTCCAGTTCAAACTCATACAATTCTTTTTGTCGATAATTTTTCGTATGGATTTTATCCATCATCAGGTCGACAACTTTTCGAGCCATCTCGTCGATTGGTTGTTCAATTGTCGTAATACCTGGCTCTGTAATCTGCGCTAAAATTTGATTATCAAAACCGATCACAGCGAGATCTTCTGGAATACTCCAACCATGGCGTTTCGCCTCTGAGATAATTCCAGCTGCAACCTCGTCGCCTCCTGCCAAAATCGCGGTAGGATTTTTTTTGTCCTTTAATACTTCATTGAATATTCGTTTTCCATCATCCCAAGAGAAAGCGTTTTCAAGAAAATCGATCGCTTCCACTTCTCTACTCTTTTCAGTAATAGCGCGTAAAAAGCCCATTTTTCGCTGTTGGCTCACTACTTTCGTTTCGTTACCACGGCAAAATATCAGATTACGATATCCTTGTTCTAATACATGATTGGCAGCTATGTATGCACCCTGTGCATGATCGAACTTCACTGTTGGAACATTTGCTTCCTCAATATATTCATTACATAACACGATTGGACCGTGTTGCAAGTATGGCTCCACATTCTCCCATGGATTTTCTAGTGAACATAGAATAATCCCATCTACTTGTTTCGTAGATAATAATTGTAAATACTCCATCTCTTTTTCCGGTAAATATCTTGTTTGACAAATAATCAGTTTATATTTATGTTCAGAAGCAGCAATCTCGATTGCTTCAATAAATCTACTAAAAAAAGGATTTGTAATCCTTGGAACAAGCACCGCAATTGTTTCTGTTTTTTGTTTACGAAGCCTTCTCGCCGCAGAATTAGGAACGAAGCCTAAATGCTTCATTGCTAATTGAACCCTTTTCTTCTTCTCATCTGAAACATATGGATGATTATTGATCACCCTAGAAACCGTTGTCCTTGATAACCCCGCTAATTTCGCCACGTCCTCGATAGTCGACACGAAATTTCCCCCTTTGCATGAAAACGTTTTCTTATCCTGATTATATAGTATATTATTGGAAACTGCAATATAGGTTCTTATGATTTTACTATATTAATATTATACATAGGGAAAAGTCTGTTAATGGCAGGGAATTACACACTACTTTTAGAATTTCACAATAAGAATATTTATAAAATAAAGGATGATATTTCATGAATCGGACGGATCGTTTATTAGCTATATTAATTGAATTACAAAGAAAACAAACTGTCACAGCACAAAGCTTAGCTGAAAAATTCGAGATAAGTATACGCACTATTTATCGAGATATGGACGCACTCAGCGAATCCGGTGTTCCCATTTTTTCAATGCCTGGTCACGGCTATTCATTAATGGATGGTTATTTCTTACCACCCATTCAGCTTACGCCAGAAGAGGCCGTTACTCTTTTATTGGGCGGTGATTATATTGAGAAAGCTTTCACCTCTTCTTTTTCTGTACATGCGCAATCAGCAAAAGAGAAACTTGAGATAGTCCTCCCTACTGATCAACAAAAGAAAATTGAGGAATTGCGAGGAACTTTCCGTTTCCTTTCTCCTATATTTTCAAACCAGCAAGCCGAGCAAGAAAAACTAGAGAGCCAACTTTTCTTGTTACAAGAAGCTATTCAAAGAGAGCAATCTATCTCTTTTTCGTATCGTAAACCGAGAGAAACTACAAAAACAAAACGCACCGTTCATCCTTACGGTTTAGTCAACATTTCTGGAATTTGGTACATCGTTGCTCATTGTTTACTGCGAAAACAAATACGTAATTTTCGCTTAGACCGTATGGATACATTACAGCAAGAACAAGAATTTTTTACAAAACCGAAGGACTTTTCTTTACAAGACTATCAACCTGAAAACAATCGTACTGTTACGATCCATTTATTATTCCCAGCCCACATTGCACATAAAATTATTGAATCACGATACTTTTTTATAGATTCATACGAGCATAAAGATAATGATTTTCACGTCTTTTTGAAATCAAGAAGCATAGACGAAGTATTTCAATGGGTATTAAGCTGGGGAAGCCAAGTGCAAGTACTAGAGCCAAAAATTCTTTCTGAGAAAATATATGATGAAGTAAAAAAAATGTTAAAACTTTAATTTTTCATTTTACTACTGACATAATGTTGTCAGCATCCCTCCTTTATTGTAGGTATTAACAAATACATTTTCTTAAAAAGGGGATAACAATATGAACAGTACTACCACTTTAGAGAAATTTGAAAGTTTAGCAACGTATTACTTAGAGGAATTAGAAAAGTACTCTCTTGAACAATTTAGGACAAAACCTTCTGCTGAAGAATGGTCTCTCGGTCAAATGTATAATCATTTACTTTCGGCTACGTATATGCAATTAGATGCAATCGAGAAATGTAAAAATGAAACACCATCTGTAGCTAACAAAAAAACGGATATGGGTGAAAAAGTATATACAATGGGTGCTTTCCCTCCTATACAAATAAAAGTGCCAAATCGCTCTGGATACACACCTGAAAATCCATCATGCAAAGAAGAGATACAGGAGCGTTTTCTAAAATTAATTACAGCTGTAAAAAACATTGAACCAATGCTTGCTTCTATTCCAAATGATTGTAAAGTGGAGCATCCTGGACTTGGGTACTTAAATGCTCCAGAGTGGTTCCAGCTCATTTCTATGCATTTTTCACATCATCTTCGTCAGAAAGAAAGATTGGATCACAGTATTTCATAATTTACCATAAAGAATGAAAGAAGGTGGTTTGGCACATAGCCAAACCACCTTTCTTCATACAAATGAATAAAAATATAATCCAATATACTTTTATTGTAATTTAGATATTTCTTGCATAAATCCAGATATACTTGCTAATGCACTAGTAAAAACGAAAAGCACAATAATGAGAGTGACAAGTTTATTTTCATTTAAATTCGTAATTGTTTTTAAGCCTATTCCTAATAAAACGTAATACCAAATATTAAATATATCTATCCTCTGAGCGATTGCATGTAAAACCATATTATCTGTTGCTATCGCACCTAAACCTGTATAGGACAACTCATATCCACCAAGGGAGAACGCAATCAATCCGTTTAAAAGCATCCCTAATTTTAATACAAAAGATGCATAGATAATGATAGGAAATGTTTCCTTGTAGTTAATATCGACTCCAAAAAAAATCATAATGTTTTTATAGAATATAGGCGCAAAAAGTATAGCTACTATTCCACTTACTGTAGAAATTCCAAATGAAGTAAAGAAAGTTATGTATTTTGGAACAGTAAATCCAGTTTTATCATGAAACATACTAAGCGCAGGATTGTTTAAAGTATTCCAAGACATTAAAGCACTTGAAATTATAATAAGCACAATTAAAAGAGCTAACGGAAAAAATATATTTCTTTGATTCTTCATCTTTTTGAATTGCAGTGTTGGTGAAGTAAATATCCCAATAATCGATGGTTTTCCCGAAATCTCTTCCTGTATAAGACTACTAGCTTGCAAGAAAATTCCCCTTCCTCATTACACTTATAACTCCTCCCACTTCGTCCACACTTCTCTCCCGTTCATATGGTACATATTATCCTCACGATCCATAAATCCATGCACTATGAATTCTCGTCTAATCGTACAAAAATCATCATGATATTGTTTTATGAATGTATTAATTTCTTTTTCTGTATATTGATTTTCAGCGTTTAATTTGCTAATCAAATGTTCCAATAACACTAACTTTTTCTTCTTTTGACCTGGAATCGATTTTAAGCGGTCCTCTTTATCAAAAAAGTTACGAATGGTTGTATCACGAAATTTCATTTCACTTTCGGTCATTTTGTTTTCCTCCATCAGTTTTTATATTATTAAACTTTACCGTTTTTCTTTATTCTTTTACTTAAAAAATCAATAAAGTAATATCCACCAATTAAAATATAATAGGTTACAATCATTCCCACTATGTCTTTCATACTCGTATATTCTTTTTTATGAAACAAAATCGGAGATAGTGTATAAACTAAGAAGCAGACTAGGGATATATGATGAAATAGAAGCGAGATTTTCGTCTCATACTATCAACTCCCCTGTAATATGATTCTATTCAAATTGTTGTGATTCCTTTCTTTCGTTTAGGCTACACATAAAATATAGTGAAATTAAGGAAAAGATGCTCTTTGGAAAGTAAGAACCATTCTGAGTAATATTCAAAAGACCATACACCAAATATGCAATGAATCAAATTTTAAAGGATGCAAAACAACTATTACATCATGAAGAAAATATTTTATCCATTTTAAGATGTTCACTTACTGGCTATATTATTACACATAATGTCCCTCGTTCCGGAGTGTTACTTGCCACTAATAGGAGGGTTATTTTTTATGGACAATCATTCAAATGTTGTAAAAATGCATTGATTGTGGAATTTGAATATAAAAAAATTCTATCCATAGAGACGAAAAGAACATTCTTTGATAAAAAACTAATATTTTACTATGAAGACGAATATATAACGGTGGGACAAATTTTAAGCTCAAATATTGAGGGTTTTTTAAATGTAATACAGAGAAAAAGAATTCAATAAAGTGAAACTTTAATCAGTGGTTGATTTTGTTCATCCCCCACTGATTATTAGCCTACACCAATCGGGATTTTACGGAATAAAATACTTTTCATCTAAAAGAGAAGTACAGTTCACCTTTCTTACAACTGTATTTCTCTCTCATCCACACTTCTCTTAATTTACTTATCACCCTCATTCTCATAACCTATTATTAAAATTAATAAATTCTATATGGAAAATTATGTTACAATTAACTTATACATATTTTGGAGGGAAAATAGTGAAAAAAGCTATTATAGTATTAAGCATCCTATATCTTATTTTAACCGTACATACGGGAGCTGTTCTTTTAGGAAAAGAAGATTATAGAGGTGCTATCAATACATTAAAAGAAACGAAGGAAGTCTCTTCATTTCAATCTGCAAAAGACGGTGTGATTTTATTAAAAGGAACATTAACTACCGCGCAACCTATTACAGAGGAAAAACTTCAAAATAAAGAATTTGCACTTCTTGAAATTAATACATATAAACGACGAAAGGCAAATTGGAAAAACATTGATACCGAGCAGCATATTGCAAAGCAGCTCTTACTAAACAATGAGGCTCTTCCTGCATTAAAAGAAATCCGCTTCTCAATGGAACCAATTACACTGTCAGGAAAAGATATTTCCGCCGAAGACTACACACTAAAAAAAGATGATACTCAATTAACAATTAAAGGTAAAGGATACCGATACACAGGAATAGAAAACAAATCAGACACTCTTATTTTTGGTATAAAAAAAGGAGATACACTTGAAGGTTATAGTGGCTCTGAAATTCTAATAGGAAAAACAAAAGAGGACATTTCCAGCAACATGAAACTATATACTTTTGCTGAAAGATATGGTCCATTTGTTTGGATTGTAGCAACAATTATTCTTATAAGTATTGTTATATACTTGTTCCGTAAAAATAGAAAAACAAATAAACTTTCTCAACCAATAAAACAAGACCAATAAAAAAGGCACCATTTCGGTGCCTTTTTTTATTGGTCTTATTTAAGCTTCAATCGATTGATTCTCAGCAATATTTTTAAACTGTCGTTTGTGCATCCAAGTTAATGAAGCAATTGTTCCAAGTGATAATAAAACGATAAAGATCATTAATATCCCTATATTTTGCCACATGAAGTTAAAATCACCGCTTGATACGACTGCTTTAAATCCTGATACAGAGTATGTCATCGGTAGCCAAGCATTAAATGGTTGTAAATACTTCGGAATCAACTCTAGCGGGAATGTTCCAGCGCTAGTTGTAAGCTGTATAATTAATGTTAAGATCGCAATGAAACGGCCCGCATCACCGAATGCTGTTACTAAACATTGAATTAATGAAATAAACGCTAAGCTCGTAACAATACTAAAGAGTATAAAGTATGGAATACTTTGTACTTCTACACCTAACCAGAATAGTAATATGACATCTGCTACTATTGCTTGAATAATACCGACTGATAGTAAAACACCAAACTTACTAATAAACCAGCTGAATCCTGATTTCGGAACGCCGACTGTATCGCGTAATGGGTATACGATAGATAATAGTAATGCCCCAACGAATAAACCGAGCGATAAGAAGTACGGTGTGAATCCTGTTCCGTAGTTTGGAACTTCCGCCATTTTCTCCGTCTTCACTTTTACAGGGCTTGCAAACATATCATACGTTTTATCCGTTCCTTTCACTTCACCAGTTTTCTCTGCCCCTTCGCCAAGTTTCTCAGCAAGTTCACCTGAACCATCATTTACTTTCACAAGTCCATCTGTCACTTTTCCGGATCCGTCTGTTAGTTTATTTACTCCGTCGATTAGTTGGGTTGAGCCAGTTGACATTTTATTTAGCCCACCATTTAGAGTACCTAAGCCAGTTGTTACTTGACTTGAGCCATCTGCTAATTTAGTTACTCCTACTGATAATGTGCCTAAACCACCTGTTACTTGACTTGAACCGTCCGCTAATTGATTTATTCCACCTGCCATTTGGTTTGCTCCTACAGATAACGTACCTAAACCGCCTGTTACTTGGTTTGAGCCATCTGCTAATTGATTTGCTCCTGCAGATAATTGACCTAATCCAGCTGTCACTTTTCCGGATCCGCTTTGTAATTGCGTTACTCCATCAATTAATTGAGCCGATCCATCTTTTAATTTATCAGCACCTATTTTTACTTTATCTAATCCCTCACCAAACCCATGAAACTTACTAACAAATTCATTTTGTGCGTAAGTTAGTTTCTCAACACCAACTGCCAGAGTTTTCACCCCTGCTGGATTTGGTAATTTGTTTTGCAATCCATTTGTTGTTTGATGTATTTCGCCTGTTAATTGTTTTACTTCTTCATTTAATTTATTTGTTCCACCTGCTACTCCGGCAGCTTTTTGCTGAACTGTCGCTGTACTTTTTACAGCACTTGTTATGAATGGTTGTAACTGCTCTTGATATTCTTTTGGTAAACTTTCAATTTGCTTTTGTAAATTCGCTACCTCTTGCGCTGCATTTTTGGCATCTCCTGCTGTTGATTGTGTAAGTTCATTTAACTGATTTACATTCGCCCCAGCTCCATCTATTTTCTCATTTACTGTATTTAATATAGAAGGAACTTTCGACTGCATTTCCTCTAAGCCTGCGGCAGACTTTTGTACGTTACTATTTAACTCTTGCAATCCCTTTTGAATTTCTTGAGAACCTTCCTCTAATTGACTTTGCCTTTCAGCAAGTTTTCCCATACCATTTGATAGGTCAGTTGTTCCTGTTTGTAATTCACCAGATTTACTTACTAGTTTGTTCAAGCCACCAGTCACTTTCTCAGATCCATCACGCAATTCACCCGTTTTGCTATTTAACGTATTTAAACCGTTCGTTACTTTTCCTGATCCGTCTACTAATTTTCCTATACCTGTCTGCATTTCACCTGTTTTGCCATTTAGCGTATTTAAACCGTCTGTTACTTTTCCTGATCCATCTTGTAATTTTCCTATACCCGTTTTGCTATTTAATGTATTTAAACCTGCTGTCACTTTTCCGGATCCATCTTGTAATTTATTAGATCCATCTGCTAATTTCTGAACTCCATCTTTCATCTCTCCAGACTTCCCTTGAAGTGTATGAAGGCCATCCGTCACTTTACTTGAACCATCATGTAACTCACTTGATCCGTCGTGTAGTTTATTTGCCCCTTCTGCTCCATCTGCTAATCCTTTTGAGACGTCTTTAATGGAATCAAACATTTTCTCTGCATATGTTTTCGTTAACGTGCTTGATACTTCACCTTTAATTTTTTCAATTGCTGTTCCGCCAATTTGTGAAGATAAGAAGTTTAAACTTTCATTTGGAATGTATTCTAAGTTTAATGGTTTCGGATCGTCTTTTAATAACGTTGTAGCGTTACTTGAGAAGTCATCTGGGATACGTACTAACATGTAATACTTTCTGCCTTCCATTCCCTCTTTCGCTTCTTTTTCACTTACAAATTCCCATTTAAAACTTTTATTATCTTTTAAGTTATCAACGAGCCCTTTTCCGACCTCAATTGGTTTCCCATCAAATACTGCACCTTTATCTAAATTGACTACCGCTACTGGCAAATCATCTAACTGTTTATACGGATCCCAAAAGGCCCATAAAAACATACCTGCATATAAAATCGGTACAAATAAAACCGCAATGATTGGGATTAATATTTTTTTACTTTTTATAATCTCTGCAAATTCTTTACTAAGCAACTTATGCCATTTCATAATTTATCCCCCTTTTCAAAAATGACCAAAATGTATTTTTAGTCATTTTTACCCAAATAAAAAGGCTATATCTGTTCATACATATGCCTTATCCCCGAATTTATACTATGCACATTTTCATCTACATGATTATATTTAACCATCCTCCTTATACGATTGACCAATTTGTTCAATTGGTCATTTTTTATAATATTAAAAGGATTATCTTAATTTGACAATCCTTTTAGTAAATAAAGTTCGAATAATTCCGATATTTTTTCTTTTTCTAACGGTTCATGATTTTTTTCCCAATCAAAAATAAGCGATACGTATAAGCGAAGCATAATAAATGCTGTAATTTCTGGATCACATTTGCTAATTTCACCTTTTTCAATCGCAATCTTTAAATACGATTGAATGACAGAAACGATTTCCACATCTACTTGTTGCATCACTTCTTGTACTTCTTTCGTTCCCATATCACGCTCTTCTTGAATTAACTTAATCATGAGCTGATGTTCTTTTCTGAATTCTAATATGCTATATAATGCTCTATGTACATTTTCAAAAAATGAAATATCTGAACGAATTGCATTTTCTGCAACTTGCTTCATCTCTGTAATTAAATTAGAAATAATTTCACCAAATAGTTCTTCTTTATTTTTGAAAAAAGTATAAATCGTTCCTTTTCCTACATTCGCTAACTTCGCAACTTGATCCATCGTTGTTGCTTTATAACCGAACGCTGAAAAAGACTTTGTTGCAGCTTCAATAATAGAACGTTTTCGATCTATCGCCACATCGTCACCTCCAAAAATGACCAATTGGATAATATAGTCAATCAGTACATCTTTGATATTACCACACGCTTACATTCTATACAAGTTCTCTTTTTTATTATTCCCAGTATAAAAAAATTCCAGTCAATCTATATAATACTGTCATAGTGTATCAGAAAAAAAGGAGAAAGGAAAAGATGTTCTTCAGATATAATTTTTATGAACACCTTTTTCTTATTTCAGTTTAGAAAGCTTAATTTTGTCTAAACTAGAATTCAATATGTCCTTCCTTTTCCTTTCACTCTGACAATTTTCTTCTACAGTTAAACCTTACCTAACAACAACAAAATTCCTCTTTTTCTAATAAACAAATAAAAAAACAAGAAAATCCTTACATTTAATAGTAATATAGAAAGTAGACAGATTTATAAAAATAGTGGAGGCTTTTTCAGTCATGATGCGTGCGCTTCGTTTAAATATAAGGCAAGCTTTTTGTAATCGTGTTTCTTTAATTATTATGTTTAGTGGATTAGCTCTTATTTCTATTTATCATTATTATTATGTAATTCGTTATTTAGGAGACGCAACGAATGGGGCTATAGCAACTGCTTTTAAATGGATCGGGTTTCGTAATAATGAAATGGATATTTATTTATTATTAATGCCTGTTATTGCGAGTTTACCATTTAGTACGAGTTATAATTCCGATAAATCCGATGGTTTCAAAACTTTTATAAGTAAGGAAATTTCCCTATTCTCGTATTCCTTTACAAAGTATATCGTTACATTTTTCTGCGGTGGATTTCTTTATACTTTACCGTTCATTCTTTCTTTATTACTTTGCAAATTAACAATTCCAAATGGAGATCCAACTGCCGGTACTAGCATGATAAATGGCAACGGAATGTTCGCAGAGTTATATTTCTCTTCTCCCATCACTTATATTTATCTATATATTGGGATTAATTTTTTATTCGCTGGTTTAATGGCCCTCTTAGGTTTAGCAGCGTCCACATGGTCACAAAAGGATTACATGGCACTTCTATTCCCATTGGCAGTTACTTCCATTCCTTTCGTCCTGCTAAATACAATATTCCCTACAATAGGCGGAGCACCTATTCACTTATATGATCCAAAACAACCATTACACGGGATGTCACCATACATTTTACAATGTACATTTTTCTTCCTTGTCAGCTTATTCATGTACATAAAAGGATTACAACGGGACAAAAAAAGATATATGAGAAGACTTCAAAAACGAGATCGATGTAGAAAAGCTTTTCAGCCATTGTAAAAACCTAATTTCCTCACGTTATCTTGGAAATTAGGTTTTTTTATTCATTTACGGCGTACCAGCCAATCCCCACAAAATAACAACAGCCGCAAAATAAATTGCTTTAATAGCTACCACTAAACATAATGCAATAATTGCATATTTACTTAATTCTCTTCTTGCACCGATTAAAGTAAAAATAACCGCCAAACTAAACGTTATATAGGAAGATGCTGTATGTATTAAGTTATACGTAATGTCTAAACTTTCAGTAAGCCCTGTTACATCAGCTAAAAATTGGAGCATGACGATCGTACTAAAAAAAATTGCAAGCTGATTCATTAACTTTCCGTTTAACCATGCTTGCATCTTTAACCTCCTCATTATAAAAAACTGAATTTTTAATTAATTTTAACATGATTTTTACAGAAAAAGAACGCTTAGTATATTTCTAAGCGTTCCCCTACTTTAAGAAGCCTTCTTCAAATCAATTTGAACAAGTACTGGATCGTGGTCACTTACACGTCCATGTTCTTTCATAATGTTTGAGTTTAAGTGTACAGGGTCTACAATTGTGTGCGGTGCGATGTTATTCGTTACTAAAATATGATCTAGCACTTGTGCGTTACCTTCATGAATGTACGTGTAGCGGTTCTCTTTCGGCACTGTGTTTAACATATCTTTTAATATCGTTCCCTCTAGTGCTTCTAAAGGTTTAGAGAATTCAAAGTCATTCATATCACCTAATACAACAACTGGTGCATTTGTATTCTTTTCTTGAATACCTTGTACGAAATGATTCACTTCTTGTGCTAATTGAACTCGTTTTTCTTCACTCTTTAATACGAGCGGCTGCACTTTTCCAAATGGCGTTGCATCTCCTAGTTTTGAGTTTAAGTGATTTGAAATGACAACAACATTTTGTCCTTGGAACGTAAATTCTGCAGCTAACGGTTTACGTGTACTTTCAAATAAAGGATTTTCGTCTCCAATACGAACTACATTTTTATCTAGTGACTTCGGTACTGTCGCTAATTTCACACGAGATGGGTTATAGAAGAAACCGACGCGAATATTCGCTCCAGGTGCCCCGCCGTCTTGATTGTTGTTCGGCGCAATTTCTACATACTCATACTTCGGTCCACGAATTTCTAATACAGCATCAATGATACGTTTTGCGCTTAAAGATGCATCAGTCGTACCGTCATTGATTGCTCCATTATTATCTTGCATCTCTTGGACGCCGATAATATCAGGCATTTTTAAATTATATTTAATAGAATAAGCTAACGCTTTTACTTTTTCATCTGTTGTTTCTTTTTTGTTCGCTGAGAAGTTTTCAATGTTATATGTAGCAACTGTTAACTTATCAAGACGCGGCTGAATATTTGCCCCTACTTGCTTAAATCCGCCGTCCACTACAGATGGTAATTCCGTTACTGGCGAAATACGGAACGAACCGTAGTCATATCCTACTACGCCTGTTATATCTCCAGTGAACGTATCGCCTACTTTCGCGACATAATCACGAGGTACTTTTACAGAAAGGCGCTCTGGATTTAATTGCTCTTTATCTAATAAAGGTGTACCATACTTCGTTACTACTTTATCTCCGCCATTTTTTACTGTTACATATAAATTACCGTTTTTCTGCGGAGCGATAATTTTTGGCGTTGGCATCGTAACGCGCATGCCTTCTACACTTTCATAAAAGTCGATTGCATCTTCATTTGGATCAAATAGACCGAATGCATCATTATCGATAATTTGATCAGGGATTTTTACACCGTTTTCTCCTAATACAATCGGCGCTGGTAAAGGTTGATCTTTTGCGATTACTGCAACGCGACTCGCCTTAATTTCCGTCGTCGTTAAGTCTGTTTCAAATCGCTCTGCATATCCAGGCCCAACATATTCTTCTACTTCTCCATCAACTTGGACAAGATCTCCTATTGCTACATTCGTATCTTTTTTGTATACGTAAATACCTTCAGAAGTAGCTGGATCATTATCCGGCTGATTATCTTCTATATAAAAACCATTTTTATCAAGCGCTGTGACAACGCCTTCCACATTGTTTACTTTCTTCCCATTGTAAGGAGAAATATGTGATTTCCCTTGAATATCATGAATACGAACTGGTTCATTTGTTACGATAATAAATGAAAATGTTGAAATTGCTGAAGAAGTAAGCCCTTCTTTTTCTGCGATTGCTTTCACTACACTATTTTCATTCACTACAATTTGTCCGTTATAACGAACACTTTTATTTGTAGGATTAGAGCCATCCAACGTATAGTAGATTGTTGCTCCTTCTGTATTCGTTGTTAATGTTACCGCTGTTCCTTTTGCAACTTCCCCACCATTTGGTGATGCCACTACATCGCTAACGCGGTTTTGTTCTTCTCCTTGAAACTTATGAGCTGTTACTGATTTTAAACCTGGGCTACCGAAATATAACTCAAGCGTCCCTGTCAACCTAACTTTCTTCCCGATATTTTCAGGATGGTCTTTCACATTTACTGCCGATCTCACATCGCCTTTTGGCAATTGAACAGGCATGATTTTGTCTGGATTCGTTTCGTTTGGCGAATCGGCAATTGCCACGTTTGTGTCGTCAAACTTAGCCGGATCTTTCGTGTATTTAGAAGGACTTTGCGTATACCCAACGATATATCCTTCCACTATCCCCTTCGTTTTCCCTTGCTGCTTAAATACTTGAATTGCTTTCTCTACTGACATAGAAGTAGTTTCTTCCGCCTGCGCTAAAGTTCCAGTAAATGAAAGCAATAGCAATAATGATAAAAAGATACTTAACAATTTCTTCACAGCCATTTTCCTCTCCCTAATTCATATTTTCTCAGCATTTCTATCATATCAAATGATTCGTTATATAGAACTATATTTCGACAAGTTTTACACAAAATTTATTTAATTTACAAGTTTTCAAACTATAATACAAAATAACTTATATAGCTTTATTGACTAAAGGTATTTTATCCAATAAACAAAACGCCTTCAATATAATTGAAGGCGTTTTGTTTGAAATATTTTAATGTGCGACTAATTCAGTCTCCATTACTTTCTCTAAATGAGTTAGCACACACTTTGCAGCCCTCTCACCTTGCTCAATACAAGCTGGAAGACCAGAACCAGCATAAGAACTACCTGCCAAATACACACCTGGCAATTCTTCCTCCATAAATGTTGTGAGCTTTTTCATTCGCTCTTTATGGCCTACTGTATATTGAGGCATCGCTTCTTTCCAGCGGCTTACAATTGTAAACTCTGGATCCTCTGTAATATCCATTGTCTTTTGTAAGTCTTCGAGTACGAGCTGCACAATTTCTTCGTCAGTTTGTTCAACAATCGCTTCATCACCTGGGCGTCCGACGTAACAGCGAAGAAGCGTTTTTCCTTCTGGCGTTGTATGTGGCCATTTTTTATGTGTCCACGTACACGCTGTAATCGTGTAATCACTATTTCTTGATACGACAAATCCGGTACCTTCAATATCACGCTGAATTGCAGATTTTGGGAAAGCAAGTGCCACGTTTGCAACTGATGTAGACGGAATGTTACGGAAGAAACGAAACTGCTTATACTGCGCAAACATAGATGGCAATACTTTATGCGGCGTCGCAACTACAATCGCGTCTGCTTCCATTTCTTTTCCGTTACTAAGCGTAATCGTATAACTATCACCAAGTTTTGCAACCTTTTCGATACGAGTTCCCTTCATTACCATATCATTAGGAATCTTCGCTTCAAGAGATTCTACTATAGATTCTAAACCGGTTTTCACAGTTTTAAAGATTCCTTTTTTCAATTCAGCCTTCTCTTGCTTTGGAGCGAGCGTACGCATACCGAGTGAAATACTACGGTGCTCCTGTTCAATTTGATAAATTTGAGGGAATGTTGACATTAAACTCATTTCATCAATATCCCCTGCATAAATACCAGATAATAATGGCTCAATTAAATTTTCAACGACTTCATTTCCAAGGCGATGCCTGAAAAACTGCCCGAGTGATTGATCAGAAACTGGTTTTGATCTAGGCATTAATAAGTCAAAACCAGCTCTTAGTTTACCAATTGGGGAGAACAATCCGGAAAATAGAAACGGCGTAATTTGCGTTGGAATTCCCATCATTGAACCGCTCGGCATTTTATGTAACCGATTGTTTACGAGAACGAACGATTGACCGGCCTTATTATTTACAAGTTCAGCATCAAGTCCTAATTCTTTCACTAACTTAGCTGCGCTCTTTTTTCTTGCTAAGAAAGAATCAGGGCCACGTTCAATTGTAAATCCATCTTTTTGAACGGTTTGAATTTTCCCGCCAAGTTTACCAGACGCTTCTATAAGCAATGCATCTATCGGCAAGTTTTTTTCACGAATTTCTTTTTGTAAGTTATACATTGTTGTCAATCCTGTGATGCCACCGCCGATGATCACAACTTTTTTCCTCAAGTAAGCTCCCCCTTTCTACTTACATTACAGATTCTTTTTTCTTTAATACAACATCTGCTAAACAGTCGATAAATGCGTCCGATGCGTTTGGCATTTCTGGACGATAATATTTCGCGCCAATTTCATCCGTTACCACTTTACACTCAAAGTCATTGTCATATAAAACTTCTAAATGTTCCGCAACAAATCCAACTGGTGCATATACGAATGAATTGTAGCCGTGCTTTTCATTTAATTCTCTCGTTAAATCTTGTACATCTGGACCAATCCAAGGATCTGGTGTATTTCCGGCACTTTGCCAGCCAACTGCATAATTTGCTACTTCAGCACCACGTGCAATATAGTCAGCTGTTTCGTTTAATTGATCTGGATATGGATCGCCGAGTGCGATAATTTTTTCTGGTAAGCTATGTGCAGATACGATTAACACTGCTTTTTCACGTTCTGCTTCTGACATACCGTTATATATACCTTTCACTGCATCGACCCAATACTGAATAAATTTCGGTTCTTTGTACCAGCTATCGATGCCGTGAATTGTTAAGTTCCCAAGTTTTCCTGCTTCTTCTTGCGCTCGTCCTACATACGACTTCACGCTAAAAGTAGAATAGTGAGGGGCAAGAACGAGTGCAATTGCATCTTCTATTCCATCTTTATGCATAGCTTGTACTGCATCTTCAATGAACGGTTCAATATGTTTTAAACCAAGATACATGTGGTACTCTACTTCATCTTGAACTTCATTTAAACGCGTTTCTAACTTTTTAGCTTGCTCTAATGTAATAGTAGCTAAAGGAGAAATACCACCAATTGCACGGTAACGCTCTGTTAAATCTTCTAGCATTTCAGGACTTGGCTTTCTTCCTCTGCGAATATGTGTATAGTAACGTTCAATATCTTCTTCTTTATATGGCGTTCCGTATGCCATTACAAGCAAACCAATTTTCTTTTTCATACAGACAATCTCCTTTACTTCGCTAACTGTTCTTTAGAGTACTCATGAATAAATGTAGTTAAGCGTTTTAATGTATCTGGATTTACTTCTGGGAATACGCCGTGACCTAAGTTAAAGATATAACCTGGCTGCTTCATCCCTTGATCTAAAATACCTTTTACATGTTCTTCAATAACAGGCCAAGGTGCTAATAAGAATGAAGGATCCATATTTCCTTGTACCGCCTTGTGAACACCACGTGCGCGTGCTTCTTCGATCGGTAAGCGCCAATCTAAACCTACTACATCAAGCGGTAAGTCGTGCCATTCATTCACTAAATGTGCAGCACCTACGCCGTGCATAATCATTGGAACACCCACCTTACGAACTTCTGCAAAAATACGCTCCATCGCTGGTTTAATAAATATGCGGTAATCCGCTACATTTACTGCTCCAACCCAAGAATCGAAAATTTGAACCGCTTTTGCTCCTGCATTAATTTGCGCTTTTAAATATGTAATAACCATATCTGCAAGCTTATCCATTAAAGCGAACCAAGCTTTCGGCTCTGCATACATAAACGCTTTCGTATTATGATAATTACGAGAAGGACCGCCTTCAATCATATAGCTCGCTAACGTAAATGGAGCTCCTGAAAAACCGATTAACGGTACATCTAACATTTCTGTCGTTAATAAACGAATTGTATCTAGTATGTAAGGTACGTCATCTTCTGGATTGATTTCCCCTAATTTTTCTACGTCTTGTAAAGAACGGATTGGATTATCGATAACTGGACCAATGCCAGATTTAATTTCCACATCAACACCAATTGCAGGTAGTGGTGACATAATATCTTTATAAAGAATTGCTGCGTCTACGTTATATTGATCAACTGGCAACTTTGTAACGTAAGCGCACAACTCTGGATTATGTGTAATTTCAAATAAAGAATAGTTCTCTTTTATCTTTCTATATTCCGGCTGTGAACGACCTGCTTGACGCATATACCATGCTGGTACATACTCTGTACGTTCCCCCCTACATGCTTTTAAAAATGTCTCATTTATAGTTCTTACCAAGACCCTAGCTCCCTTCCTTACCAATGCTTTTTCTTTAAATATGCTCTATTCCGATATTTATCTTTTTTTACTATACAGCTTGTAAAAACAAAATGCATAACATTATGTACGTTGTTCATTAAATTGACACAAACGTTCGTAAAAACGTTTACTATTTTCACAACATTCTTATTATAGCACAGAGAAAAACTACGGTTTAGCTACTTTTGACTTTTCTCCTTCACGGTTCGTTTGTGTGTTATATGGCACAACGTAAAAACTTGGTTTTGAGAATATATTAATAAACTTTTCCTCATATTTCCCTGTTCCTTTTGCCGTTCCAACGTGAGTATGAATTCCTTTTTCAACTTTATAAATCCGGTACATAATTCTCTCATCAGGAAGCGGCGTCCAGCTTAGTTTCATTGCAAATAAACCGAAAGGACTAAATGCTAGTTTTGCTTCCACGTTTTGAATCTTATCTAAACGAATTGGCAGTCCAATTGTTTCAACACCTTTTGGCCTATGAAAACTCGCTTTATCTTGTATATTTGCTTTCGTTAAAATCTTTTTAAATAACATCGTTGCAGATGCATTTCCATCTTGTAATTGATGCTCTTTATCGGTGCGGTCATAGCCAATCCAAACTGCACCTACTAAATTCGGTGTATATCCAACGAACCACATATCACGCGCACCATTGTCATCATTCGGCAGTGAAGTTGTGCCTGTTTTTCCAGCTAAAGCTCCACTATATACGCCAGCTTTCGCCGTACCTTCTTTCACAACTCCTTCAAGCATCTTTGTCATATACCATGCCGTTTGCTTCGAAAAGACTTTCGTTTCAGCTTTTGATGATTCTCCAATGACTGCTCCGTGTCTATTTAATACTTTATCGATAACGTGCGGTTCGATAATATTCCCGTTTGCTAAAAAAGATCGGTACATTTTTACAAGATCAAATGGAGACACACCATTTTTCAGCCCGCCAAGTGCTGTGCTTAAACCTGAGTCCGCAATATGAACATTCCCTTTCTCTAAATATTGCTTTCCCTCATCTACCCCTAATTCATTTAATAAAGATACAGCTGGCACATTTGCTGATTCTAATACCGCATCGTACATCGTCATCTCTTTCGTATACTCATGATTATAATTTCGAGGTTCATAACCTTCAAACGAACTTTTTTCATTCGTTAATAAAGAATATGGATTATATTTCTTCGTCTCAAGTGCAGGTCCATATACGATAAGCGGCTTTAAAACAGAACCAGGCTGCCGCTTTGCAAAAACGCGATTAAGCCCTCTCGGAACATACTCTCTTCCGCCAATCGCGGCTTTAATTCCGCCAGTCTGATTATCCATTAATAAAAATGCACCTTGCGCCCCGTTTTCTTTACCAGGGAAATTTCTCGCATCTTGAAACTGGTTATATGCTACCTTTTGAACTTTTTCATCCATCGGTACGACAAACGTATATCCTCCGCGCAGTACTTCTTGATGCGATAAACCATATAAACGCGCCGCTTCATCTATAACCATATCGATATACGGCATATATGCGAGTTCACGTTCATCTGAATTTTTATAAAGAGCGATTGTTTTCCCTTGGTAACGAACACTATCTTCCGCTGTTAAATAGCCTTGTTTATGCATAAGTGACAAAACAAGATCACGGCGCCCTTTACTCTTTTCTAGGGATAAGTACGGTGAATAGCCATTTGGCGCTTTCGGAAGCCCTGCAAGCATAGCTCCCTCTTCCACTGTTAAATCTTCTACATTTTTATTAAAATACAACTTTGCTGCCGCTTGAATACCATATGCCCCATGACCGAAATAAATATGATTCATATACATTTCAAGAATTTGCTGCTTCGTATATTTTTGCTCTAATTGAAGAGAAATTGCGACCTCTTTCAATTTACGCGTAAATGTTTTTTCGCGAGTTAAAAAGACATTTTTAGCTAGTTGCTGCGTAATCGTACTACCGCCTTCTACCTTCTCTCCAGCTAACGCGTCTTTATAAAGCGCCCGAAATATAGAAGGGTAATCAATTCCTTGATGCTCATAAAAACGAGAATCTTCCACAGCAATAAATGCTTGCTGCACGTACTTTGGAATTTCTTCAATCGGCACGAGCTCTCTATTTTCTACATATAACTTCGTAATTTCTTTTCCTTTCTGGTCAACGATACGTGATGAAGAGTGGAAAACAAGCTGCTTTTCATCCATCATATAGCCACCAGTTAACACAATAAGTTTATAGAGTACAATCGCTACTACGAACGTTGCTATCCCGCCTAATAAAGTCCACTTTGCTTTCTTCATACATCGGCCTTCTTTCCAAATGATGGTACATTTATTATTTGAAAAAGAAGTATCTTTATGTATATAATCTTCGAAGTTTTTTAAGAGAATTGATATAATAGAGACAAACCATAAAGGGGGCATTAAAATGAAGGCTATTATTTCATACGAAACACCTCTAGAACAAGCACATTTCACTGCAAAAAATAACGAAAAAGATATGTTTTATAAAGAAAATACTGAAGAATCTGTGGAATCCACACTTCAGTATGACGTATTAGACGCTGTTGGAGAATTTAAAGGACAACCTGGCTACATCGTTTGTAACAACATTTCTGTAACAGACGAAGGTCGCCCAGTATTTGAAAACCGTTTTAAAAACCGTGCTGGTCTAATCGAAAATGAGCCTGGCTTCCAAGCAATCCGTGTTCTTCGCCCATTAAGTAACGATACATATGTCATCTTAACGATGTGGGAAACTGAGCAAAACTTTAAAGACTGGACGGAATCACGTTCATTCGAAAACGCTCATAAAAAACGTCCTGCACAAGCAGAGGGACAAGCTCAGGCTCAGGCGCACCCACATGCAGAACAGCAAAAAAGCATTTTCTCTCGCCCGTCGTTCGTGACTACTTTTGATGTGTTAGTTTAATTTTCGGAGTTCGGAGTCGGCGGTATATGAAATTATATCGGCGATTTTTCGAATATATCGACTTATCGACAAATCACGACACAAATAAAGGAAACACCATTACACGGTGTTTCCTTTTTCTTTGTACCAATTATATATGCGAAGCGCGTCTTCTTTTCGCATATGCTTCACTTCATAACCATGTCCCGCCACCGCTACAGCAGCTGTACATAACTCATCTTTCTTTTGAAAATGCGACTGATTATATCCTACTACTTGAACATGTCTTCTTCGCATGATCCCTGTATATTTCGCGAGACCTCGGTGCACCATTACTAACTGATTGTCTCGTATCATATATCCACCACTTTTATATCTAGCGTATGCAAGTATTGTAAATACAATAAATAGCGGTATAAGAACGAACAACGCAGTATGTTGTTTAAAATATATACTCGCACCAGCGATTGGCACAGCGAGCACAGCACTTGTAATCCAGCCCATTACGACGTAACGGCGTAATGCAGCCTTCGGTAAATGAACGATTTCCTCTTCTATTTCATATGGCAACTGTAAATAGGCAAGTAGCTGCTGTACATCTTTTTTCTTCATAAAAGGATGTAACATCACTTCATTCCCTGCCGCTTCTATACTTTGAATGACTTCCACTTCGACAGAGCAATAACCGAAAGGCTGGCGGAGAATTCCTTCTTTCACAGTAATTGCTTGAATGCGGTGGAGCTTTAAGACAAACTCTTTCTTATCAAATAACCCTTGCACAATACGAATTTCATTTCCGTTTCGCTCTATTTTAAAGTTCGCATATTTTAGCGCATAACCAGCTGTCGAAACGACCCACGAAACCGCCATTAAAATCGCGGCCATAACGATTAATTCATATACACCGTTATCCATCACATACGCTTCCACTTTATTTATGAGCCATTCTGGAAGAAATTGATTAAACTCTGTGTAAATAAGAAGTAATCCAGAAAACACTAATCCGAATCTACCAGACGTAATGGAAGCTACTAAAATCTCTTTCATCGTTAACTGATAAATCGTCTTACTTTCTTCTGCCATGGGTACTTCTTCACTCGCAGCGCTTCTTTTTTTATTTAATAAGGCAATCAGTTCCTTCGCTTCATCTTCTTTAATACCAGCTAACATCACTTCCGGCTCACTACCGCCGCCCGCTACTTCTATATTTAATTTCGTAAGCCCAAGCATTTGATAAATGACATTAGAAGATGTACTAATGTTTTGCACACGATCTTTATTTAAATAACTTTCCTTCTTCACAAAAACACCGTGTTTAATATGTACAATATTATTTACAACCCAGTATACTTTGAAATACCATTTTACAGCTGAAAAAATAGCCATAATAAATAATACAAACAAAAGAACAAGATGTAAGAAATACCAAGGTTTTACTTCACCATCTGAACGAAATAAAACAAGAAAAATAAAAGGCAACAAAGTCGCAATTCGAATACCTAATAAAATTGTGATTGGATGTTGCCTCTTATACATCCTCATCACTCACTTTCGCAAGTTCTCCAATTTGTCTTTTCAGCTGCTCTGCTTCTTCCTTCGTTAAGCCTGGAATACTATGAGAAGTTGCCGCTGTTGAAATATGTAATTCTGCTAAATTATACTTTCTCATAATTGGCCCTTGCTCAATCGTTACGTGCTGCACGCGAATCATCGGAATAAGTACGCGTTTTACAACGAACATTCCCTTTTGAATCTCAATCTCTTCTTCATTTAATCTGTAACTATAATAACGTTGACGTAAATTTGGAAATACAAAATAGTCGAGTGGTATGTATATAACTGCTCCTGTCACTAACAATCCAAACAACCAGCCCCACCAGTTAAAGTTAATCATAAAAAAGAAATACGCAATTACGACTGCTAGTATAACTGCCGCCCCAATTAAAGCATGAATTCTCCACACTTTTAGCATATTAGAATGAATCTCCTTTTCTAACGGCTGCATCTCATCACTCCAATTATATGAATTTATTACTTATATATTAGTTGTTATATACAGTTTTGTAAAATTATAGTTTCTTACATTATGTCGAGCATTTCTTTAAAATCCCCTTCATTAATCGAATAAACATAAAGAAAGAAGAAGCAATAGCATCTCTTCTTTCTACAAATCATTTCTTCTATAATAGCTTTATTATTAAATATAAATTTCTTCTTTCCAACTACTAGATTTTGATTTGACCACAATTAAATTTTCACTTTCCCATTTTAATGTGCCTAAAAATCTTGAATACACCATTTCGTTACCTACCTCTTCCACCAATAATTGATCGCGAATCTTTAAACCCTTTTCATCGTACACCTCACATCGTAGTTGGAAACCTTTAACACGATGAATTCCTTTTAATATCGCTATCTTCTTACGGCTTGGGCTTTTTTTAGGTGTCTTTCCTACTAAAAATATCCCTTCATAGTTTCGTTTCACAATTTCTCCCAAAGACTCTTCGACATACTTTCTAACAATAGGTGGTGAGAGAGTAGAGTTTTCTTCAAGTCCGGGGATAACATATTGATGTACTAATTTACAAAACTCATTGTATTTCTCTTCAACTGAATCAAGTGTTAAAAATTCCATAAAATCGTAAGGAACATATACACAAATTTCACCTAAAGCTCTATTCACTTTATATGAAATATCAGTATTTTCATTAGCTAAACAATAGACAGTAACTTGCTCAATCTCTCCCAATCCCATTTCAAACTCGTTAATTTTCTTTGAGAAAATTAACTCAAAAATCCTAATTTCATGCACACGCAAATAATGTTTTTTAGGACGTTGTTTTTTCCAATCATAAAATTTTACTCCGAGCACTATAATTCACTCCTTTTAATAAAAAACACTACGAAAATAGTGTAATCTTTTACTTTCATAGCTTCACACATTCATTATATTAAAAATAAAGCTAGTTTTTTATAATTTTTTTGATATAATTACTTACGGGAAAAGGGAAGACATTTATCTTCCCTTGTGTTTTTATTTGCATCTAGTACTTTTGCTAGATGCTTTTTTTTATGCTAAAAAGGTACCCTCAAATACTTTGAGGATACCTTTCCACTTTTATTATCTCTGTTGTTTTCTACCTAATACGAGTAACCCAAAACTCATCATTATAAGAAGTGCTCCCATATATGGTTCCACAGGCATTTTCTGTCCTGTCTTCGGTAATTCTTTTTCAGGCTTCTCTGGATTCGTTGTTCCAGGTTCCTCCGGATTTGTTGTTCCAGGCTTCTCTGGATCTGTTGTTCCAGGCTTCTCTGGATCTGTTGTTTCCGGTTTTTCTGGATCTGTTGTTCCAGGCTTCTCTGGATCTGTTGTTTCCGGTTTTTCTGGATCTGTTGTTCCAGGCTTCTCTGGATCTGTTGTTTCCGGTTT
>NZ_JBIYCW010000015.1:0-138881 GCF_044908115.1 Bacillus sp. RC51 | reverse complement strand
GTTGCATCGAGTGATAAATCTACAACTGAAAAGTTTGATGAAGTAAGCAAATATGCTCAAGGTTACAAACCATCCAAAGATGAAGTTAAACAATTTGGTGACGAAATTATTAAAGAATATAAAGATAAAAACTATATTAAAGATGTATCTAACCATGAATACATGTTAAACAACCTTTTCAAGTCGCAAGTTGTTGATAAAAATGCATCAGATAAAAATTTAAAAGATTTTGCTTTTGATTTCTGGCAAAACTCTAAATATAATTACCGTGGTGTAGAAAATGCAACAAGTAGTGCTACTCAAGCTAATGAACGTCAAATGGATAAAGCTTTAAGTAAAATGAATAAATAGATTTTGAATAGAGGAAATAAAAAAAGCCGCCCAATTATGATGTGCACCCCAATTGTTAGACACGAAAGACAATTGGAGGTGTACTTTTTATGTACAAGTTATTAGTTCTTCAGAAGAAGCGCCACATATTATTGATGGCTTACTATATCATGAAACAGATTTGGAAATTGAAGAACATTATACGGACGCAGCGGGCTTTGTAGACCATGTCTTTGCCATGTGTCATATGCTAGGATTTCGATTAAAACGTTTAATAAAAATAAAATCTATACTTTTGAAAAGCTCATAAATCAACCACATCTAGAATTTATGATTGGTGGAACAATTCATACAAAGAAAATAAGAGAAAATTGGGATGACTTATTGCGATTAACTAGCTCTGTTCGTAATGGGACCGTCACAGCTTCCCTTATTCTCAAGAAACTTGCGGTCTATCCAAGGCAGAATAGCTTATCTGTAACTTTACGTGAAATAGGAAGAATTGAAAGAACTTTATATACATTAGAATGGTTGCAAAGCCCTGAGCTTAGAAGACGTGTACAGGTCGGTTTAAATAAAGGTGAAGCAAAACATGCACTTGCTAGAGCTGTGTGTTTTAATCGATTAGGGGAAATTCGTGATCGTTCTTATGAGGATCAATTACATAGAGCGAGCGGTTTGCAACTTCTTATTTCTGCAATTGTATTATGGAATACTGTATATATATCGCGTGCAGTAGATGCATTACGTGCAAAAGGCGTAAACATTCCAGAAGAATATTTACAACATATATCCCCACTTGGCTGGGAACATATTACATTGACGGGTGACTATGTTTGGAACTTAAATGAAAAAACAAATTTTAATAATTTAAGACCATTACGAGACAAAATCTATATATAAAAGTAGTAAAGTAAGTAAGCCGGTTCCTTAACGTACAGGGAACCGGTTGATTTGTGTCCAAATTATGTCTAAACGTACAATTTTCTTTTTTGATATGGTGACCCCTACTATACAACATCGGTAGAATAACCCCTTACTTTTGAAGTAGTAAGGGGTTATTCTTGCAAATTTTAGCTTGATGGGCGTGTATGATGCCCCCTTTTATATACAGCTTCTTGTTTTAGTTTTGTAAGTGGATCCAAAAAGAAGTAATCGTTGCCGCACCCCTTTTTCGGAGGATGGACAACGATTCCCAATTAAAATTTATCCGATATGCGAAATTGCATATTCATTATGAAAACCTAGAAAACTCAACACTTTAAGGTCTTCTACAACCAGAATTATAAGTAAATAGATATAAATAATATGAATTATTTCCCATTTATTACAATCTCCTACCTTTACAGAATCTATATATAAAAATATAATTTTCAAAAAATATAAATATTCTGTTTAAAACAGGGTGTAAAAACAAAGGAGAAGAAAATATGAAAACAAAGAAACAAAGTCTAGCAGTTTTATTGTCAGCTGGTGTTATTGCTACATCAATTAGTTTACCGACACATAGCTATGCCGCTACATCAAGTAATGTGCTGTCTACAGAGAAGTATAATGAGGTCATTAAGTCCCCAGAATTTATTTCTGGGCAGCTGACTACACCATCTTCAACAAAAACTGAGGATGTAGTATTTCGATATGTTGATGAAAATAAGGACAAATATAAACTAGGTACAAAAAGTGCTAAAGAATCATTCACTGTAAAGAAACAAGAAGATGACAATTTGGGTGCAAAAGTTGTTCGATTACAACAAACATATAGCGGTGTTCCAGTATGGGGATCTACACAAGTTGCACATGTTGATAATAAGGGGGTATTAACCGTTTTTTCTGGAACCGTGATTCCTGATTTAGATAAAAAATTACAACAACCAAATCAAAAAGTCTCTGCCGATGAGGCAGTGTCTATTGCTGAAAAGGAACTAAGTTTTAAACCAAACTATGATGTAAAACCGACATCTGAACTTGTAGTATATGCAAAAAATGACACAGTATCCTATGCATATAATGTTCATTTAGGATTTTTATCTCCACAACCAGGTAACCATGATTATTTTGTAGAAGCAGAGACTGGAAAAATCTTAGATCATATTGAAGTTTTACATACAGCAAGCACCCCAAAAAATATTATTGGGACAACAACAACGGGAACAGGAAAAGATTCATTTGGAAATACAAAAAATTTGAATCTCTTACAATCTAATAATACTTATTATTTAGTAGATCAGACCCGTGGAAAGGGAATTTATACGTATGATGCACAAAATCAAGGAAGTGATGATGACACTTCGTTTCTCCCAGGTGTCCTTTTAAGTAACAGCACTAACAGTTTTACAAGCAAAAATGCACAGGCAGCTGTGGATGCTCATACTTATGCCGGAATTGTATATGATTATTATAAAAACGTTCAGGGAAGAGATTCCTATGACGGAAATGGAGCCAAAATTGTTTCATCTGTTCATTTTGGAAAACAGTATGAAAACGCATTTTGGGATCCAGACCTAAAACAAATGGTTTATGGAGATGGAGATGGATCAACCCGTTCATTTACAGCCGCAATTGATGCTGTTGGTCATGAACTAACACATGCAGTAACAGAATCATCATCCAACTTAATTTATCAAAATGAATCTGGCGCACTTAATGAATCAATGTCAGATATTTTCGGAACATTAATCGAATATTATAATAACTCAAATCCCGATTATCTAATCGGAGAAGATTTATTCTTCCAATCGGGACAAGCCCTTCGTTCTATGAGTGATCCAACACAATACGGTGATCCAGACCATTATTCTAAACGTTATACAGGAACGAATCAAAGCAAATTAGTACACACAAATAGTGGGATTATCAATAAAGCAGCGTATCTTGTTGCAGAGGGTGGTACTCATTATGGAGTAACTGTGAACGGTATTGGTAAAGATAAAATGGGTAAAATCTTTTATCGCGCAAATACTCAATATCTCACAGAATCGGCAACATTCTCTCAGACAAGACAAGCTCTTGTACAGTCAGCCGCAGATTTATATGGAACACAATCAGCTGAGGTTACCTCTGTAACCAAAGCATTTGATGCTGTTGGTGTTAAATGATTTGGTTTTGGTGCAGCTCTTGCAAGTAATCTCCTAAACTTGGACATACTGATAGTATGACTCTAAAAAAGAACTTGTAGGGATTCCTACAAGTTCTTTTTGTTTTTCTAGCTCAACACAAAATACAACGTTCAAACAACCGTATACCTTGAAAATAGAATAAAAAAATACAAAATGTTAATTTTATAAAAGCCATTGATATCATGCGCAAATACTAATATCAATGACTTTTGGTATGGATGTGTAGTAAGCAGTTTTACTTTTTACCAACAATATGTTCGTAAAATTATTTTTCTTGTCCCTCTGTTTGATTGGCTTGGAACTCCATTTTTAGTGCAATACTATCCCCCTGGAACACATTTTGATCCATTCCGTTGTCTTCAAATATAAACTTCATCCAAAACCAATCCATTTTCCCAGACTTTAATCCCCCTGTTTCAGCCCACTTAGGATGAAATACTTTTTTGGAGGCAATTTCTGGACTTTGTGATTTTAGTTCTGCAAGAGTTGTTTCGTGTACAGGGCTTTTTGCTGGATCCCAATCCCAAAGAAATTGTACTTTAATATATTTGCCGAAATCCTCTGTATTATTATTTTGTTTTAAATCGTTTACGGTATAATCAATTTTCATCATGATATCTTTAATATCTAATGTACCACTATTTGTTAAATTGAATTTCTTTAATATTTTGTCCCCGGGTTTCAAATTTCCTAAGTTAAGTGAAGTAGTTGGTTGCATAGCTAAATCTAATGTACCTGCAGCAAATGTATTATTTGTTACAGCTTGATCGCTAAAATATGCATATGTTCCCCCACCAATTAAAGATAAGCCAAGAGCGGCTGAAACCACTCCAATACCTAATTTCTTTTTCAATGACATTTTTTTGTTCCTCCCATATCATTTTTATAATTTTTCTCCCTAATTAACTGAAAAGCTCCCCTTAATACAGGTATAACACTAATTGTAAAAAATTTATATTAAAATCAAAAAAATACTTATTGAGAAAATTATGTCATCGTTTAGCTTTTTGATAGTTACGAAATGTCCCAAGATTGGTATCGTATATATTGTTTAAATACGTTATCAAAACTTCTGTCAAAAACAAATTAGTATTAACTAACCTTTATGATTAGAATTTTTATCTCTTTAGGCTTATTTCATTGTATCAAAAGGTACGCCTTTTGATGTAGTTATATTTCTTTAAAAATCAATGTGTCGAAAGGTTCGAGATAACATTTTGAAGGACTTCAAAAATACATAGACCTTTTGAATCATATATGAATTGTTGGGAAAAGTTTTCCTTTAAGATAATGTAATTCCCGTAATCCATTTGAATCATTATATTTACATGAGTGCATTAACAAGAATGATGGTATAAGTCATTAGGTAAGAATGGGAGCATCTTACACAAGATTAAATGGGGTTAGTTCTGTAAATCTATAAAATTTAGGTTTAGAGTTTCATGTCCCAACCAATAATCTAAAAGTGAAAGTTTAAACTTTCTTGTTCAAATAGTTTGGAGTTTCATGTCCTTGTACAGATGGGGGAAGGGGGTTACTCCCATCATCCACCTAAGTGTTCGTTAAATTCTCATTTAACGTAAACAACAATTGTAGGAATCTAAAATTATCATTTATTTAATCTGTGATTTGAACCATAACTTTGCCGTTTAGGCAAGGTTATGGTTCTTTTTCTTAGAGGAAAATTTATGCTTCCAACGATAAAATTTTAAATCATTCATAAAATCGCTTAAAATTATAAAGGCATTAAAAATGAAATTCCACCAAATTCACTTAAAACAACTTAATTATATAGTATTTTCGTATCAAATCACTTAAACTAACTTGAAAATAAACTTATTTTAACTTAATATATCTTTATGGAGGTTACTTATGAATCAAGAAGAACGATTGATACGAGTCTTTAATTATTTAGAAACACATAAAACCATGAATATAAAACAAATGTGTGAAATGTTTCATATCTCACGAGATACTGCAAGAAGAGATATAGTAAAACTTTCAAAAAATAAAGCAATAGTTAGAACTTATGGTGGAGTGGCTTTAGCTACTTTTCATAAGAAAATTGATACGTACCAAAAGCGGTCACAGACTGAATTAGAAACAAAAAAATTGATTGGAATGAAGGCTGCAAATATAATTGCAAACAATGACATGATTTATTTAGATGTTTCAACAACAGTCAACTTTGTAGCGCAACATTTGCAATCGAAGAACGTAACTATTGTGACGAATTCAATTGATACTGCTTATATGTTAGCTCAATCTGAAGATACGACTATTCACCTTTTGGGAGGAACTTTAAATAAGGTTTCTCGACATACTACAGGGACTTCTACCACTGAAAAACTCAAAGATTATCACTTTGACAAGGTGTTTATTGGAACCGCTGGTATTACAGAAGACGGGATATACTATGGTTTTGAAGAAGATATTTATTTCAAGCGTGAATTAATAAAACATGCTGATCAAGTAATTTTAGTGGCAGATCACACTAAATGGAATCAGCGTCGAAATTATAAGGGTTTAATGATTGAATCTATAGACACTTTCATTACAAATCAAGTTATGTCTGATGATTTATATAACACTTTAAAAGAAAACGGTGTTGAAGTAGTAATTGCGAGTGATGATTAAAAATAGGGAGGATTTATTTTGATTACATCTCTTGTTTTTGACGTAGACGGTACAATTTTAGACACAGAAAAAGCAATACTAAAATCCTTACAAAAAGTTTTAAAGGAAGAACTAAAGAAAGATTATGCGTTAGAGGATTTAAGATTCGCATTAGGGATTCCTGGAAAAGAAACTTTAAAAAAATTAAATGTACAAAATATAGACGTTGTTCATCCGAAATGGGCCAAATCTGTACTAGATTTTTCTCATGAAGTCTCCGTATTTGAAGAATTAGAAAGCATTATTAAAGAGTTATCCCCTAGTAAATTAAAGCTTGGTATTGTTACATCAAAAACTAAGCAAGAATTAATAGATGAGTTCGAGCCGTTTGGTCTAAGCGGTCATTTCGAACATACAATTTGTGCGTGTGATACGGATAAACACAAACCACACCCTGAACCACTATTAGTTTGTTTGAAACAATTAGATGTTCCTAATAATGAGGCCGTATATATCGGAGACTCTATATACGATATGCAATGTGCGGAAAGTGCTGGTGTGAAATTCGCACTCGCTTTATGGGGCTCAAAGACAAAAGAAGGTTTTGAAAAAGCTGATTATATATTAAATACCCCAAAAGATATTTTAGCTTTAATTTAATTAAGCTCATTTCTAATAAAGACATTAAATTACTCATTAAAAAGTCGATTTCTTAATGTACAGGAAATCGACTTTTTATTAATAGTTTTTTTAACATCAAAATACCTTAATTCTTGTTAACTTTATGCTTCTTATTACAATTTAAGGAAAGTTTATGGGTTAATAATTAATTTACGGCAAAGTTATGATTCCATTTTCTTTGGAAAATTAGATAAATCTCTTCTAAAATAAGCAATTTCCGGCAAGTTTATGCTTCCAATTGCGGTATACTTATGAGTAAAGTGACATAATCTAACAAGAGAGAGCTTTTATATACCAATTAGATTAGAATTTAAACTATGTATTTTTTATATAATAAAATTAAAGATGAAATGAATAATACATAACATTTAAAACTACTACCTCTAGCAGGGAAAATAATAAAAGTTCAGCAATTTTGCATTGCTGAACTTTTATTATTTATTTTTTCCTATTCTGCCTAAGCTATCTTTAATAGTTGTTTCTCCAAGCTGTGTGTATAATAAGGCCGTATCTTGGCTGGTATGCCCAAGTTGCTGCATCACTTGTAATGAGTCTTTTTCCTCCATATATAATTTATTTGCCAGTGTATGTCTTAATTTATGAGGAGACATCTTTTTACCATAAGCCTTAGTATATTTTTCTACTATATCTTGGATAGCCCTAACCGAAAGAGGCTGTGCAGTATGTTTATACTTCGATAGAAACACATTTTTTAATTCCTTCCCTGGAGCATATTTCTTATCTCTAATTTCCATATACTTTTCAAGATCATTCAATGCAATTGGGGTAATCCATACGGAATCTTCTTTGTTTCCTTTTCGGATTACATCAATTAATCTTTCTTTTAAGTTTATATCTTCCATACGAAGATCGGCCAATTCACTTACACGAATACCACTACCAAGAAAGAGGGAAAGAATAGCTACATCACGATCTTTATCTCTTAGGAAATAGAACAACTGATGTTTTGTTAAAGACTTTTCATGCTCGTACTTAATATAATTCAAAAACTCTTGATCATCATTATTATGAAATATTTTAGATCTCATACGTTTTGCACGGGCATTTAATGTTTCCTTATCTTTATGTATTTCAATTTTAGCCATTACATTTCTATAAAAATAACATTCTCCATCATCATTCTCTGATAGGGAGGTAAGGTACTTAAATAAAGACTTTAAGGCTGAAATTTTTCTGTTAACAGAGGAATTCTGCATATTTTGTTGTAGTTTTAAAAACCTCATAAAGTTCTCAACATCTTTTTTCTTTAAATTCTCCAAATCAGAGAAGGATATGTCTTTAATGGGCTTAAATTCAATAATTTGTTCAGATAATAGCCAATTAAAGAAAACTCTAAAATCATATACATAATTCAGTAGGGTGGAGGGAGAGGCATCATGCAATTCTTTGTACTCCACAAATTCTTCTATGTAAAAGGGCATTTCATTTAAATTCTCGTATAATTTCTTACGATGTACTGATTTTTGACGTTGCTTGCTGTAATCCATAAAAATCACCTCATATATACTATAACAGAAAAAACACACGAACACAAGTTCGCATTAAATTCAATTTTTACACGAACTTATTTACATAATTAAATTATGTAATACTAAAATTCACTCGAAATTGAATGGGAAAGTGTAATTATTCTAATAAAAGTTATAGATAACCAAGTGATAAATTCATATTTGGCGATAAAAATTATATATGTATATAAAATAAAACGATTTTCAAATATAAGTTCTAACAAAATGAATACATGAACACAGTTTGAAAATCATTATAAAATGTGAATTGGTTAATTTAATCAAGGTTAATCAGGAGTTAGTTAGATCAACACAAGAAAAGCTCTTATAAATTAAAATGTAATTCACTATAAAAATTGTTTATGAGTAATTCAGCATTTGATTATTCTTATATAAAATATCAATTATATGGCGTATACCAATATACTAAAATTCATGCACTTGGGCTTGAAATCCCTAGATACTGTATTTGATTTTTATATAATCGTATTATTCTGCGTAAAATTGGTATTTCGCGCGAAGTTGTTGAAGTATGTTTTTTCTCCCTTCTTTCCATTCTTTTATGTTCATCCAACAGAATTCATTATTCACTTTTCATCAGTAAGTAATATTTTTTATTCCAGCTCTGTCCGCTTTTACATATCTTTGTTTATTGTACGTTTACTAATAGAGTGTAAACAACATAAAAACTCAAAATTAGATAAATTTAAGACAAAACAGCTCAGTTAAGCCCTTAGGGCTAAATCGGCTGTATTATACTCGAAACTGAGGTGTTTATAATATCGAAAGAGATGGTTTCTTTTATTGCTTTTTACTTCAAAAATGTTCTTTGTTACTCTTGTTTTATGTAAAAGTTGAGCCCAATTTAATTATAATACAGAATTGAAAACATAGCTTTGAAATTCTTTTAACTGTCTCAATAAGATAAGAATTCTTTTCATTTTGAGACAGACTTCGCTTTAATTTCCACAACTTCTGATAAGATATGTTATGTAAACTGATTATAAGTAATTGATTGTGGATACCTTTATATCAGCGGGTTTCCAGCAACCTACCTTTCCCTACTATTACACGATTACAATAAAAACTCACACCACATGACTCGTATGTATCAACATAACTAACCATAGTTCCCACCAAATGATATCGTCGCTTTAACGATTTTGTTCTTGTATTGCTTCTTATTTTCCCCTGGTACTGGCCTCATCGTTTGCTCAATCAATTCTGGGTGCTGTATTTTACCCGTATACTCTTCTTTTTTTACAGGCACGGATATGGTTTCATAATTATCCTGTTCATTATTATTTCCCTTTGTTTCGCTTCCTATCTTCTGGTCAAACTCCTTATCCTCGTATGTTATTTGAGTATAAACGTGACCTTTGCTGCTACACCCTGTTACCAATCCTAAAGCGATACACATTGTAGAAATCATCCACAAAAATTTCTACATCTTATTCCTCCATCTCTTATTGCTTTTCTTCCCCTACATCATAACGAGGTTGTAATAGTTGTCTGAAAAACTATTGATTTCTATGGTATATCGCGGGTTCGTGTATCTATACGTTGCTATAATCCCCTACTATTTCAAACGTGCTTTTTATGATATTTATGCAGGATTCCCCCTTACATGTACCGAAACTCCAAGAGGGAACCATTCCACTAATTACCACCCCAATTTCTTACTATCGCATTTTGGAGGTTAAAACATGACAAAAAAACGGAACATATAAAAATCAGCACTTTCCATTACCCTTCTCTTATCTTTAGGGGTTTCATCTTTTCCAATTACATCGCCTATTCACGCGGATACACGCGCGGAACAATCTGTAGAAAAGAAACAAATCACTTTAACCGATCGTACAACATTATTTTTTGAATATCTCCAGCATGGTAAATATGCAGAAGCCCTGCAATTAACATCCGCTGCTTTTCAATCGAAGTTTACGGCACAAAAATTGCAAGATTGGTGGACACAAAGTAGTGGTGGTGGGATTAAAAACATAGGAACAGCAGAAGTAAAAGAACGTAACTTGGTTCATCAGACAGTTGAGATTCCAATAGAGTTCGAAGGAACTACGATTCCAGTTTTGCTTAAATTCACACCAGGCGGGAAAGTAGATGAAGTTGGGCAAAGGACACCTAAAAAAACATATGCCATACCGCATCCTATCTATGATCGACCTGCCTCCTATCAAGAACGAGAAATCGTAATTGGAAATTCTACATACCCTTTACCAGCCACGTTAACGATTCCGAAACATAAGCCTGGTGAAAAGGTGCCCGTTGTTGTTCTTGTTCATGGTTCTGGTATGAATGATCGTGATAGTACAAACATGGGGACAAAATTGTTTAGAGACCTTGCAGCGGGCCTTTCATCTAACGGAATTGCAGTCTTACGCTATGAAAAACGTTCCTTAGAACACACATTAAAGATGAGTGAAGAACCTATTACCTTAGACCGAGATACAACAGAAGATGCCATATACGCAGCAAAATCAGCAGCGCAGCAGGAAGGCGTTGACCCAAGTAACATTTTCATTCTCGGACATAGCCAAGGAGGTGGCGCGATGCCGCGTATACTGAGCAAAGCACCTTCTTCACTTGTTCGAGGCAGTATATTACTTGCACCACCCGCACGACCTATAACTGATGTGCTCATTGATCAGTATCAATACCTCGGGGCACCAAAGGAAGTAATCAATGAACTAAAAAGACAATTCGCCTATTACCAGGATCCTACTTTTGATCCAGACCACCCACCAGCCGGTTACAATTATCCATCCCCGCATTTCATGTATGATGTTGCTCGCTGGCGTCCTGTTGAGGAAGCAAAAACACTTAAAGAATCATTATTGATTCTGCAAGGAGCACGCGATTATCAAGTAACAGTAAAAGATGAATTTACAAGATGGCAAGAAGGACTCTCAAACCGCGGGAATATTCAGTTCAAAACATATCCGAAATTGAACCATGCCTTTACAGAAGGAGATGGTGATTTAAGTCTTCCTAGTGAGTATGAAATCCCTGCAAATGTTCCCGAGTACGTCATTCAGGACATTATTAACTGGGTCAATGAGACAAAAAAATAAGTAAACTTCCAAAAAATCTTCATGCAATCATCATTGCGTGAAGGGGTTGTTACTAAAGCGGAGGATCATGAGAGAAATAAAAAAATATATACATAATAGTAATTAAAGTAGTGAAGAGTCCTGAACATCCAGGACTCTTTCTTATTTTATAATGGGGTAGCACCCATTGCTATCCAGTTATAACTGCATTACAAAATTTTCAGGAGTGTTTTTTATTACTTTTTTAAGTGGATTCTGGATGCTTTGAAATCAAGTTACCTTTTCCGGACTTATCGTTCCAAAACCTATATACTAATTCAGATTCTCCAAAATGCTCAATGGCCCGTTTAAAGGATTCTAGTTTAGAGAATACTCATATTTTAACAACGTTAAGATGTTTTTTAATTTTGATAAGTGTATATGAGACATTCAAAAGCCTTATAATGTGTCAAACAACCATATTATCAAAAGAGTATACCTGTATTGATAATACTTGATATGACTAGGTTTATCTCACTATCGTTATAAATCTGCATAATCCTGATGTGACCGCGTTTAGTTTTTAGACATATTATATAAATGTCAATTTAATTATTAACTGAGGTGAATTATTATGATAAATCCTTACTGTATTAAAAACAGGGCAATTGGCTCAGTCTATACAACCCATGGAGCTCAATCAACAATGCATGCAGTATATCATGCAATGCAGCATATGCCATACTATCAACATCCCGCTATACCTTATTATGAAACCATACAATATCATCCCTCTATAGGATATACACCTCAAAGTATATATCCTACTATTTTCACAACAATTCCACTTTATTAACCATCCTCTTGTTTTTAATTATTTTTAAACTGTACAGAAAAACTCCTCCCTCACTTTTTAAGGGGGGGGGTAGATGTTGACAAAAGAGGATCTGGACATGTCCCATTTTATTTTTTCTACTGTTTCATTAATTGGAATTGCCACAAAATTATCTAAACCTCTGTTCATTACTTCAACTTCAGTTTGGTTTGAATAAAATAAATACATTTATCTATTAAAGCCCTTACCCCTGAACTCTTCAATTGTAGTTACCCTCTCTATTCGCGCCTGTTTTCCAATTACTCCGTTTTGTAATCTAATTAAGACCATTGTAAGAATCAGAATCATAACTGATTAAGAGGTTTTGTTAAATGCCCAACATGATATTTCTCATCAAAGCTGATAACACTGAGAACTTGTTGAACATCGCTTCTTACTTCCTATCATTCTTCCACTTTGTCCACCTCATTTCAAAATAAAAAGAGAGACGCTTGTCCCTCTATAGCAAATACTTTTATACAAACAACCTAAATACCACCTTTTATTATTAACCCTAGAACTGCCATAACTATTGCGCTAATAACAATTCGTAAAATCCATGTGGTATTCAGACTGATTTTTTCTAATTGCTTATTGATTGTAGAAATATCTTTTTCATTTATAGTTGTACGAGTTTCCAAGTTACGAATATCTCGCATGATTTCTTTTTGCTCTGCTTTTAGGCTGTCGATTTTTGCATATACATCTTCCATACATTCACATCCTGTTCTAAAAAAATAATACAACAATCTTTATATATTATGAGACAACCCTATTCAGTGTGAATTTGTAAAAGATATTTCTTTACCTAAGCCGTAATTAATACAAAATAAAAAAGACCGACATATTAAATTGCTCCTCTTTGGTTTATTCGTTTTCGATTGACCGACTTTTGTGCCACTAATTGTTCCTCAAGTAGTTTAAGTCTTGCTCCAATTTCTGCTTTTACCCTTTCTAATTCTTCTCTTGTAGTCGCAAAATATATCGCTTTTATTGATTTTTTCATTTGATGATTAATTGCTTGCAACTCTCCCACCCATACCAAACCTTAGCTTGAGAGGTATGGGGTCACCATATCAAAAAAAGAAAATTGTACGTTTAGACACAAAAATGACATATTTAGATTAGTTTGTATATTTAAGGAGATGTGCGAGACAGGTGTAAATTTAGGGGGATCCAATATTTTTCATTCAAATATGATAGAATGGAAATATATCCAAAACGGGGGAAAACAAATGAACTCAAACACGAAACAGTTTATTTATGATATCCAGCAAAGAAAGAACAATTATATAGAAAATGTATTAATAGCAATACAACACCCTAAAAAAGAGCAATCTGAACAGGTCATTCAAAATATAGTAGAGAAGATGGATATGATGATTAGTCTAGTTACTACGTACATGAGGATTGAAACGGGATCTACGGAAGAATTAAAAGAACTGCAGAAAGAAATTATTCATGCTCAAGCATATATCCAAAAACGAAAATTTGAAGAAACACAGAGATAAAACCCTGTGTTTTTATTTGGTCGTCTATGAAACCAATTTGTTATAAATCAAATTAGATGTAATTTGATCATTGTTTTGGCATAATCCATACAATTTGTTGAATGCGTACAATATATGGTACTGTATCTTCAATAAGCAAATGATCTGGTTTCACATCCTTTAACTCTCCCCTTACATTGCCTCTTACAGTTTCAATAACCACATGTTTACCAATTATCGATTGTAATGTCTGATATACGTAGGGATTAGGTACACTTACCATATTTTGTTCACTCAAGTCATTTCCCTCTAAATAACTCATTCTATAAGACTCCTTTCTAACTTACATTCTTTCTCTTAATATATGATGTAAATCTTTTAAATATGCTAGAAGGATAATTCATTATAGGAACGAAACTAACATTTTAATAAGGTTCCTTTTGCTAGTTAATAGGTGATGATATAAGAACAACCTGAATGTACATTCAGGTTGTTCTTTTCAAAATATGTGTTATTTTAAATATGCCCTTTATTAGCATACTGCTCATACTTTTTTTGAGATTCTTTCGTAATACGTGCGTTAAGTAAAATCGCTACCAACAAAAACACTCCATATTCCCCCCCTGTAGCTCCTATGATAATTACACTACTACAAACAAGTACAATTAATAGGAGCAACGAAACTAAAGAAATCCGTTCATAGTTCTTTGACATCTTCTCGTATTTTATGCGTTGTTTCCTTGCATACATCTAAATTCCTCCTTAAAATTATCAATTTTCCTATAAAATAAATCTCGCCCTTAAAAAGAAAACAATCTATCGGTTCAAATAATTAGTTTTTTTAAGCAACTAATTTATATAACATAAAAAGAAATCCTACCAATATTAAGCTTACCACTATGATAATCCCGACCCTCTCCTTCCTTTTAACCCCAATACATTAGATGAAAGTTATGTATATCCCATATTAGCTGCAGCAAACAAAAAGGATCATCCCTTTTCGTAAAGGATCATCCTTTTCTTCATTCAACAATTTTTAGGTATTCTTGATTAATTAAAATAACAGCCGGTCCATCTACAACAATTCCACCAACTTCAATTTTTTCATAAGACTCAATCTTAATAGAAGTAATCCCTTTCCGCTTCTTTAACTCGTTACTTAATTCTTGCGTTGGCATGCGTTTCATATCTTCACTCCTTCTTATTGTTTCATTTCATCTTATTATGTTAAATAAATTGTAAAAATGGGTTCTAGTTCTAGAAATCCCATCAATTTGTATCGTTGACCATATATTTAGATGTTACCAACTCGCGTATCTCTTTTATGAAAAGAAGATAAACAATTACTATTCACTGTCTCAGTAAATGTAGAAAATTCTTAAAGATAGAGATGAGATTGATTATTTTTTCTTCTAGAAATAATGACTTAGATATATATACCTAAAACAATGAAAGCCCTACCTCTCTTTCATCCTTACGGCTCCTTGTCCGTGCCAGTGTGAATCAGGATTGCAAAAATCAAGTGACTATTTGATCGAGTTATTTGATGAAACTTCGAACGTTCGTAAAAGAAATGTAAAAATAAAAATGGATTAGATTGAAGTAATAACAAAAGAGGTTCCTACTCTAAAAGTGAGTTGAAGAAGTTGAATGTCTTTGAAATGATTTACTTTTAATAATCATCATATTCCCGAAAAATTCAGGATATTTTCGGGGGATGTAATACATTATCTATAATGAACCTTAACAGAAACTTTTTAATTGATTTTCAGTGATCCCTTTAATTAATCCCAGTTCACTAATCAAAAATTCATGTGCGTTATCCAACATTTTTTTTTCGCTTGTATTCAGTGCTTTTTCTTTTTTCATACGCATTAGATCACGTACAACTTCAGCACCTTCTTGTATTTCACCCGTTTTTATTTTGTCCGTGTTCACTTTATACCTTTGTTTCCACGGCAGTAATTCATCTGATTCTCCATGCTGAAAAATGTGTATAATGTGTTTTAATGCAAGTATATCAGTAACTGGGCGTATACTCGAACTTAATATTTTACCCATAGGAATCATGACTTGCATATTACTGATTGACATTTTTATAACAAAATACTGTTGTTTTTTCCCTGAGAATTCTTTTTCTTCTATGGCTTCAATTATACCTGCTCCGTGCATTGGATAAACAATGTTATCGCCAATTTGAAACATATAATCCACCTCCATATATGGTAACCTTCTTAACCTTAACATATATGTGTTTTTTTATCAAATATTTTATAATATCATAAAATTATTTTTAGTGTCAACTACTTTTTTCTTTAAAAATTAAATTAAATAAAAACACCCCCAAAACAATAGGGAGTGTGTCAGATTCTCAATAAAGGGACGGTCAATTTGCCCATATACATCCTAAAATATCGATTAATTAACATAGATCCGTTTTCCCTTGAAAACGACCAAATCGATCCCGTATTTTTTTCAATCTTGTGTGGTACTCCAAAATCTCAATTCTTGCTTTTTCAGCTAGGGGTGCAATGGGGCGTAAGTCTTTTAACCCCCAATAATCAACCACTACATCAAGTACTTGATCAAAATATTGTAGTGGTCCATAATTCGCTTCTTTTGCAATCACAGCCATTCTATTTTCAAAATCAGGCATGACGGCACCTGGCATTTTAAAATTCTTAATCACATTGGCAATATGATAGCAATAATTAGGTTCCAATTCCAAATGTGTTCGAATGACGTCTCGATAAAACGCATAATGAAGAGTTTCATCTTTTGCAAGACGGCGTAATAATGTAGCAAGATCTGGATCATGCTTACTTGCAACCTTAGCTACATTATTGTAAAACACCATCGTTGCAAGTTCTTGTAGGGTCGTATATGTCATTGCTTCGATTGGTGTGTGAAAATCGGGCTCAAATCCACCCTCAACGACTGACTTTCTTAATTCATGTAATCGTTTAGGGTCCACACTTCGAGTCAGTAGTAAATATGTCTCCAACAAATTCGAATGTTGATCTTCTTCTGAAGTCCAAGTATGAATAAAGTCCGTAATAACAGAAAGGGATCCTTTAAAAGTTGCAGATAAATACGTTGTAAACCATGGTAAATTTACTTCTGTTAATAAAGCTGTTTCAATAGCTGTAATTACACCAGAAGGAAGAGTAACTTGGCTTTCATCCCAAGGAACTCTTTTAAAGTCCATCCCCTTATCCCAAGGTAAAAACTCATGATACCCCCAGTCTATCTTTTGCGCTCTTATTTTATGTTGTTCATACAGTTCTTTTAAACGTGGTTCTAATCGGAAATCTAAATCATTGGTTAGCATATATAAGTGGCCCCTTTTCTTATCATAGATAGTCATCCTATTTTTACATTCATTTTTATCCTTAAAAATTTTCTACAAATAAATATTACTTTCCTTTTTTTAAGCCCAACATAATAAATTTGTAACAAAACTCCTTAAGAGCGCTATGTTTTTATATGATTTTTTCATATAAAAAGGGATACTTTAAAAATGTCAAACTTTCAGCCGAAATATATAAAGCCTGCTAAGCAGGATGTAGAGTTTATCAGGAAGACAATCAATGAAAAGGATTCGGATATTTTAATAGCTGAAATCGATAATGGTACAGTAGGTTTTTTACTTATTCAAGAACTAATCACACCATCCTATAAGTGTTTGGTTGAACATAAATACGCTTTTATTACTGATATAATTGTTGGAACCAAATATCAAAATCAAGGAATTGGTTCCGCTTTGTTATTAGAAGCAAAAAAATGGGCTGAAAATCGAAATTTAGATTACTTAGAGTTAAATGTACTATCTGAAAATATTGGCGCTATTACTTTATATGAAAAGCAAGGATTCAAAGATGTAAGACATACAATGCGCTATGAATTTTCATTGAAAAGGCATAAGGAGCATTAATGTGTTGAGAAACTATTTATTACAAGTGCGTTAGTACAATAAGGAGTATTAAAATAATCAAACTTTTTTATAAAAAACTCGTACCTAGCTATAAAAGAAACTCCATTTTGATCAATCTTTTTTCAAAATGGAGTTTTTCTATTTATTGTTAAATAAAGATTGATAGTATTTTATACACATTATCAACTTATTTAGACGTAAGATCCAATTTATTAGATTAAGCGCTTGAAAAACAAATACAGTTGATGAGATAGCCTTAAACGATAATTCCCAACAAGATTACTGTACATTAGCTATGATGAGTTAGACCTTATTTTTGGAAACAGTATACAGCTCCAAGGGAAGAGGCGATAAACATGCAGTCAACGGAAGCTCATATGAAGGAAAAACAACGTAGAGAAAAAATAGAAATAATATTTAGTCACAGGGTAAAAGGAGAGAGTTATTTTCATGGTTCATCCTATCAATGGAAAAACATTGTATACCAAAATTTTAATAAGATACAACAAAAAGAGTTGAAAATGGAAAAAGAAGGGATTCTATTTGCGCAGCACCGTTCACTCATACACTATCCCGTCATTGATTTTATTAAATATATAGCTAAGGTTTATAAGGAAACCATTGAAATACAATAATCATGATTATATTTTTAAAATAAATAATCATATTCAAAGAAAACCTTTACAAAAAGTTTATTTTTGAACATTGTTAACAAAAAGCTCAAAAACTCATTCAAATATTTTTTATTCAAAATACTATTCGTTTTTGTTATAATAATAACCATAATGTATTATAGTCGTTTGTATATCTTCAGATTTTGTGAAATTTATTACACAAAAAGACAGCTCTTAATTAGAGTTGTCTTTTATTTTTTCTCGATATATATAATACTGTTCTGGTGCAAAAAAACCAGGATTCTTTCAGCTAGGGAAAAATTGGATTTTCCATAGGAAAGATGCTACTTTTTTCTCTCACATTCCTTCATTATTTTATAAAACGTATTTTTCTTTAGCTCTAACATTTCCGTAAATATAATAGCTATTATTTCCCCACTTCTCCATTTAGAATAAGTTTCTTCTATATTAATTATGATAATAGGTGGTTTTAAGGCTACTGTTGGTTCAACCTTACTTATTTTGCGGTCTATGACAACTACTCTGTCACTACCCCATTTAGTAAGAGAGAAGTTTTAGAGAAAGCTAAGAAGTACTATGATGAGCCAGGAAACTCAGCTCCAATACTATTCTTTCCTATATACGCTAAAGGCGATTTCCTTCCACAAGTAAATGGTGATATAAAACCATTAAGCAGGTTATTGAATCCGCTTTTATTTTTCGGAAAATATGATAAAATTGTATTTGGATAGAAGTCCAAAACATATTATTAAAAGTAAAGTGGTTCAAGTCGGAGGAAGGCACCTTAGGGTGTCTTTTCTTTATGAAAAAATCCCCACACAAGGTGCAGGGATTTTTATGCTACGAATATATAAAACTGACTATTTAATATATAGTGAAGTACGCCACGTATCTCTTGGATAGTTTATTGAAGTCTTTTGATATTCAAAAGTCCCTTCTTGATGATTTGATGCATCCCATTTATATTCCCAACCTACAATAGGATTACCACCAATTATTTGTGAACCAATATTTTTCACATCAAATCCATTCATTTTAGCAAAAGGAAACTGGCCATACCCTATTTCTTTTGTGTAAACATATAAGTAACTTCCCCCATGATCTTTAGTTGTACTAAAACTATTAGGAGTAATGTATTCAACCCCACCCAATTGTGACTCTACTTTCACTACACTTAAAGAAGTTAGAGGTGCCGCTGGTCCTGCAGATGCCTCCGATGCCATTCCTAAACCAACTACCGATGCCATTGCTAATGATGATATCCCTAATATAACTTTTTTAAACATATAAACATCCCCTTCTTTCTATATAGGTACAAGTTTGATATTAACAGAATTTTATAAGAATAACCCTTATTTTGAAAATGTTAACAAATTATACTTTTTTAGATATGTAATTTAGCATATTGATTGACATGTATGATAATATATCCGTTGCTTTCAAGATAAAAACTCGATAATAGGGGTAACTTTTGTTAAGTCAGACTTGTATAGTGATTCCCTTTATTTGAACGAATATATACCTTTTTCGCTTACAAACTTTATGTACAGGTTACTTAATAGAATTTTAATTTTTTTTTGCAACTTTTTTTGTTATTTTCAATTTTCTCTTATAATATAAGAGAAACCCTATAGAAAAGCCCTTTTTCAAATGTCTATTCTATAGGGTTTAATATCTATATTCTTTTTTATTTTTTCTTATTCATCTAAACTAGGATGGCTCCAGTACCTAATTGCTATCTTAGTTAATTCTTTTTCATTACCTGCCCCATGCCTGTATTTTTGTATTCCTTTATAATCAAAAGTTATTTTTAGAGCATTATTTCTCAAACTTGTATTTTCTGTTATCGGTGGCAATTTCCAAGAGAAATTGATTTGATTAATACCTCTATCAGAAGCTAAGTTATATAACATATTAGCCGTGTCATCTAAAATGCTATGTTTTATATCTGAGAATGTAACACCTTCCCTACTTTGTAAGGATAAATTAATTATTTGTTTATCCGCTTCTTTTGAATTCATATCCTTTTTAATTTCTAATTTAATAAGCCTTTTCTGTCCAATTACTTGATCTACAACACCTTTTATTCTATTTTCCAATATTTGCTGATTAGCTGTTAATGTTTGCTTTTCTTTTTTAGAATCGCTCTCTCCTTCATTCATAATGAGATTAATACTCATGACAGAGATCAGTATATAACCTATAACAGCTAAAGACATTTTCCATTTATGCAGGGAACGGAATCCTATAATTTTACGAAACCATATGCGTTTTATTGTAACAACTTGGATAGAAGGAATGGAGTGGATTAAATGTTCTATACCCTTAAAGTGTTGCATTGGTGTGAATATAAATGTACGATTTGTACCAATAAATTTCATGAGTGTTTTAAAAGCAAAATGTTCAATAGTTACCCTGTCAAACTCCGCTAGCTGGTAAGCTTGAACCCTTACAACATCTTCCTTTTCCTTATCATACTTGAATAAATGAATGTGCTCTTGGCTTACTGCAGCGTATCCATACTCAAATTTATCAACTTTAAAAATTGTTACAACAGATGAAGTTATATAACGTTCTTTTATTATTTTTTTCGCTTGTATTAATTTAATAATCCTCTTCATTACTCTAATAATCATTTTATTCTTTCCCTTAATTAAACTATTTTATTTTCAACTAGCATTTTTACATCTAGATATTCAATTTCAGATAACATTTTTACTATTTTATAAACCTTCAGTCTACTTCCATGCCTGGAAGTAGACATAGTACGTTTTTCCATATTTTGTTTCGTATTCCTCCGCAGGTATTACATCCACTTCTCCAACATGAGGTGGACGAACTGCAATTCCCTCTTCATTGACTACAGATTTCACCAAAGATACTAGGACAAGATTTGTTGATTTAAATTCTTCAGCCGTTTGCTCTTTAGGGAACCCTCTATCAATAAGAGACTGTCTTTGCTTTTCTGTAAGTTTAAGTGTTACAGGAATACCTTTCTTCATATCAGTACGCCCTTCTTGATGTCTTATCAATTCATTCCTTTCACCTGTATTATCCCCCCTTACTACGTCACTTTGTTCAAGGGAAATATTTTTCTCACTTTCATTCCCTTGTTCCGTTTTCTTTTGCTCAGATTGATTACCTTCTTTATTTTTTACTAATTGTTTTTCCGTACTTTGTTCACCGGATTTTATAATTTGTGACTCTGCTTTTTTTGAAGAAGATTCTTCAGCCTTTGCATTCATTAAAGCGAATGTAGATACTCCAATTACACACACTATCCCCAAAGCTGACAAGCGATACGATTTTTTATTAAACTTTTTAATCATTACAATTCTCCTTTTTAAATTATGTTTATTTCGACTTAAATTTGCTACTGTTGGTATTGGATAACAATTCGTACGTTGCTCCAATAAGGCGATAATGGTATGTCCATACTCCAAATTATCTTCTGAATTTACATATGTAAGAGCTAGTGCATCACATGCAATTTCCTGATCCTCTCTTATACACTTGCTAGCATACCAAATAATTGGATTAAACCAGTGCAGTATCACTAGATGATGCATAATCAGATTAATTCCCACATCTTTTCGTTTATAATGAGATAATTCATGATAAAAAATAAATCTTAATTGATTATCATTTAACGTATCGATATGTTTTTCTGTAAGTAAAATACAAGGTTTTCTTATCCCGACAAGTGTTGGACTGGGAAGCTTACCAGCAAAAATTAGCGGAATGTTTTTTTTAATTTTCATTTCATGCTTACAGCTATTAAAGATATCTATGATTCTTTTATCTGTTATAAGGGGCTGTTTTCGTATATAGAGAGATAGTTTTTTATTCACAACTAACGTTACTAAAATACAGCATAGAATTCCCAATAACCAGATATAGGAAATCGTTTCATAAACTGATATCGGTGACGTCTCATACTTAGGGCCATGATTCGTATCATCTGTAACATTAGTATTAGATTCTTGCGAATTGTGTACAGTAAAATCAGATGTTGTATTTACTGTACTATTCACTCCTTCTACCCCTTCTGGATTTTTCAGTAAAACGGAATGAATTGGTTTAATTTCTTTTGAAAGTAACGAATATATACTATAGGAACTATCTGGAGACCAAGGTGAAATTAATCGTATCATAAGGATAAACCAGATCAAATAGTGCCATCTTGCTGTCAATCGATTCCTTAGTACCACTTTCAAGCATAATAGTAAGATAATTAATATGCTTGCCATAACGGAAGTGTCTATAATCCACTCAAACGTTACTGGAAGGTAAATATTCCAAAATGCATACAGCATAATTATTTATCCTTCCTTTTATTAACTTCGCTTCTTTCATCCAAAATTTGTTTCAACTCCTGAATATCTTCAGAAGAGAGCTTATCTTCTTTTATAAAATTCACAAGTAAAGGCTTCAAAGCAACCCCATAAAACCGCTTTAGAAATGACTTTGTTTCCTCTTGTAAATAAGCATCTTGTGAAATTAAAGTTGTGTATGTATACATTCTTTTATTCTCTTGATTACAAGAAAGCGCATTTTTTTTTACTAATCTATTCATTAATGTTCGAATTGTTTTAGGACTCCAATCATTTTGTTCTTTAAGATGCTCCACCACCTCTTTTGCACTTAGTGGTGTTATTTGGGTCCAAAATACTTTCATGACTTCTAGTTCTGCCTCTGAAATTCTAGGTAACTTTTTCATAGATATATATCCCCTTTCTGACTACACGTGTAATCCATATGAATAAAGTATTACATATGTAATACTTATAAATCAACCTCTTAATTAAAAAGGATTAATTTAACAAAATGTAGATTATAAAAATCACCTTGTAAAAGGGGGCCCGCCACTCATCCATCAACTTAAGGATTGAGACTATTTTTGAAGTTAAAAGCACGTTACTATTCTCTTATGTTAATAAGAGAATAGTAACAAATTCCTCAATCCATGATGATACTCCTATTACTGCAGTAACTCTTGCATACATTCTTGTACAAGAGTTACTGCCTGACTCATAGTGCCACCACCACCAAATGCAGCTGTCACTCCCACCGCCTCAAAGATCTCCTGTTCTGAAGCTCCTTGATCTAGACATCCTTTAATGTGATAAATGATACAATATTCATCCTGAGAATAAAGGCTAATACCTAGAGCAATTAACTGTTTTTGTTTTTTGGATAAGGTGCCTTCTTTAAAGCATTCCTCTGTAAAGGAATTAAATTGTTCAGCTAGTTTAGGCATCTTCTCAGTAAATAAACCCAGACCATATTTATAATGAAGAAGTGAAGATTCAGTAGAATTTCTACCTTCAAATTCCATATTTAATCCAACTCCATTTCTCATATTTTTTAAACAAAAGTTAGTATGAACCTAATGGGAAGTGATTAAACATAAATGATATTTATTTCAAAGTGAGTGAAAGAGGAGAAAGGATTTAGAGGCACGATATAACAAAAAATTAACTAATAGTATTGTACACACGTATGGATAATCGATCGACTTCTGTAAAAGGATAACGTAAAAAGGAAGTGATGATATGGAAAAACAGAGTGTAGTCAATACATTAAATGCCTTTCTAAAAGGGCAGTACATGGGTATTCATGCCTATGAGCATTATATAGAGAAGCTAAAAGATCCAGAAATAAAAAAGGAATTTCAAAAAATACAACAAGATCACAAACAACATGCCTTAAAAGTAGCAGAAAGAATACAAAATCTTGGAGGAGTTCCGGTTGATAATGAAGGAATAGTTGGCTCTCTTCAAGGTTTGATAAGTCAATTTACAGTACCAGATACAACAGAAGGAACTGTAAGTAGCGCGTTAAAGGGCGAAGGTTATTATGGTGTTCAAATATCAGAAGAAATTGTACAAGGTGATTTAGATCCAGAAAGTCATATGTTAATACATGATATTTTAGATAAAGATAGGGAACATGTAAATGTATTAAAACAACTTATGCATTAACATTTTTAGTTACGCTGTATCATAATTAAAAGAAGATATTTAAAATAACTCCACATATTTTCACAAGACAGGAAAATACTAATACTTGTTTTAGTACTTTAATTCCAAAGTATTAAAGCAGTATTACTAACTGCGATACTAGGAGGACGTTACTATGAATATTCGTGAAGGATTAATTCCGACTACATTAGGTACAGCAGTTACAGCTGCGGGCTATGCTTTGAAGCAAACTCGTGGATCCAATAAGATGATTGCAAATACAGTATTTGGATTTGGTTTAGCTCACGTTGTTTTAGGTGTAATTGATCTTGTGGAACATCGTCGTTAGAAGAAAGGGCAAGCACATTTTGATGCTTGCCTTTTTAATATCTTCAGTATGTATTATTTTTTTGATTTATTAAAGTAATTCATAAATGAAGAACTATGAAAAGGCGGTTACATGCTCAATATGTATACAAGAAGGATTTTGTTATCCAGGCTAAAGGAATGGGCTCATGCCTATCAAAAATTACCGACTGCCAAAGAAATATTAAAAGATCCTAATATGCCTGCCTTATCCACATATGTAAGGTATTTTGGCAGTTGGAATGAGTCCCTAAGGCAAGCTGGTTTCCAACCAAGAAAAAAGGCAGATAAAATATAAAAAATAAACAAAGCAGTCAGTTCAATAAACTGTCTGCTTTGTCCACTTGTTATGAAACGTTAGCCATTTATATGAGCTTTTTAACGGCTCATATGTAGTATGAACGTACTGCTGTATATTATGCAAAATAGAAGAAGCAAGCCGTTTTAGGAAAGGTTAATTTCTGTAATATAAAGAAGCCCTTGTAGAAATAAAAATAATAAATTCAGTATGTATTAGATATTTTGTGTATGAAACCATTGTTAATTTCTAATGATAAGATTGAATCCTAGCAACTAACATGATAGCTAATATGATGCAAAAAGTACCCATATTAAGTATTACAGTACAGATAACCGTAATATCATCCAGTCTTATGGCAGTACTAAACAATAAAAACATTAAAATATTTGTCAAAGTTTATATTATGGCATTTGAATGTAATTATGTTGAATTATGGGCTATCACTTTAAATGAAGATGAAAGCTAACGATTCAAGCAGGAATAATACATAGTATTCCTGTACATAGTTTTAAAAGTTGAGACAGAAGGAGGTGTTATATCCATGAGAACTATACAGCGAATTGCCTTAGCTTTAGTTATTATTGGTGCTATTAATTGGGGGCTAATTGGTTTCTTTAAGTTTGATTTAGTAGGAACAATATTTGGTGGACAGAATGCCTTTTTAGCAAGAGTAATCTTTGCTCTTGTTGGACTAAGTGGATTAATGTGCTTAACACAGTTGTTTCAACCGATGAAAGATGCGAATCAAGAGATGAATCGTAAAGAATATGGAAAACCTAATTATAGTACTGAATTTGGTGAGGAAACACATATAACAAATTTAAACAGAACTTCTACGGACGTTTATAAGAATAACCATAATACATTAGATGAAGATGAAGATTAATACAATAAAAAAGCCAAAGCCATGTATACCACATGGCTTTGACTTTTTTATTTTGGATAATTCATGGGAGTACCTGCTTACTTACTAATAGGAGTAAAGTAGCAATTCTTATAAGATAGATGTTACGTTGCTTCTCTATGTTCTTTCATTATTTTATAAAGTGTGTTTTTCTTTAGTTCTAACTTTTCCATAAAGATAACAGCTGTTATTTCTCCACTCTTCCAATTCGAATGAGTTTCTTCTAAAAATATAGCTGCATTTTATTCTGGTAAGTAATCTAGTAATTTAATTAAATCTTTTACGAATCCAGGGCTAGCTAATTTTAATAAAGCGGGTACTTCTTTAAAATGATTTTTAAGGCCAGCATCGACTTTCTTGGAGTAATCTTTTTCATTTCCTACCAATAAATCGACTATATCAATTTTTAACTGTTTACTTACTTTCCCCCATAAAAATTCAGATTCTTGAAAATGCTTATTTATGAATATTTTAACTTGATTAATAAAAGGGTCATTTTTTTGTTGTACAGCATCTTGTAATTGTCTCATAGACATATCTTCAGCTTTAATTCCTTGGTTTACAGTTACATAATTTGTATTTTCAGCGGCACTTACACTCGTCCCCAAAACACCAAGACCACTAAAACCGATAGCACTCGCTAATGCAATCCCTGTTAATTTTTTTATGTCTAAATTATGATTAAATCGTTTCATATTTTTAATCCCCCTTAAATAATTATGGTACACAAATAATATACAATTATTTGTAGTAGACAAGGGTGTTTTTCATATAATTGCAAATCATTATATTTTTGCGAACGATACGCATTACAATCACATTAGCATCAATACAAAAAAATGTAAATTGATAATATTTATGCAGAAAATTACCAATATTTAATATGAAAACTTTTCACTATAGCTATAGGAGAATATGATTTTATTCTGTTATGAAGTCTTGTTTTATAGCATAAAGAGCAATAATTAGATTAGAAAGTCTACGATGTATTTAAGAATATAACATTTTTACATAGTAAACTTTATGATATATGGTGAACCCTTATATAGGATTTTTAATCAAACTTTTTACCAACGGTACAACTTACTTTTAAAATCACACTAATATAAATTAAAAGCGAACTGTATAAAAAAGGAAAAACATTTTAAGGAGTTGATGTTTAAAGGACTAAATAAAAAACTTTGCGATATTTTTCGCAAAGTTTTTGTAATAATACGTATTACAATAGTAATTTTCGTATTTCTTCTGTACTTAGACCTGTGAATTTTGCAATGTCTTCTAATGGCATACCATTTTTATGCATACCACGAATTAATTGAATTTTCCCTTTCTCAATACCTTTTTCAATGCCTTCCTCTAAGCCCTCTTCTCGAGCATGTGCTAACTTAGCTTGCTCATCTAGAAGTAACTTTTCACGAGCTTCATAAGCTGTTCGGAAAGAAGAGTCATGGCTCATATTTTCCCACTTATTCATCGCTTTTTGTAAAATTGGATCTTGATTCATTGCAATCTCCTCCAATGTTTGAGTTAAATGTTCATCTTCATGTGCTGGTAATAGTAACATCCAGCGAACAAATGCATTTTCCCATGGATTTACTTTTTCTTCACGCCATTGTTTGACCAATTTTGGAATTTCTACAAAATGAATTTCAATATCATCGCTTAGTATCTGTTGCTTTTGGGGATTCCATAATTGTCCTATGGTGTGAAATGAATCATCCTGGGAGAATAATATAAAATCTAATAAGTTAATGGTAATTGTTTTCCGTAGTGAACGATACGGCATCCCTTCTTGCATTTGGGATGTATAGAGTTTACTCCAGTAATATAAAGAGCGTTTGACCATATCATGTGTGTTCCGTAATTGAATCTCGATATTAACTTGTGTTCCGTTATCTAGTGTTGCTAATAAGTCTAATATGGATAACTTATCATCTTCATAAGATTTATGAAGATGTGGATCTTCTAGTTGTAGAGATACAATAGGTACATCTAAAGATTCTTCTAGGATAGCGTTTAGAAATCCAGTTAAAATCTCTTCGTTTCCCTTCGTTCCGAATAACTGTTTAAAAGCGAAATCAATACGTAAATTTACTAATTTTGTGGACATGGGTTTCCTCTCCCTGTCTTTCTATTCTTCTTACTATTTTATAATATAATTCTTTATATAAGCAAATTCATCTTTTTCAGTTTATTTATTTTTTCGTATGTATCGGTAAAGCGTAGCCTGACTAATACCTGTCATGTTTACAATTTCTTGTATGCTATATTCTTTAGAATCATATAACTTTAATGCCCTTTGAATGAAGCTATTCTTAACACGAGGACGTCCACCGACTCTCCCCCTTGCTCTTGCACTTTCAAGTCCCTCTTGTGTACGTTGAGAAATTAAGTCTCTTTCAAACTGGCTGAATGCTTGAAATACTGTTAACATTAATTTTCCTTGAGGTGTATTAGTATCAAATTGCTCTTTGATACTAATTAGCTTAACTCCCTTATTCTCAAAAAAATCAACAAGTTCAATTAAATCTTTGGTACTTCTTCCTAATCTAGAAAAGCTTTCAACAACTAATGTATCACCTGGTCTAATTTTATCTTTTAATCGAGTAAGCTCTGGACGATCACTTTTCGTACCTGTTACTTTTTCAGTTAAAATTTCAGTACAGTTATAATTTTGAAGCATGTCTAGTTGACGAATCAAATCTTGTTGTTGAGTACTTACCCTTGCGTAGCCATAAATGTATGAATTCATGAAATCACCTAACCTTTACAAGATAATTTTATCATAAAGGGGAGTTAAAGTTAATATGATTTTGACAATAGTTTTGATAACGTAGTTAAGCGATTTGCAAAGATTAAATTTTGTTCATTTCACAATTATCAAAAACCATTGTTTTTGAAACACCTATAAATAATAAATCTAATAATTATGTACTTTGTAATAGGTAAGAGTTTATGATAAAAATAGGGAATATCCCCAAAAAACACACGAGGGGCGTTGATTAAGATTTTTTTTAAAGACTTTAACTACAAAAATGAAGGTGATTATTTATATCCAGTTGAGTATTATCAATTTCGCCAAGCAAGCACACATAATACATTCAAAGTTGAACTATTATGTTTTGATGATCGTTATGATTTCCATTTAACAATTGATAATGAAGCTATCCCTTCAAAGTATAGACTTGTAACAAGCATCTCCTTTGAAATTTATGAAGAATTTGGATTTGAGCCTTATGATTTTAGTTCTAAACACGCTACTCTACAAAGGGCAATTGATATGGCAAGTGCAATTGCAAAGAAATATTGTGAAAATCCAATTAATCAATAATAAGTAAAGACCGGGATATTATATCCGGTCTTTTTTGTATTTGCTGTATGTTAAGGTGATTTTTCTGTTAAATTATCACAATTATTAATGCGTCTTTTAAATTTGAGGTTAAGGACTCAAATTTAAAAGAAAAAGAGAACCCAAATGGATTCTCTTTTCTTGGCATATTTACAACATGGAGAATACTGAGACAACTCTTTCAAAACTTTATTAGGGGAAAGTTTTAAAAAATGCTCTTATAACAATACTTACATAAATGTAATATATAGTAAATTGATACAATCAAGACTGACTATTCTTAATTTTTAAAAAACTAAACCCTCGCCATACTAATGTGGTTAGATATCCAGTACTTCATGAAACATTAATAGAAATTGAAATTACTCTTCGTCTATCTCGTATTCATTAAGATATTAATAATTGGATGTATCTGTTCATGAATATGGTAATCTGATTAAGATTCTCACTACACAAGTCCTACCCACCATAAATTAGTGAAAAAGAGGAAACTGTTGGGATAAATCACCACAAGAATCGTTTTTGGACTATCTGAAAGATAAAGCATATATAAAACCTTACGAGTGTTTTACTGAGTTGAAACAAGAGATAAAGAAATATATGACATACCTTAATCATTATAGATATCACTGGAATTAAAAAGGATTGGAGATGCTACAATAAATTGCACACTAAGTTAAAAGAAAAAGGTGATTCAGTTTATGAGTAGAAAAGTCTATAATCGTCAATTTAAATTGACTGCAGTCCAATTACTATTGGAAGAGAATATGTTTGTGAAAGAGGTTTCAAAAGAATTATCTATCCATTCGAATGCTCTTTATCATTGGATAAGTGAATATGGAGAAAGTGCGTTACCATTGGGAATTTGTTTTACCCACATTTTCAATAGAGTAGCAATTGGCATTCGTAGTTCTTTAGCAATCGCATCATAGCTCCGTCCATCATTTTTATACAAATGTACAGCTTTCAATTTAAATGTCTCTGCATATTTTTGAAATGTTGTTCTTTTTTTGCCATTAAAATATCCCTTCAAGTATAGTGTAACATTCCACATTAAGAATGTAGTCTTTTTACACTGTCTACTTAAAAGGGATAATACCAACTAATATTACCTTACTTGCACCAGCTTTAAGCAATAAATTTCTCGCGGTTTCAAATGATAACTTTTAGTATGTACATTATAATTATTTTTTATGAAAACCTTGTGTAATTCGATCTAATATAATTGCAATTACTACAATAGCAAGGCCTGCTTCAAAGCCCATACCTATATTAACTTGTGTAACCGACCGATAAACGTCTACGCCAAGACCTGGTGCACCGACAAGAGATGCAGTGACAACCATTGATAGAGAAAGCATAATACTCTGATTTACACCAGCCATGATTGTTCCAGTTGCAAGTGGAAGCTGTACTTTGAATAGTTTCTGTGACGATGTTGAACCAAAGGCATTAGCTGCTTCAATTAAATCTTCTGGTACTTGCCTAATCCCTAACTCAGTAAAGCGAATAGTAGGTGGCATTGCAAAAATAACAGATGCAATAATACCTGGTACTACTCCAACACCAAAGAATGTAATTGCCGGAATAAGATAAACAAATGCAGGCATTGTTTGCATAAAATCAAGAGTTGGTTTTAAAAATTTGGAAAACCTTTCGTTCTGAGATGCCAAAATCCCAATTGGTATACCTATCATGATAGAGATAATAACAGACGTCAAGACAAGCGCTAGTGTTTGCATGGTCTGTTCCCAATAGTTAACGTTAAGGATAAACAGAAATCCAATTAAAGAAAATACTATAAGTGAAATTTTACGGGAGGTGTACCAAACTAATAGGCATGTGATTGTAATAAAAATAATGGCTGGGATAAATATTAATAGATTTGTTAATAAATCAACAAATCCTCCGATAATAAAAGAAAATCCTTTGAAAAACCCTTCGAAATGCTGATACAAACTTGTAACAAGTGTATCAACCCATTCTCCTAAAGGAATACGTGGAATACTATTCATTATCATTCACCTCTTCCTCTACATTTCCTGCTAAAGCTTGAATAATACTTTCACGCTTTATTATCCCTCGTAATCTATGTTTATCATCTAGAACAGGAAGAGGTAACTTTGCCTTAACCATTTTTATATACATTTCTTCTAATAGAGTATCTAAATAAACAGGAGGAATGTCTGTTACTAATAAATCCGCTATCGGAACCTGTCTTTTAACAGCTTTACTAGCATTATCAGCAGTTAAGACACCTAAAAACTCATGTTTCTTATTCACTACATATACGCTAGAAACACTAGCATTTTTCATGATTTGGAGTGCAACACGTGGACCGCGATCAATTAATAAGGTTTCCGGTCTTTTCATAATGGATTCAGAGGTTAAAACTTTTCCTAAATTTACATCAGCAACAAATTGCTCTACAAATTCATTTGCAGGGCTCACCATAATTTCTTCTGGTGTTCCAATTTGAACAATTTCTCCGTCTTTCATTAAAGCAATACGATCACCAATTCGGAGTGCTTCATCTAGATCGTGTGTAATAAAAATAATCGTTTTTTTCATTTTATCTTGCAGTTCTAATAATTCATTTTGCATTTCTTTTCGAATAATCGGATCTAAAGCACTAAATGATTCATCCATCAGTAGGACATCTGGATTATTTGTTAGTGCTCTTGCGATACCAACACGCTGCTGCATACCACCGCTAAGTTGTTCCGGATAACTATCTTTATTGTTTTCTAGACCTACTAATTTTAGAGATTCTAACGCTTTTGTTTCTCGTTCTTCTTTTGATACTTTTTGTATTTCTAAACCATATGCAACATTTTGTAAAACCGTTCGATGAGGGAATAAGGCGAATTTTTGAAATACCATACTCATTTTGTTTCTTCTTACTTTTCGAAGAGATTCTTTTCCCATTGTTGCGATATCTTCACCATCAATATATATATGGCCAGAAGTCGGTTTGATTAACTGATTTAACATACGAACAAGTGTAGATTTCCCACTACCGGATAATCCCATAATGACAAATATTTCACCAGCATAAACATCGAATTTTGCCTGGTTCACGCCAATATTCATACCAGTTTCTTTTAATATAGCAGCTTTGCTTTTTCCCTCTTTTAGTAAAGCGATTCCTTTAGAAGGATTCTTTCCAAATACTTTCGTAACGTTTTCAACACGTAATTTCGTTTCTTTCATTCTTTCACTCCTTTTCTTTGACTCTAAACAAATACTGTAACTATTTCTAAACCAAATAGTACATTACAATAGTTCATCAAAGACTTTTTTTTATTTTTTTGTTAAGCTATTAATAGTTAGTTTATATTATTCATAGTTATAATTATAAAATATTTATTTATAATTATAAAGTATTTAGCTTTACTGAAATAATTTTCTACGTTAGTTAAAGAAGAAATATCTAATCATAGAGACTAGGAGGAGCTTGATGAAGAAAAAAATATGGCTTCTGTGCATACTATTATTAATTAGCATAATTACTACTTCTTGTAGTGGCGCGAACAGTAATGCAAAGGGAAAAATTAAAATTGGTGTAACGAGTTGGAAAGAAAACATAGCTACCGCAAATATGTGGAAAGTATTACTTGAGGAAAAAGGTTATAAAGTTGAATTGTTATATTTAGAAAAGGCAGCCGTTTGGACCGGGGTAGCACGAGGAGATGTGGACGCCAACTTAGAGGTCTGGCTACCAATTACTGATAAGCCATTATATGAAAAATATAAGGATGATGTTGTAATAAAGTCAGCGTGGTATAAAGGTACTGGTCTTGGTTTAGTTGTTCCTTCATACATGACAGATATCAATAGTATTGAGGATTTGAATGCGAATAAGGATAAATTTAACAATAAAATCATTGGTATTGAACCTGGCAGCAGTTTAATGGGCTTAACAGATAAAGCGATACACAAATATGGGATAGAGCTAAATCTTGTTCAATCTTCAGAAGCCGCTATGATGAGTGAATTAAAAAAAGCATATAATCAAAAGAAACCCATTGCAGTAACATTATGGAATCCACATTGGGCTTTTTCAGAGTTTGATCTTAAATATTTAAAAGATCCTAAAAAGGTGTATGGAGAAAAAGATGATATTTATTACTCTGTTCGTAAAGGATTTGAAAAAGATTATCCAGAGCTTATAAAGTATTTTGATAACTGGAACATGACCGATGAGCAACTCGGAACGTTGATGACCATGATTAATGAATCGAATGACCCTGAACAGGCCGCTGAAAAATGGATAAAAAAGAATAAAAAATTAGTAGATACATGGATGAAAAAGTAATCATTTATGGGGTACGGCAACCATTCCTTCTTTTTGGAGCCACTTGTAAATACAAAGAAAGAGAAGTGATGTTTTCATATAATCATTTCTCTTTCTTTTTATTATATTCAAGTGGAAACATTATCAACCGGATGTTATTTTATTAACCGTGAGATGGTACCTACGGTACAACCTCAGTTTTCGTGATTTAGTCGAAATGATGGAAGAACGCGGGCTATCCCTGGCTCATACAACTATCATGCGATGGGTTCATCAATATGGTCCCGAATTAGATAAGCGAGTACGACGTCATCTTAAGTCAACCAATGATTCTTGGCGAGTCGATGAGACGTATGTGAAAGTCAAAGGTCAATGGATGTACCTATATCGTGCTGTTGATTCAAAAGGATATACAATTGATTTTCATTTAAGTAAAACAAGAGATCATAGGGCTGCAAAGCGTTTTTTCAAGAAAGCTTTGCAGTCTTTTCATGTTTCAAAGCCCCGTGTGATTACAGTGGACAAAAACCCGGCCTTTCCTATAGCGATTGAAGAGTTGAAGACAGAGAAAAAGATGCCTGTGGGCATCCGAATAAGGCAGGTAAAATACCTTAATAACATTGTAGAGCAAGATCATCGTTTTATTAAAAAGAGAGTTCGTTCAATGCTAGGATTGAACTCTTTTCGTACAGCTAAATCTATTCTTTCAGGAATAGAAGCGATGCATATCATTAAAAAAGGCCAACTTATTTTACGGGACAAGTCTGTCCAAAATGAAGTGAAGTTTATTCATCAACTATTCGGAATGGCTGCATAAGAATAGATTCCATTAGGAATCTATATACCTCTTTCAAATAAATACAACCTTTGCACCAGAACCCACTTTTCTATCACTATCCCCTGCTAATATAATAGAAGATTTATTTAAATGATATTATGATGAAGGGATAGCTATTAAGCTATCCCTCCTCTGCGTTTATTATTGTTACTTAATTAGAGAATCCCATTGATATTAGTGACAAAAATGTGATGTGATTTGCAATGTTTGCACCTCAAAAGGGAACCCGCTAGTACGTAACTGCCCTCTTTTTATTACTGATTTCTTTTAGAATATTTCAAAGGATTCTATTTCTCTCTCATTTGATTATTCTGACATTTTTTGAACTTCTTGTTTTACCTGTTTTTCTTGTATTGATACCTGATTATTATCAGATGTCATTTTGTATCCAAAATAAATTACAAAAAACAACAAAATAATTATCCAAATACATATAAACACTTTATAAGAATTTTTCACTTTATATACCTCAATCACTCTATTTAAATCCATCTCGAGATTAATTTTTTAATGCTGTTTATAATTACCAATCTCTTCATTTATTTCGATACACTCATATGTAAAAGTAGCTGTGCAGCAATTAGACTGAACCTTAAATATGTACTAAATTGTGTGGGGAAGGAAGTACATTTTATATAATCTCATTACCTAAAAACCCCTATATAGTTGGTATTCTTCTTCTTTTAAGACAGAAAGGATTTTTAATATAATGTATGAAGTTCTAACTCAGACTTCTTACTACACACACTCTTACGCACATAGAAATAACGCTTTTAGTATATGGTTTGTAACAAAAAATAAATAACAAGAAAACAAAATGAAACAAAAGTCACATAAAGTAATAATTTTGTAACATCAATGTAACATATAAATTTTTAACATACAATAGTTTTTTTACAGTATTTTTTATAAGCATATACTCATTGAACATCTGCCTTCCTTACAATATATCCCCAGATACTTTAAATACCGTTGCTATCCCTTCGATGTATTTTTCAGGCTAGATACAGTTTTTTATTTACTACTATTCTTAAAACTACATTGATTTGTGAGCTTTCTTTTCAACCTCTCATATTTGCAATATTGTCTTCTTCATATGTCACTTATTACATAATTCCTCTAAAAATATGTGTATCCTATACTCTCTTATAGTATCTATGCACTACAACTCAATAAATAAGCACACCCTCTTCAATAGTAATCTCAAGATTCGTTCCGCTTTCATTTTCGTGCACTCTACTTTCACACAAAGGAGAATTGACAAATAAATAAGTGCTAATATAAGAAATATATATAATGCCATACTTCATCATTATTGTATGCTTGCTTGTTTCTTTCATCTTTCACAACAAATTCTATATGATAATAGGTGCACTTCTTCTATTCATGAAGTTTTTGATGTACCATTATGACTCTCTCAATTCTGTCAAAACAGTCACTTCTTTTTTTTATTTTTTCTTTCACAAATAGTTCTGATTTTCCCATTGATTCTTTTACCATAAATGTATAACCGCCATAAGATTGTTTGGATTGTAGAGGTAAATCTTTATTTTCGATGACGGATTGTATATCAAATCGTTTTACACCCAAAAGTATACCTACTTCTGTTTCATCCATCATAGCTAAACAACACAGTGATACTGTCGCTCGTCTCTTTACTTTGGTTGCACAAGTCATCAGTGTATGAGCTAACTGAGCGGGACTAAGTTTTCTTCCAACTTCTGTACTAATAGGAACTGCACCTATAGCTGTAGTTCACTTACTTCCCTTAAACCGAATAAAAGCAAACGACTCTGTAAATGGATCTAGTCCATATTTTCTGCATACAAAATGGTAATATTGCCGCTTTTCTTCCTCTGTTAGCTGTGATAAATCACTATTTATTGCCAATCTACCTAATATAATTTGTATTTCCTCAACCACTGTTGGTCTTTCCTTCGTACTAGGTATAAAAGAGCGTTCTAATATATTCGGAAACGTATTGAGTTCTTGCTTTTGTTTCTTATAATAAGTGACAATTTTTCACTTTGAGCTGACCTTACATAAGGCGTGTCTTACTTGAGACAGAGTAACTTTGACTCCTTTGTTTAAAAGGTAACTGTACAGCTTTCGATACCCCATTCACCCTTTTAAAAGTTTAAATTGCATGACAATATAAGCCACTGTCTTTTTACGTCTTTTCTTATTTTCAGTAGGCTTACGATGAATAAAATCTATGTATATATAAAATAACCTTATATTTATTATGAGGAGCATTTATGGTTGCTGTTGCAAAGTTAAAAAAGCATACTCAGATTAATAAATGAATAATATTTCAAGTAATTGTTTTGGTGTATTTCATGCTGAAAAGCAGGAGCTTGATTAAAGATTTCTTCTCTGTTTTTATAGGCTCAAGTGCAAGGAACGGAGAAATTTATCGACATGAGGCATTACAATTGGCAAAAGGAAAATTTGTATGTTATCTGAGTGACGATGATTCATGGTTTCCTGATCACTTACAATACATGGAGCAAGCTTTATCCAAAGCAGATTTTGTACATAGCCGCTATATGGCTATTGTGAATAAGTAACAAATGATGGCCATTCAGGGATCATTTGAGGAACTTGAGACTCGCGATCGTATGTTGAAAGAGTCATATAAATTTTTAGTCCTACGATTGCTGGATACCGCATAGATACCTACCCTCGTCTTCTTGAAGGATGGAGCCCTGGACCAGAGGATGTGTGGAGTGATCTTAATATGTGGCGAAAATTTCTAAAGCTAGATAATATAACTTTTCATTCAATACCAGCTGTAACTGCTCTTATTCTTCCTTCTCCCTTTAGAACTAACATGACATTACAAGAAAGAGAAGCAGAAACGGCATTTTGGGCAAAACAAATTCGTTGCCAATCTTTTCGTTCTGCTATTCAAGATACATTTTTTACACTCTAATTCTAGATGGTCCTGCTGCAAAGATGCCTAAAATGTAGAAAGAATTGGATGAAGGGATTATAAATAAAAAATCGATTTCCTGTACGTTAAGAAATCGATTTTTTAATGAGTATTTTATGTCTTGATTAGAAACGAGCTTAATTAAATAAGTCCTGTGTACTTCTTGTAATACGTGCTAATTCAGTAACTACAATTACATCACCTTCACGCAGATTCTCTAACATGCGTAATAACTCTGGTCCGTCTGTTGTAGCTCCACTAACTTTTTTTCAAACACATAATCACATCCATAATCACTCAATTGTTTGAGTTACCTTGCTAAGTTCTGATCTTGTGTTGGTACACGAGCATATCCGAGAATCATTCCGTTTCTCCCCTTTTGTCCGTTTAAGTGTCCGTAAATTAACTATAGCTTAATAACAGCATTTAATTTCCGTACATGTAAACCGAACAAATAGGTTGTTGGAAAATAAGGGTTCTAAATATGTCTAATTTGTGAACAAACATAATTCAAAATAAGTACACCCATTACGTACGTTTAATCCTCTATTTTCGTTCGTTGTGTTCGTTTGTTTTGTTACTTCTTTTCCATAGATACAACACTAGATGCACAAATACAAATCATAAAATAAACCATGTAGTTAACCAAGGATGTTCGTAAATAACTTCCATGCCCTCACCCCTTAACAACAAACAAGACGCTAAACCAAAATCACGGCAACGCCTACGATAATTGCTATTGGTTTAATGAACAATGATTAACACTTGTCCTGCCATATTCTCACTATAAGAATAAGTATGGCCGTTATTACTTAAATACGCTTCGATATCTTCAGTAATATCTTTTACATCCTCTTCCTCAACGACTACCTTTTTATTTTCACCAAGACGTTTCATATAGTCTGCAAATTTATTAATTGTTTCCATTAACTTCTTCATCCTCCTATCCAAATATCCATTTTGTTCAATAAAAAAAGAACACTATAAAGTGCCCTAAGCTTCTGAGTATTAAATATACGACAATGCCCTGCCCGTTCTAATGGTGCAACATAAAAGAACTTTATAGCGGAATATATATAGCTATCGGAAAAGGAATAAGTTGGTTGGCATTGACTCGATATTGTATGTTTGGGAATTCCTTATGTGCAATAAAAAAAGAGCCCTATAAGGTACTCGTCCGATACGATTATAAAGAATGAATACGTCGTGTCAGTTATTAGTATATGCTTGTCTCATTCAAAGTTTTACTAGTTTAATATATAATTTCTATATAACAAAGAAAAAAGCACCCGTTATGGATGCTATTTCTGATTTATTTGCTACTTTAAGCCTCTTTCACAGTTACTATAACCTCTGCTAAATCATCACTATTTGTGTACTTGTTGATTTCTAAACTCACTTCGACAACTTCATAACGATCATGTCCTATTTTTACTTTTTTATTTTTTTCTAGCACTGCTATTAATCCTGCTAGATCATGGCTGTCTATTGAAGCTTTTAGTTTTTTTGTTTCGTCTTTAAAAGAAATCAGCATATATGCCCCCTCCTCTCCAAATCTATCTATTCGACAAAAGACCTTATCATCCTTTTATCTGAATAAACAAAAAGCCATCTCCGAAGTGACAGCTTTCAAGGGGATTGGAGAAACATTCACGAAAGAGGAATTTCGAGATGAATCAATTTAAAAGTAATGTTCTTACTCTTCTCCAAATCACCGCAGCAATAATTGTCCCTACTGCAACAAACCATGCGCCAACTATCTCCTTAATCGGATCATCCATTCTCAATCTATCCCGTCATTAATTTACTACTTGCAAGATATGTATTGGAGCATCTTCATGTTAATAGCCTATTTTTCTCCCCCATGAATAAAACTCAATATTTCGTCAATAATATAGACACATGGTTATCTTTCCTCTGTTTTTCTTGGGTGAGCAGTTAGCTTTTGCTAGCTGCTCTTTTAAATTTCCGTCTGTTACTTCTTCTGTCTTCTCTTTTTGCAATCCATATCGAATCCATCCAACCAATCCACACGGAAGGCCATTCTTGCTTTTCTATAGTGAAGTTTCGATGTAATTTTCGCTTTCGGCTACGCGCTTTGAGTTTTTTAACGAATTCCCCGAAAGAATTCTCCTTCCTCAAGCATGTGAAGGGCGTAGCCCAACGGTAGGTGGGAGATGAATTTCGGTTTGGCATAGCCAAAAACTTTTGATAAACTAGCTATATGAAGTTCTTTGATAACCTGATATATGAGGTTGCAGGAAGAAAATAGAGTGCGAAAACCAAGCCATTCGGTTCCTGCGTAAAATATCAACCGTACCAAAAGAGCATCCAAGCGTTGGACATCTAGGGGTGGAACACCCCAAAGTAACGCTCAGGGAGACGAAAGGGTACTTTCGTCGTGGAACTGAGAAGCTCCCACTTCAAGCTTTGCTAAGTGGCGAGTAGTTCACGCCGTTCATATTCTCCACCAGCGGTTAATGTAGCCCTCCATCTATACATCCGCATATCCATCCCCCTTTTCTACAAAATGAAATATTTACCATAAAGGTAATTGTTAAATATTTTACGCTTATACAGTATAATGGGATAGTTATTGTGTATTGGCATTAAGAGGAGCGTCCTGATTAAGCGCTTCTCTTTTTTTATAAAATAGCTCCAAATTACTTGGACACATTTACCAATTTATTCACCTCGAAATTCATGTTAAAATCCCTTGTGAATACGACATAACTCAACCCTATGAAGCTCTGCAATATTTGCGGGGCTTCTTTTTTTCAAAAAACCGTTAATTGATTGCGCTGACTACCTTGATGTACAAAATAACGATTTTGTTCACTTTTATAGCTTACTATTCCTCATAGTTGTGTTTTTCTTCTAGGACTTTTATAAAGTTAAAGTGTCCATCGAGATAACAATCATTGATATAACCCCAAAAATATATTTCATTAACTTCGCTTAAAGTAAAATTTTCATTTTTTTATTCAACCAAGTTCATAACATATTCTTTTCCTCCAATAAAATAATGATTAGGTGCCCCACGCGCATTTTATCCACTGGAAATAATACCTTTCACGCACTTAACTATTAGAAACTTCATTTCTGCTTCTTCTGCAATAGCAATTTTGTTCACTTTTTCGATACATTTATGAAACATTCATATGTTATCTTCAGTACGTTCTATTCTTTTTATAAAACCGTGTGAGATATACCAAAACAAGCAGTCCTAGAACCCTAACTCTAGGGCTTCTTGTTTTTAAATAAGGATTTTGTTTGACTCTAGTTCTTACATAAAACCGACTAGACACTAACTTTTTTATGTAGTACAATTCCTATCAGAAAAACGTTAGGAGATTTATTTATGACTTTTGAAGATAATCGTAAATTAGGAATTCAACAAGGATGTATAGTAATAACAGATCAATCACAATATCTTGTTGTTAAAAAGAATGAAAATTATTCTTTATTAAACATCGCAACTGCGGAATGCATAAACTTTGAAGTTTCACTTGAACATCTTGAAGAAATGGTCCAAGTAGATTTAAAAGAAAAAATTCAAGATATCATTCCACCAGAGAATATTAAAATCGTAGCTCAAAACAGAATATAAAATGTATTTCCTAAGAGCACTTTCTTTAGTGCTCTTTTTTCGTGAATAGTTTCAAATAACTATTTTATTAAAAATCTTTAATGTGCTAATCCTTACAGTTTTGTAAGACTACTGTCACTAAAATCAATTTTTTTCACTATAAACTCTTTACTATAATTTTCCTTATACACAAACAATAAGGAGCGATTTAAAAATGTTTTTTTCTCAATTAAATATTGATGCTTTTCGAGCTATCAATAATTTAGGGAAGCAATATTCATCCCTAAACTCCACTATGGTATTTTTAGCGGAATATATGGTGTATTTTTTAGGTTTAATTATTATTGCTTATTGGTTTACTCAATCTAGAAAAAACAAAATGATGATTATTCAAGCAATAGTTGCTTTCGTAACTGCTGAAATAATTGGAAAATTAGCAGGGAATTTGCATTTGAATTATCAACCATTTGCAGTATTACCTAATGTTAATAAACTTGTCGATCATGCAGTAGATAATTCATTTCCTAGCGACCATACGATTCTATTTTTTTCAATTTGTTTTTCATTCTGGCTTGTTCGTAAAAAGGCTAGATGGTTATGGCTTGTACTTGCATTCTGCGTAGCTATTTCTCGTATTTGGGTAGGAGTTCATTATCCTTTTGATGTCATAACAGGAGCTTTAATAGGAATTATTTCAGCACTATTTTCATATTGGTTAACACCGAAAATTACATTCATCAAACAATTACTTAATCTTTACGAAAAAATAGAACAAAATGTAATACCCTCCAAAAACAAGTCGAAAAACTTTTGATTAATCTCACAAAGCTAAAAAGATTACATATACTACCGAGTATTTTTCAATATTGTCTTGATCGAAGAGCGCTCCCTTGGGCGCTCTTTAATTTTAAAATAACGCTTTGATTAAAATCTATGAATCCATTTCTTAGGTGAAAAACTTTTATAGAAACACCTTTTTTGGACAAATTTACCGGGTGAATTAGCGGAAATTTCGTGTTATTCTGAACTTGTTGAATAACCCAATACATTCAACAATGCTCTTGATTGCATACTTAGTATGCAATCATCCATCCAGATACCTTAGCTAATACCTCCCCCTAATCGTTGTTATAGCTAAGGTATCTTTTTAGATGCCCTGTGTGCAGGGCTTTTTCATTTCAGTGATGATGCTCTTTATCCCATCTAATTATCGATGCTTTCAGTCCAATTTCTTAATAAAATTCAAATTTGATTAAAGTAACTGTGTTTTTCGTTCTTCCATACGGATTACTTTTCCACTTTGAGGTGGTTGTATTAGTTGGACATGACCATTTTTAACAACATATATTCCGTTTATTTTCAAATCTATTTCAGCTGTCATTTCTACAAGATTTTCTTTTCTAATTCCCACCAAGATCACTCCCATATGTTATAATTACTTTTTCGAATAATTATGTCGAGAGCAATCTCGGCTTTTTTGTTTGTCTACAAATATCGCACAACATTTTCTGGAACAAATGATTGTTCAAGTGATAAATGCAGCCGTATTGGAATAGGCTTTTTTTCATCCCGTGCTCGCTTACACATTTCCTCTGCTTCTTCCCAATCAAATTGTTTACCCTCCACTCGCTTATAACGCCAAATTCCAATTGTGTAATCTTCAAATAACTCATAACGCTCATCAGGCGCTGTCGTTGGTTTTAATTCATCAATCGCTTTGGCTTGACGTGGTATTTGTACAACAACGTCGGCAAAACGTAGTTTAGAATTTAATCGATGATCATGAGCCTTCTTAAAATCAAATGATACAACTGGTTCAACATCAAAGATTGTTAACTGCTTTGGCATTGCTTTTCCCCTCCAATACGTGCAAGCTTGCAATTAAGATTCCTTCACGCTGCGTTAACGTTAGTGGTTCTGGTGCAAATACTTGGGAAAGATATAAAGAGGCGAAAAGTTTCCTAGTGGAATCTAGTCTTAAGCAACAATTCCAAATAGTTGATGGATGAACTCCACTTGATTTTGGGCAGACTTGTCCAGTAAAATAAGTTACCTTTTTTTACCATATGCATAGCTTCTATTCCAGAAATAATGGCTGTAGCTGTACGAAAGGATTTCAATCCTAGCATCGAACGAACTCGCTTTTTAATAAATCGATGATCTTGTTCCACTATGTTATTGAGATATTTCACTTGCCTTAGTTGGATGCCTAATGGCATCTTTTTTTCTTTTCTCAATTCTTCAACTGCTATAGGATAAGCTGGGTTCTTATCGACTGTCTCGACACGAGGCTCAGAAATATGAAAAGACTGCAAAGCTTTCTTGAAGAATCGCTTTGCAGTCTTGTGGTTTCTTGCTTTGCTTAGGTAAAAATCGATGGTATTTCCTTTCGAATCGACAGCACGATACAGGTAACATCCATTGACTTTTTAATTTGATATATGTTTCATCAACTCTCCAAGAGTCATTGGTTTGCTTGAGATGACGACGGATTCTTTTGTCTAATTCAGGACCATACTGATGAACCCAACGCATAATCGTTGTATGAGCAACGGATAAGCCCCGTTCCTCCATCATTTCCACCAAATCACGAAATCTCAAGTTGTACCGTAGGTACCATCTTACTGTTTGCAAAATAATATCATGATGATAATGCTTCCACTTGAATAAATTTCGCTTTTCCATACTGATCACGCACCTTTTTAGAGTAATCGTATCAGTATGTCCAAGATTTAGAGATTACTTGAAATTATCTTGAAGTTTTCGCACCAGAACCAGAAAAAGGCACCTAAAAGGCGCCTTCTTCTTATGAGATAAAAATTATTTAGCTAGTTATGAAATAATTATTCTCTCAAATAGACGATATCATCAACTTATTGAAATTGTTTTCCATAAGGATAACGAGAATATCCAATTCGAATCTCCATTTCCTTGGTAACTTTGAACAGCTTCATAGATTTTCCCTTGATACTCTACTCTATCCCCTTTTGTATATGCTTTCCTCGGATCCCATTTTTCATAAGAGGTATTTTGCTCTTTTGTTTTTATACTAAGAACACTACTTTGAATAGACTGATTTCCAGCTGCATCTATAGCCTTCACAGTATATTTGTATTCCATGTTAGCAGTCAGTTTACTATCAGTAAATGTGGTTCCCTGTACCGTTTGAATGAATCTTCCGTCACGTAATATTTGATATTCTTTCACACCTACGTTATCTGTTGATGAATTCCATTTTAACTCTACGCTATTTGTAGTAATGTTGGCTGCTTGTAATCCTTCAGGCCGTGTAGGAGCTTCCGTATCTGGGCTAGGGTTAATAATTTGATCAACTTTCTTAAGACCATTAACTGTAACTTGATACACTATCTTCTTACCAAAGCTCTCCTGTATATTTTTATCCACATTTATAAGAGTCGCCCGGTTTCCACCCTCTAAATGTGTAAACTCAATATAGTCTCCGACTTTCATCGGAATTTTTTGTGTTTCAGCATTTTGTTGCCTGTTTCCATAAATATCTTTATTATATACCACTTTTCCAGATGAATTTTGGACTTTCACACTCGCATATGTACTATCAAAGTAATGATGTGGTACACCTGCTTTTAATTGAATTTGCATTTCTTCTTTTGTCTTATTAAAATCCAATTTTGCAAACTCAAAATCTCCTATTCCTTTCATTGACCATACAAATTGGTTTCCCTCTAAAACATTATTTGATATATCTGGACTATATCCCAAATTTGACAGGATTGACTTTAAATCTGGCAAAACACCGATTTTATCTGTTAACGGATTTTGGGATTTGGTACCTGTATTTTGATTACTTAGTATATTTCTTAATTCAGCTGGTTTATATGGACGACCTAAATGTTCTTTAGCCACACCTTGTATTGAAGTCGCTGCTCCAGCAATAATTGGAGAAGCACTAGATGTACCACTAAAGCCTGTTGTATAGAGATTTTTAGTAATCCTATTAGGCTCAGCACGAGTTGTATCTACGTTTTCTCCCCAACCATAAACATCAATTCTACTACCATAATTTGAAAACCATAAACGTTTATGAGGAACAGTTGACGATGCGGCTCCAATCATTATAGCTCCTGAATCTTTAAAGTCCGGACTATTGCGATTTAATACCTGTTTTCCATTCCGATCTCTAAATTGATCAAGGTCATTAGAACCATTTGCCCCGGCTTCTATCACAATAATTCCTTTATCCGTTCCAGCTCGTATTGCATCAAAGATATCTGGCTGTACTTCAACAGGTAAATATTTATCTCCATATCCATCATATGAAGCTTGTGCCTCTAATAATAAAATATCCCCAGCTTGTAAATTATGTACAGCATTTATTATCGCATCAGCCGTATTATAAGACCCATCACCTCTTATTTGGGATACTACTTTGACCTTAGCCTTTGGTGCAATTCCTATATTACCAATCTCATTATCTTCAGCAGAAACAATCCCAAGAACAGATGTTCCGTGACCAACGTGTTGATCTATATTTCTACCAGATATAAGCTCAACTTTTTGATTTACTAAATCTTCATGGTCTAATAACCACCCATACTCCATATCTACAAAAGTAGTTCCTTTTCCATCTCCACCTTTAATGCTCCATGCATAAGATGCATTAATCCCATATGGTGCTTCCTTAAGATATCCCTGGTTTAAAAATCTTGGATCGTCGTAAGGGTTAAGCGATACAGTAGGTAATTGTACTTCTGGTAAAAGAGTTGGTTTTTCTTGCATATATACTTCTTCAACAAGATAAGATTTCTTAAACTTGTCCATCAATGTTTCAGCTGTTACTTTATTAGGTACTTCTACAATATAATAATCTAGTAAATTAGAAGATGATTTTTTTTCAGTTTCCCTCGTATCTTTATCAATATTTTCAATCTCTTTTGGGTCCACAGATGTAAATAAACGTTTTAATGTTAGCTGTGGAAATTCAGAAAAGATTTTTACTAATTCCAGATCGCTATCTTCGTTTTTTATTTGTTTCTCAAGTCCATCCTTATACGGGAAATTCACTTCACTTTTAAACTTTACAATAATTTGATCTTCTTCTTTAATATCTGCCTCAGATTGAGTTATATTTTTTACAGGACCTTTCGAATCTGCATACACTACATTGGGATTTTCATGAAATTTAATTAGCTCTAATCCTGTAAAGGCCGTAAGTGCAATCGTAGAAACGAATATCCCTTTTATAAATTTCATAATGAATACCTCTATTCTTATTTCTTTATATTACAATTTATAGATTTTTTAAAGGTTCTACTTTGAATAAATAACTCAACATCACTTGTGTGTATTCATAAATTATTTTAAAAAATCTTTTATTATACACTCAGCAGGTTGTTTATTTTTTATATACAAATGAACTGTTAACACCTATACCCTTCCCTTCAAACAACACAACAATTGTCCTCATGATATGAAATATAAGTGAAAGCCCTTTGAAAAACGCCAAAAATATTAAAAATTCACTTATAAACAACCGGATAATTTTATTTCTATATTACTTTATAAATAATTCTTTCTAATTGCTAATATTTTCATAGTAGATGGCGGCACGTTTTTCTAACCATATTAATCTTATTGGACAAAAAAATGATGAATGTGATGTTAAAACTAAGACAAGCTACCTTTAATGGTAGTTGTGCAGTTTGTGAGATAGAAGAATGTAATTTGTATGTACGATCTGACATAATTCTAATGGTATGGAATGTATATTTCTCCGTAAAAGTAACTTGCTTTTATCTTTTTTAAACAATTTATTGTATTATTTTCATCTAATTAGGCACAGAAACAATTTAAAAATTCTTACTACTTTTTAGGAAAAACGTTTTTAGGGTACATTTTAAAATAGCTCTTTTTCTTTAAAATGTTTCTGTGCTTAATATTTAAAATATCTTATGTCAAAATTTCCCGCAACTAATATGTTAAATGATTTATAATTATATATAATATGGAATATTATAGTTAAATATTCCATATTATACTCTATTAAATATAGCGTATTTAACTTATTATGAATTGATTTGTTAGTCTAAGTATGAATTATTAAGTATGTTTTGTTTATAATTGTCACAATATAATTTTATCTTCGACGTTTTAATTACTTATAGAACATTTACATATGTTATAACTGTTATTTATGAGATAAAGAATCTTTCTACATATAAGATTTACTTAATTTAGATTTTTTCTCTCTCAATCATTTTGTCGAAAAAAGTCGAATTTTCATATTTTTCCTTTATCTTTTTGTTGTAAACGTTTTATTTTCGTGTTACCATCTTAATCAAACAATAGATGGTAACAAACTTAAAATATTTCTTTCCATTAGACACATATAAACGTTCGGTAACAACATGAAATTATGGTCAAAGAAATATGAACTACCTGATAAAATATTCAAAGGGATTTTTACCACCTAAATTTTCTGTTAATTCAGAATGTAGAACTTTAACATTTTGTCCCTAAGCAAAATTTACATTTTAGCGTGGTAAACCCAAAAAACTAAATCACCCACCCAAATTAATAAATGAAATGTCTGGTTATATCTAGTAATAAGTCATGAGAAAATGATTTCTTCCCTAAGAAAACTGAGCCAATTAATAAAAAGCATCTAAATTACTATCTATTGTTGATCACATATTTACCAACTATAAAAAAGAACCTACTGAAGGTTCTTTTTTATTTTAATCATTAGTATTTCAATTATTGATAATCATTGGTGTTGAATCTTTATTTCCTCAGCTGCAATCAAGCATATGCGTCCTTTTTATATAACAAGTTGTTTCATGCGATCCTATTTATTCTTAACATGCCTCTTTAACCTTTCAAACCTTCCACTCTTACATGAATGTCCCTCATCTTTTCATCCAAAGATTTTGCAGTTTTGGCCGCGTCAATAAGCTCTTGCTCCAGATAGAAAGGGATTTTTTTGTCATACTTATAATAAATTTTATGTTCTAGGCTAGCCCAAAAATCCATCGCTAAGGTTCGAAGCTGTATTTCAACATAAACAGTCTCTACTTTTTGGGATAGTGTTACAGGTATTTGTACAATTACATGTAAACTCTGATACCCATTTGATTTTGGATTTTCAATATAGTCTTTCACCTGTACAATTTTAATATCATTTCGTTTGGATAGCTGAGAATATATATCATAAATGTCATTTACAAAAGAACAAATGATTCTCATACCTGCAATATCATACAACTGTTCTCTTGAGTTTGACATTGTAGGAGTAATTCCTTTTCTATCAAGTTTTAGTTGAATACTTTCGAATGATTTAAGTCTCGTCTTAATATGCTCAATTTGATTATGGTTTTTTAAATACTTTGCTTCTTCAGCTATTATATTAATTTTGGTTGTCATTTCATCTAAAGCAAACTTATATGGTAGTAAAAATTGACCCCATTTTCTTACATCTTCCATGTTAATCCCCCTCTTATTTCAACTTTTCACATGTATTGTTCAATTGAATCAATCACATTAAAAACGTTCATCAGATAGACAGAAAGAAGATGCCTTAACTCTAAAAATTCTTCATTTTTTAAACAACTAATTTATGTTCTCAAGTCGATCATCTACTTGATTTGAAATTGGAACTGTTGTTCTTTTAAGAAAGAACGATAGAATAAATGCTACACCAGCAATAACAGCTGATACTAAAAATGCATCATTGATTCCTGAAATAGTTGCTTCCATGGAGATGTGCTGCTGTATTTTTGCTAAGGCTTCACCAGTAGGTGCATTTGTTAGCTTATTTATAGCATTAGACATCATTTCTTCTACATGTATTACTGTTCGATTAGACATAATTGTAACGAGTAGGCTACCACCAATTGCTCCTGAAACCTGTTGAATCGTACTATTCATTGCTGTTCCGTGTGGTGTGAATTCTGGTGGTAATTGATTTAAACCATTCGTCATAATCGGCATCATAACCATTGAGATACCAAGCATACGAGTTGCATATAACACAACTAAATGTGTATACTCAGTGGATCCCGTTAGTTGACTAAATAAAAATGTTGTAACGATTACAATAGCTAAGCCAATAAACGCCAACAATTTCGGACCATATTTATCGAATAATTTTCCTGTAATAGGCATCATAATCCCCATGATTAATGCGCCAGGTAACATTAGTAAACCAGAATCCATTGCGGAAATACCACGGATATTTTGTAAATAAATCGGTAATAACAGCATGGCAGAGAACATCGCCATGTTTAAAGCCACTGAAATAATTGACGATAAAGCAAACATTGGGTATTTATATACTCTAAAGTCGAGCATAGGCTCCTGAAGATTAAATTGACGAACAATTAACCCTACCAACGATGCTAGTCCAATAATAATGGTTAAATAAACATTAGGTGCACTCCATCCACTGTTACCAGCAGAGCTGAATCCATATAAAATACCACCAAAAGCCAAGGCTGATAAGACAACAGATAATCCATCAATATTGTCATTGCTTTTTTCTTTGTGATCATGTAATTTAAAGTATCCCAAAATCCAGACTAAAGCCATTATAGGAGCCATCATTAAGAAAAGTACCGGCCAATCATAATGTTGGATAACCCACCCCGATAATGTTGGTCCAATAGCAGGTGCAAAAATCATTACTAAACCAAAAATCCCCATTGCTGAGCCACGTTTTTCAGGTGGAAATGTTGTATATAAAACATTCATTAGTAGTGGCATAATTAAAGCCGCTCCTGAAGCTTGAATCATACGAGCCGAAAGTAAGACTGAAAAACTTGGTGCAAATCCACCTACTAATGTACCAATTGTAAACAACCCCATAGAGGTTAAAAATAATCGTCTAGCCGTATATTTTTTTATTAAAAATGCAGTAGTGGGAATTAAAATTCCATTTACTAGCATATATCCTGTCGATAACCATTGTACGGTTGAAGCACTCACATCAAAATCCTTCATGATAGATGGTAAAGCTATATTGAGCAATGTATTACTTAATAACGCTACAAATGCTCCTATCATTAAAATCGCTAATAAGCTAAAAGAAGCTTTTGTTTGTTTTTCTTTCATGTATATGCCCCCTTCTGTACTATCGGTTTATTTTTATACCTCAAGTCCAACAAGGTTAATGATATCTCATTAGCAATTAATTATCAACAAAAATGTACCGGTTGTCCAAAATTGTACTAGTTGTATTTTCTTTGTTACAATATATTTATTAATATAAGAGCATTACCTCTAAAGGAGCTTAGAATATGAATAAGAAGAAAAGAGACGTTTTAGATAAAGCACATGCGCTATTTATAGAACAGGGATATCACGCGACATCTATTCAAGATATTTTAAATCATAGCAATATTTCCAAAGGTTCTTTTTATAATTATTTTTCTTCCAAAGGCGAACTATTCAAAGCTGTATTTAAACTTATCCAAGAAGAGATGCAAGTGGAAAGAGACAAATTACTTATTGGAGAAGATTGTAAAGATATTGCTATCTATATAGAACAAGTCAGCCTCATGATGGAACTTAATAAAAAAAACAAGTTAATGCAATTAATTGAAGATGTGCTTGTATCAAACGATCCAGATCTCATACAATTTATTAAGCAGTCTAAATACTTATTTTTAAGTTGGGTGTATAAACGCTTTACAAATATTTTCCCCGAGGATAAATCAAATTATTTAGTGGATTGTGCGGTTATTTTCATAGGTATGATGCAGAATATTCTTCATACCAGTAATGCATGGAATCAAACAATTACCATAAAGCAAATTGTTACTTATTGTATGGATCGGATAATTATCATTTTGGAAGATATTAGTGAAAAAAGCATTCAATTATTTACACCCGCATATATAAATGAATTTTTACCTCAATCAGATTATAATGATTTTTTTAACAATGAATTTTCAATTGCTACGCTAAACTTAAAAAAAGTGATTGAGAAAAAAAATGGTTTCGAAAAGCAGAAAATGACAACATGTTTAAACCTGTTGTACTTTATTCAAGAAGAGATTATGTATAATAAAGCAGATTCAAGAAAATTTTTAATTGAAAGTGCTTTAACAACTTTAAAAAATAGTCCAGAAATCAATGCCACTCAGGAATATATACAATATGAACAAATTTTAGGGAAAATGGACTATTTTCCGATTTCATAAATTTCATTTTCTTCAATCTAAACTATATACACAAATTTAAAGGTATTCTTATAATGAAAAGACCCTATACCCTGTATATATAGGGTCTTCCAATATATGTTTTTTATCATCATATTTAACGTTGGATGATATTTCTCAGCTATTCCTCTCTGGCCTTTCAAAAGTTTCTTTACCCATTTGAATTAAGTTAATCCCTCTTACAAAAAAGATATCTGTTCTTACTCTGGCTTCATTCCTTTTGAAAAGTATTTTAACGTTTAACTCACATCTGATAGAGATAAGGAACTAATTTCTGGATTTTTGTTAACTCGGTTTATATAGGTTTCTTTTATTTACACTTGCGTACTTATATAGATACGGTGATGATTTTACTTTTTGTTTTTTTATTTTTATTTTTATTTTTATACGACTATGTTCCGAATGATGGATTATCCACAATTTTATATCTAATAAAGAAAGAATTATGTCTGTTTCAAGTGACATTTTGCTTACCTCCTTCTTTCTTAAGTGTTATGTATACATAATATCTTTTAAATCTGGAGCTGATTTGAAAGATATATAGTTTTCCTGTGAAGTCTTTATATTGTTTTCTAGTAATTCTCCATACAAACTCCAGATAGTAAAGTTATAATGGCTACTAGAGGTGATATAATGATCAACCATCATATTCTTGTAATAGAAGACGACCAAGAAATTCAGGAATTAATTAAACAATTTTTATTGACACAACAGTATACAGTTGAAGTTGCATCAGATGGATTAGAAGGAATGATACAATTTAATAAGCAATCCTTTGATTTGATTCTTTTGGATGTGATGATGCCAAACCTTAACGGATTTGAAGTTGCGAAAATGATTCGAAGTCAATCAAATGTGCCAGTTATTATGCTGACTGCGTTAGAAGAAGAACAAGATCAAATGAAAGGATTTGATCTTGGAATCGATGATTATATTACAAAACCATTCTCTTTTCATGTTTTGATTAGACGAGTCGAAGCAGTACTAAGAAGAAGCAATGATAAAAGCTTAGATAATCATTTCGTCTTTAAAGAATTGCGTGTCGATGCCGACGCCTATAAAGTATATGTAAATGAAGTTGAAATCTCCTTAACAACGAAAGAATTCGAAATTCTGCAACTACTACTACAAAATGAGAGAAAAGTACTCCTAAGAGAAAGCATCGTAGAAAAAGTTTGGGGCTACGATTATATTGGGGAATCACGAATAATCGATACGCATATTAAAAACATACGAAAGAAATTAGATATCCCTTATATTAAAACCATAAAGGGTATAGGTTATAAAATCGATGAATAGGATCGTAAAAATCATGAAGATGAAGCGAATTACTTATAAACTCTTTATGACTACATCCCTCATTTTGTTAGCCTTTGCAGTCCTAATTTATTTAACTTTATACTTCTTTCTTCCTACATTTTATGAGCAATATAAAACAGAGCAGCTTGAAAACGGAATGGAAGAAATAATTGATAAATCTAAGAATCTTACTTTTCAAAATGCACAACCGCTTTTTGAGGAGTATATGCAAAAAAATAATGCAATACTCAGATTTCCAGATTACGAAAGAGTAAACGTTTATTCTACTCCTTATACATTTATTCAAGGAAGTGTTACTCAAACAGCACGAATAGGGAGTTCAAATAGCCTGAACAAATCATATGATATTCCATTTCAGGATGGTAACCAAACCGTCATAGTATACGCAACATTTCAACCTATTGATGAGGCTTCCAAAGTTTTGGTACGTTTCCTTCCCTATATCAGTATTATTGTAGTTGTTATTGGGATAGGAAGTGCTTATTTATTTTCAAGGTTCATTACAAAGCCACTCATTTATATTAATCGAGGGGCACAAAAAATGGCGGACTTAGACTTTTCCGAAAAAATTGAGATTCGTTCTATGGATGAATTAGGGGAACTATCTAATAGCTTGAATGATATGTCCATTAATTTACAACAAACTATGTTTGATTTACAAAAAGCAAATCAGCAATTAAAAAGTGATATTGAAAAAGAAAGAGAAATAGAAACAAAACGCAGAGAATTTTTTGCAACTGTATCACATGAATTAAAGACCCCTCTTACTGTTATGAAAGGGTACTTAGAAGGGATGATATATAATATTGGTCCCTATCAGGATCGTGACCAATATTTAAAGAAAAACCACCAAATTATTGAAAGAATGGAACAGCTGGTTCGTGAGATTCTAAGCATGTCGAAATTAGAACAACATACATTTAAACCACAATTAAAAGAAATAAATCTCTCCGAATTAATAGATATAATCACAAAAGATCTCAGTTTTTTTGCTTCTCAAAAAGACATTCAAATCATAAAACAGATTGATTCTCACTTTTCTGTCTATACAGATCGGGTTCTTTTAGAAAAAGCCTGTAAAAATATTATTCATAATGCAATTATGTATTCACCGAATAATGAGAAGGTATATATACAGCTAACTCAGGACTCAAAACAAAATTGTATCTTAATTCAAATTATCAATACAGGTGTACAAATTAAAGAAAATGATATACAACATGTCTTCGAACCATTTTATCGAATTGAAAAATCAAGAAATCGAAATACTGGTGGGAGTGGCTTAGGATTATATATTGTAAAACAAATTTTTGAAGCACTAGGTTTAGAGTACGTTATTAATAATGTAGAACAAGGTGTACAATTTGTTGTTAGCATTCCAATATCTGAACAATAAACAACCTCCCCTACCAATTCGGGAGGTTGTTTATTAGAGTTTGCTAATATCTCTTACTACTAGTTTCTCTAACAATTTTAGTGCGCTTACCTTTTTATTTTGTACCCTTTGCACCTGTAATTCCCATTGATATTAGTACATTCTGAAGAACATTTTCAGATGAATAGATTACTCGATTGGAAAAATACGAATACCCATTTTTAGATGTATCCAACCTACAAACTTAGCTATGAGTTTTAACTTTATCAGATTCAGATGATCCTAAAATAGTTTGAACTAGAATTGAATTCATGTGTATATAATCAAAAAAGGTTTAATCAATTTACCGGATTAGTCTGATCAAAATCAGACTATTTTTGATCCGTTAATTTCACCATTTTTGTTATTTTTTCACCATTACGATAAACTGTTACTTTAATTGTGTCCCCCGATTTTTTCTTTTCATATAAATACTTGCGGAATTGAACAACATTTTCTATTTGTTGTTCATCCAATGCACTCACAACATCATGCTGTTGTAATCCTCCTTTTTCTGCTGGTGACTGATTTGAGATATTCCCCAAAACAACACCATTTGTTATCTCTTTTGGCAATTTTAATTGATCACGTGCAGAATTTGTAATTTTCTCTACATCAAATAGTTGTACACCTATCATTGGACGTTTAACTATCCCCTCTTTTTCAAGAGACTCTAGAACTGTTTTAGCTATATTAATCGGAATTGCGAATCCAATTCCTTCAACTGCTTGTTGTGCAATTTTACTTGAATTAATTCCAATGACCTCACCCTGCTCATTAAACAAAGCTCCGCCGCTATTCCCAGGATTAATAGCTGCATCTGTTTGAATCACCTGTGCCTGCCAATCCACTTGCTGATTTCCAAGTGTACTAACAGGTATTACTCGATCCTTGCTACTAATAATCCCCTTTGTTACACTTCCTTCTAACCCTAATGGATTACCAATAGCTATCACAGATTCCCCCGTACGAATTTTTTCTGAATCTCCTAGAGTTGCTACTTTTTTCACATCTGTTCCATCAATTTCTAATACAGCTAAATCTAATAATGGATCTTTCCCTACTACTTTAGCAATAAGATTTTTACCATTATTCAATTTCACTTCTATTTTACTTGCACCGTCTATCACATGATTATTTGTGACAATGAAAACCTTATTACCTGTTTTTTTATATATGACGCCTGATCCTGAACCAGCTTCTTCTGATTGTGCTTGCATAGCAAATGGATCTGAATTTTTTTGATAGTTAATGACACCTACTACAACTTCTTTTGCATCTTCAATCATATTTTGAAGACTATTCACACCTTCTGGTTTGTGCGAGACAGGAGTAACCTGATTCACCTCGTTATTTTTAGCGGATTGACCTGTACCTCCTTTGATCTCATCTATATATGGAGTGGTCAAGCCAATAGTAATTGACCCGATCATTGCACCAATTATTCCGATAAAAAAATAACCAGTTTTTTTACCGTCTCTACTTATGTTCTTTCCTGTTTGTTTTGTATCATAGTGTCCCATTATGAACACTCCTTTCTCCTTTTATGTCACCTGGATATTCCCAACTTAATATTTTCACTATAAGCCCTAAATCTGGAGTGTACATGGAGATAATCAGTAGTTTATCAAGAGTTGTAAATCTGGTTCTGGTGCAAAAGCTTCAAAATATCTAAAAAAAGTCTTTCAGACTTGGACATACTGATACTATTATTCTAAAAAAGGATCTGATTGGTATGGAAAAGCTAAATCTATTCTTTCAGGAATAGAAGCGATGCATATCATTAAAAAAGGCCAACTTATTTTACGGGGCAAGTCTGTCCAAAATGAAGTGAAGTTTATTCATCAACTATTCGGAATGGCTGCATAAGAGTAGATTCCATTAGGAATCTATATACCTCTTCAAATAAATACAATCTTTGCACCAGAACCCTCTAATAAACATACAAAAAGTTCCCTGCTTTATAATAGGGAACTTTTTTGCATATTATTAACCTACAAATCTAAAATCCCTACAATCTGACGAGCTTTAGAATTATCAATATAATAATGCATCTCTAATCCTCTTCTTTCCGCACGGAGTACGGTTCCTCTCAATTTTGATAAATACTGTGAAACAGTGGATTGCGGAAGTCTTAATATTTCTGCTAACAGTGTAACATTACGCATTTTATGATGCATTAACTCATTTACAATTTGTAATCGTACTGGATGTGCCATTACCTTTAATAAATCTACATCCTCTTCTGGAATTCCTATTACATCTCGATCACTTTTTAATGCTATCATTTTATATTCTCCTTTATTATTTATTTCTATTATCCTTATAAATAGTACTCATATATAAATACCTTTTGTCCTGTTGAGAAAATAAATTCACTATCCGCTCTTTAGATTAAATAAAGGAAAAGAACTACATATTTATTAAGTTATACGTTCTTCCACCAAAGAAGTAATCTCTTCAATTTTTATATATAGGGATAGCACCACATCGCCATCAAGCTAAGAACAGCAAATACCCCCAAAAAAGAAAAATTGAGCCAAACTCTTATAAATAACTGTGAAAGGGTAAAATTTTTGTTATGGAAGGTTTCTCAAAATATTAGCTTGATGGGCATGTTGTGGCACCTATTTAAGGGAAAATATGGATGAATTCTAATAAATACTATATAATAATAAATGGGAGGGGATAAAAATGCTAGATCAAATCACTTGGGGAACGCCAGCCAGCTTATTATGCTTAGGATTCTTTTTTGCAGGGTTAGGAATCTTCTTAAGAAGTATTACGTCATATACGAAAAATAAATAAAAGTTCAAAAAAACAAAAAATTCACGTTTAGGGGATACTTTAAAATCTTAGCTTGGTAGCAAAATTAAATTTCCTTAAAATGAAAAAATACGCTATTCTTTCTGTAGAATCATAGGAAAGGATGGCGTTTTTATGTCTGTTTCTGTGTCTGACGAATTACAACTATTTGCTCAAGAGATTCAAAGTTTTTTATCTCCAAATACCTTACGAGATCTTGCTAGAGATGTTGGTTTTGTACAACGAACCAGTAAGTATCAAGCAAAAGATTTAGTAGCTTTATGTGTATGGGTGAACCAAAATGTAGCTATGACTTCTTTAACTGAGTTATCTAGCTGTTTAGAAGCATCAACAGCAGTGCTCATCAGTCCTGAGGGACTGAATCAACGATTTAATAAGGAGGCCGTCCAACTTTTACAACACCTACTTGCCGAACTACTAAGCAAAAAATTGGCCGCATCTATGCCGGTTTCTTCTCCATACACTTCTGTTTTCAAACGTATTCGTATTTTAGATTCAACTGCATTTCAACTCCCGGATGTATTTTCAACGGTTTATCCAGGTGCAGGAGGCTGCAGCCATACAGCTGGGATAACAATTCAACTTGAGTATGATTTGTTAAGTGGGCAGTTCCTTCATATTCATACAGGTCCAGGTAAACAACATGATCGTACTTACGGCTCTCTGTGTGCCCCAACTGTGACAGCGAATGATTTATGTATCCGAGATTTAGGTTATTTTCATTTAAAAGACCTTCAATATATACAAGATAAAGAGGCCTACTATATCTCTCGTATCAAGTCGAATACACGTATTTATCAAAAAAATCCTAACCCTGATTATTTTCAAGATGGAAGAATTAAGAAAGGTACAGAGTATATACAGATAGATATGGAGATGTTAATGAACTCCCTGCAACCAGGACAAACATGTGAAATAGCTGATGCTTATGTAGGAATGATTGATAAAGTGCCAGCTCGTGTAATTGTTCATCGATTAACAAAACAACAGCAACAAAAACGATTACAAGATCAAGCTGTAAGAGAAAAAAAGAAAGGAATGAAGTATTCTCCTCGTAGTAAACGACTCAGTGGTATCAATGTATATATGACAAACACCCCTACAGATATTGTCCCGATGGGACAGGTACATGACTGGTATTCTTTGCGTTGGCAAATCGAAATTTTATTTAAAACGTGGAAGTCATTCTTTCAAATTCATCATTGTAAAAAGATAAAACCAGAACGATTGGAGTGCCATTTATATGGTCAATTGATTGCCATTCTAATCTGTTCTTCTATCATGTTTCAAATGCGCCAATTGCTCCTCAGGAAGAAAAAACGAGAGCTTAGTGAGTATAAAGCCATATATATGATTAAAGATTATTTTCTTCTTCTATTCCAAACTATACAAAAAAACACCCAAGAGCTATCAAAGGTGTTACTTCGCCTGTTCAATCTCCTACAGCAAAACGGGCGGAAATCTCATCGATATGAGAAAAAAACGGTCTTTGATATATTAGGTGTCGTTTACAATTGTGCCATGTCTGATAATCAAGCGGCTTAATTCAAAAAAAGGAAACCCGTTAGGGTTTATTTCGTATGCAAATCTTTAAATTTCCTACATGTAGCCTTTAGAAAAAGGAAACAGCCACTACTATAATTGACGTTGTATGAGCTTATCTTGATGGCGATGGGATAGCACCACATCGCTATCAAGATAAGAAAAGCAAATACCCCCTAACGAGAAAATTGACATGTCCAGATGAAAATGTACAATTTTTTGTTTTAGGGGCGTTATAAAGTTTTTAAGTTAATGTGGTGATACCCATCAACTTAAGAATGGAAACAAAGTGTACTTTCATTTTGTGGGGTAAAGCATTCCTAAAATAGAAGCATACTCTTAATAATACGCATACCAAATAAACCCTATCGTTTTATTAAAAGTCAAGGAAATAGTAATGAAATTCTATATTTATGCGATTGAATATAATGTCACACATTTTATAAGGTAAAAAGGAAAGGATAGATGAACAGGAGAGTATACCTGTTTACATCTATCCTTTTTTACAACAATATGACCACATTTACTACTACAACAAATTTTCATATAGTTACTGAACTATTTTTTGAATAACTAAATTAACCTCTTCGTTAACTTTAATTACGAATAAATGGTCCCCTTCACCTTCAATTGGATCAACTACATCTTCATTAAAAGATTCAGCGTGTTGTCTACCATATCTATTAAACTAGCGGTTTTTATTTTCCCTGATTCCTTTCCATACCTAAGGTACCCAAAAGTCCACTGGATTCCCGAGGCTACCATCCACATTTGTGTCTCTGAAAAGACATTTTGTGCCACTAGACGTAACTGTAGATTTCTGAACAAGCAAAATCACGAAAATACACACAAAGTTAGATTATCATCCATTACATTACTGTTTTGCTTCGTTCGAATAGAAAAACTCGGAAGAACGCCACTTGTTCGATATCTCCTCAATGTGATAAGGTGTCGTTCTACAGCATCCACCTATTAAACGTGCACCTGCTTGGTACCACTCTTCAGATTGAATATCCAACGCGTTACATTGTTCATGACCATGCCATGTTTTTGTTTCTGGATTATAAGTTTCACCAGAGTTTGGATAAACAATAATCGGTTTTTTGGTGTTTGCCCTCAACTCTTGGATTGCACCAGTCACAACGGTTACTGGCGCACAATTGATGCCTATCGCTACAATTTGTTCACTTTTCTCAAAAACTCGTGCACACTCCACGAGTTTCAAACCTTCACTAACCTCTTTCTCATTTTTTAGCGAAAAGGAAAGCCACGCATATGTTGCTGGAAATTCACGCAATAATGTATCTAATACTCTTGCTTCTTGCAGGGAAGGGATCGTTTCAAATGCCAATAGATCTGCACCTGCTTCGATTAACGCAGACATTCTCGAACGGTGAAAGTCTGCTAATGTTTTATCTGTCACACCATAGTTGCCTACATACTCTGAACCATCTGCAAGGTAAGCCCCGTACGGTCCAACTGATGCAACAACCAATGGTTTAGGCCTATTCGTTCGCGTATTTTCCTTCCAAAAATCATCTCTTGCCCTTCTTGCGAGTAACACCGTTTTCTTAATTAATTCCAAAGCTTCCTGTTCTTGTATTCCACGCGCGGAAAAACCACTAATAGTAGCTTGATAGCTTGCTGTTATGGCACAGTCCGCTCCAGCACGAAAATAGTCCGAATGAACCTGATAGATTAGTTCCGGATTTTCTAGTAACACACGTGCCGACCAAAGGGGATCGTCCAAATTACATCCATGCGCCTCCAATTCAGTAGCTAATGCTCCGTCAAGAAGCATAATGGAATGTTGGGATAAAATAGCATCAATTGGGTTGATTTTGTTCGACATAATCTACGCCCCTCTTTTTTAGATTTTTTGTTAGATAATAACTTCCATAGCAAAATAAAATAAACGGTATGCCGCAATATAAGGCAATTCTCTGTGTTGGATCGAATGCAATTCCAATACACGATGCCAGACAAAGGATAAAAGAAGCAATTGGTACTAATGGATATAGTGGTGTGCGATAAATCAAGTCCTTTTCAGAATTTCCTTCTTTCAAAAATTGTCTGCGAAATAGGAACTGGGAAGCACTAATACTCATCCAAACTATAACTACTGCTAGACCGGAAATGGAAACAAGTACGATATAGACAGTATCTGGTGCCACAATACTTGAGAGCAAAGCCAACGCTCCACCCACCATGCTGAAAATGACGGCGTTGATTGGAACACCTTGCTTCGTCATTTTCCCAAAAATCGGGGATATCGTTTTCTTATTAGCAAGCGACCAAAGCATTCTAGAAGAGGCATAAAGGCCTGAGTTTGCCGCAGATAAAATGGCTGTTAAGATAACGAAATTCATTATGTCAGCTGAATATGGCACCCCAATTCGTTCTAGAACTGCAACAAAAGGGCTCTCTAATACCCCTGCATCGGAAATAGGCAATAACGCAGATAAAACAACAATCGTTCCTACAAAAAAGATGATTAATCTCCACAGAGTAATTCGAATGGCCTTCGGTATCATTTTTTCCGGGTTCGCTGTTTCTCCAGCTGCAATGCCTATTAATTCTGTTCCCGAAAAAGCAAAATTAACCGCAAGCATGGTCATCATAATGGCCGTAGCACCATGAGGAAATAAACCTCCACTTGTAAAATTAGAAAAGAATGGTGCTGCTTTTGAATGAGTCATCGGAAGAAACCCTAGCATTGCCGCTACTCCTAAAACAATAAAAAACACAATAGCTATAACCTTTATCGATGAAAACCAAAATTCGGATTCGGCGAAAAATTTAACAGTCAGGACATTTAATACAAAGATCAAAATGGCAAAAAGAGCACTCCATACCCAAACATTAACCGATGGAAACCATCGCTTCATAAGTAATCCTGCGGCTGTAAATTCAGAACCTAAAGCAACAGTCCAAGTTAACCAATACAACCAGGCTACTGTATACCCTGTACCCGGTCCAATGTATTTAACTGCATAACTATGAAATGCGCCCGTTTCAGGCATATGTACGGAAAGCTCTCCTAAACATAGCATAACTAGATAAACCACTAGCGCACCAATCAGATAGGATAGAATTGTTCCAAACGGGCCAGCTTGTTGAATAGTGTAACCCGAGCTTAAGAATAAGCCAGTTCCAATCACCCCACCAAGTGATAGCATGACTAAATGACGTGCTTGCATTTTCCTTTGAAATTCTCGCCCATTTTTATTCTCCATTTCTACTCTCCTTTAGTTACTATCCAGAAAAAAATAAAAGCGCACTCTAAAAAAGAGGGCGCTACTGACAAATAAAAACGGAAGCTCTCATCTATCAGGATTATCACCCGCTGGAATTAGCACAGTGTCTACTTAAGCAGACCTGTTGCTGAGGTTTCATAAGGCCAGTCCCTCCACCTCTCTGGATAAGAAATATTTTTTTATAACCTTATCAATCCATTCAATAACTGTCAAGATAATTCTGTTTTTTTAAAAAATTATCTATTATAGAAATACAAAAAATAGAGTATTACTATAACTGCAACCCACTCCTTCTTGGGTATTATTTAAAAATCGAACATACAAAACCTCATTTATTTATGATACGGTTCACAAGCACTTCCTCAAAATTTAATGCACTTCTAAATATCTTCTTACTTCTTTGGCTATGGGGTCACCATACATAACCATCAACTCAGGAGATTTTAATACCCTCCAATATCAAAAAACGTTATCCTTTCTAAACAAGCTAAATTAGAAAGGATGATGTTTTCTTATGAATCTCTCGATTCAAGATGAATTATTACCATTTGCAGAAGAATTACAACGATATGTTACACCTGTATTCTTAGAAGAACTTGCAAGAGAAATAGGATTTATAAAGCGAAAACGTAAGTTTTCTGGATCAGAATTAGCTGCTATTTGCATTTGGATTAGTCAAACTAGTTTCTTATCTAGCAGATTTCATTTTTGTTTTTTATAGAAGATTGATTATTTAGATACCGTATTCTCATTTTTGTTCAATATCATGTTTAGCGTTGCAGCCGCTTTAGGCCATCCAACGTAAAAGGCCATATGTGTTATCAAAGCAATAATTTCCGTTTCGTTAATTCCATTCTTTTCAGCTAATTGTAGATGAAATGGTAGTTGCTCAGTATTACCGATACTAATTAGAGCAGATAGTGTACATAAACTTCTTTCTCTGGATGTTAAAATAGGATCTCTCCATACTTTTTCGAATAATATGTTTTCACTATAATCAACAAAATCGGGAGCCATATCTCTCATTTTCTTTCGTATATTGGACTCGATACGATCATTCACTATTTTTTCACTCCCTTATATTAACCATTTGTGCTATACCTTGACCAAATGACCAGTTTTCAACAGATGTCTCGTTTAATGTAATAAAAATATCTGTTGTAGAGATGTTTAAATGATTAGAAATAGTTTTTGATATGGATTGATACAAACTCTTTTTCTGATTTATTGTTCTTCCTAGCCCACATGTAATAGAAACATGCATTATTTTTTCTGTTCTCTTTTCCTCTCCTTCTAAGAGATAATGTGGATCGTAAAAAAATTGATTAGGGGGGTAAGGTAAAAACATTTGAAAGTAATCATTTTCTGGGATTTTAAAATGTTCAATCAATGAATGATGAATACTATTACTTACCGTTTTTAGCTCTTCTTTATTCAATTGACCATCTGGATAATAAACATTAACAAACGGCATATTTTCACTCCCTTTCTTATGACCTTATTTTACTTCCATTACCTCGATTTGTATAATTGAAAATACATCGTATAATTATCAATAAAACCGATGAAGATGGGGTGTGAAGATGGAAATAAAAGAGTTAAATACATTTAAGATGATTGTCGAAGAAGGTACTTTTTCACTGGCAGCAAAAAAATTAAACTATGCTCAATCAACTGTAACAACACATATAAAAAAGCTGGAGAATGAACTTGGCTTCCTTCTATTTGATCGAGGGTGGGATGCGCGATTAACAGAGGAAGGTACTTTATTTGCAAAGGAGGTAGATAACTTATTAATGCATTGGGATTATTCAATATCTCAAGCACAGCGCATAAGTAATGAGGAAAAAGGGAGAATAAGAATAGGGCTAACAGAATCTGTTGCAAAAAAGTTGATGCCACCTATATTAAACTATTTAGACAATGAGAAACCATATATACATTGTGATTTTGTTGTAGGGAATACAGCACTTTTATCACAACTATTAGAACAAAATAAAATTGATTTTGCTGTTTGCGGAAACAACAAAAATAGTTCCAATATGAACTTCACTCCACTTTACAATGAACAAATTGAATTTATTGTCAATAACCCTCACCATCCAATATTACACAAAGAGTCAATTGAAGTATTCGATATCATTAATTATCCTATTTTAATTGGAGAGAATAGTTGTTATTATTATCAATCTGTGAATGCCTTTTTATCAGAAAATAATTTATCTTTTAAAAGAGTTTACAATTGTAGTGCATTACATCTTATTCCACAAATGGTTTTTGGAAATGCAATAGGTATTATTCCTAAGGGAACTATTTTAAACAAAGGTAATATATCATTTAAGGTTAAAGGATTTGATCCCCAGATGCCTATAGGATTATTAATTTCTTCTAAAAACAACAATTATTTGAGCCAGACAAAACAACGACTTATGAAATTAATTGAATCGTTATTGTGATAAATAATGATTTCTCTTAATAATTATCTATATTTGTTTGATTAATTTTTCAAAACAGCTTTTAAAGCCGGAGAATAATTAAAACAGCAATTAAATAATAGATACACAACAAAAAAGGATCTGCTACTTACTGCAGATCCTTTTTTGAATCGGTGTACATTTGTTAACTCTTACAAGCGTTTAATGTGTTACATTTTTTACGTGCTTTAATTTCAGCCGGCTGAGCACCAAGCCAATAAGTTGGAAATGCAGTCCCCTCGGTGACACCGCCATCACGATGCATGTAATAACGTTCATCATAATCATTTTTAAAGTTCCCTTCAAGTGCAAGTTCTACCCATTCTGCACCAAAACGGAAAATTTCTGCAGCTACTCCACCAAGCGGATGGAATTCATTCTCGTAGACGCGCAGCTCCTTTGGTGCTTCTACAAGCTCATAAAGACTTAATGCTTCTTCCAAACGGGTTAGTTCATCAAATTCTCCTATACCCATGAAGACTGGACAAGTAATCTTTGGAGCCAATTTCCATAGGTTCATCTGGCTACTCAGCTCGTTTTCAAAGGCAACCTCATCAGTGTAGCCAGACATGTACATAAAGTTTGCTTTGAAACTCGGCTGTGCTCGGTTGAAGATGGTATCAAATTCGCCATATACACCTTCAAAGGTTGCTATAGCGTTTATACGATTATCACTCGCAGCAGCGCGCATCCCCCAATACCCACTCATACTGATACCAAAAAATCCAATCCGATTTGAATCAACCTCAGGTCGTTTGGATAGAAAATCGATATAACAACTAACGGCGCGTTCGTAATTAGTCAAATCAACTTTTAGACCTCCTGATACAGATTCACCTTGACCTGGTCCTTCAATTGATAGAGCTACGATACCACGAGACGTATAATAGCGTTGCGCAATCTGTATATAGTCTTCCTTAATCATATCCATACCTGGGCCTAATATTACTGCTGGTGCATTACGAATTTCACCTGAAGGTAAATGAAGTAGTGCATATATCTGTTTGCCTTCAAATTCTAATACTATACGTTGTACCGTTCCCCCTCCAAGTGACGAAATAGCTGCCACACATTCGTTACAACGCTCTCGAAACGCTAACTTTCGTGGATCATCATTAAAATATGAATATTGTGCACGTCCCCACATAACAGCAGCTCGCTGATACAAATCACGGGCAGTAACTGTAAATCCTTTTTGTTCATAATGTTTTGCTCGTTCTTGAGCTTGAGCAGCAACCGTGGCCCATGCTTTTGGTATCATTGCTCCACTCTTTACTTGAGAAAATACTTTATCAAAATCAGTGTGGTCGTGTCCTAACTGTTCCATAGTTGCCTTTGCTTCAGGGTGCAAAGCATCAAAACCACCAAGTGCAAGAGCTATATCTAAAGCCCATCCTTGAGATTGTGAACGTTGAGTCATAATAATCATCCTTTACAATATAATTAAGTACTTAATAATTAAGTACTTAATTATTAAGTACTTAATTAATATGATGAAGTATACTATCTACTTTTGTCAAGTCTATAAACTAAGTCGTTTTATTTAGGATTCAAAATAAGTAGATATACTATTGCTTGGAAAAGAACAGCAAATCTATACTTAATTTGACTCTACTCTTTTCCATATGTTATTGTTAACTCCATATAATTAAGTACTTAGTTAATAAGAAAATGGTGATATTATGACAAATTCTATAAATAAGATAAATGCAATAGACGAACTTAGTCAGGCTATATATAGTCTGACTGCAGCCGATGGACGTTTAAGAGGGCGAGCTACTCGTACATTAGGAGCAGTTTCAATGGTCCATGCTCGAACTCTTAAAGTATTAGCTGAAGAAGGCGAATTATCAGTCAAAGAATTAGCTGATCGAGCAGAAACTACCGCCGCTGGTATTACTCAATTAATCAATGGATTACAACAAGCAGGCTACGTTGAGCGTGTTCGTTCAAATAACGACCGGAGAGTTGTCAAAGTCCGGCTTACGCCTAGTGGTTTAAATTGTCATTTAGAAAGGGAGGAAAAACTAAAACATATTCTTAATGCGAACCTTTCAGATTTTGATGCAGAACAAATCGAGAAATCTTCTGAAATAATTAGGTGCCTAGTTCATGTGCTTGATCAACTATAATAGTATTCTAAAGCTTTCTTAGGTTCTTAGAACTAACTCCATCGCCATTAAGTTAAGCAATATATCACCAGCAAAATTGAAAAATGGGCTGAATACTCAAATATAACTGTAAGATTTTGAACTACTCCCACTTAACGACTTTGCGGCCTTTTTGAAGTGGGAGATTTCTGTGAACATCGGTGTATCCACCAGTTATCTTAGCAGGATCCGTCCGTAGTTCCTATGGTGGGAACTGAAGTGTCTTTTACGTTGCCTCACCACGCTTCCTACTTTAGCTTGATTTTCGCAATTTCGGCAAGCGCGGGACGATAGGACGTTGAAAATTTTACGATTGCAACGAATTTTCTGCAACCAACCTCATATCTTCAGTTTTCAAAGATCAATCTGTACAAGTATATGGTAAAAAACATTTTGGCTTACACCAACCGACATGCATCCCCCACTTAAAATTGACGTTTTACACCTTCACATTTTTAAGAAAGGAGTCTTTTTTTAGAAATCGATAAAATCGCTCCAATTCCTATTCATTTGAACTCCCCCCACTTATACGATTCTTCCCTTACAGTTTACCATTGCCCCAGTACTATCTTTCTTCCTTTTTTCGAAGGATGCTTTGTTGCTTAAAGAACCTGAAAATTGAATTTAAGAGCGCAAAAAGTTTGTTTTTTAATTAATCAATTTATATAACTAGATAATCAATTTGTAATTTAAATATGGTAAGGTTTTGGTAAAGTGCTAGGTATTGATGTAAAAACATAGAAGAAAAATTACTAATTATATTGCAATTAGCAAAGGTTTGTATTCCATTGAGTGAAATTATTGAGGTAACCGAAGATAATACGTATGCTGGTGTTGAAAAAGCAGAAGTATTCCGAATTGGAACAGCATACGGGACAACTGATCGTAGTTTAATTAAAATCATAAAGTATACTTATCTATGTTCTGTTGCACAGTGTTTAAAACTAAGCTAAACTTTTGCAACAGAACCCATTTACTTTCCCTCTTCAAAAAATCGTAACTTTATTTCAAATCCACATTTAACCCTTAAAACAAAAAGAACTTGTAGGAATCTCTACAAGTTCTTTTTAGTTTCAGGTGAATATACGGGACAAACAAACTATCTTACAGATTCATCATAGAAACTACAGGGGTAATGCTTTGACAAATATATTATATAACAAATATTAACATCCATAGATTTTAATTTTGAAAATTATGTGAATTAAGAACGAAAGTAGCTTTTTTCTTAGCTATTATTAATTTCGTTTACTACTAACTTCTTTTTACTTAAATACACTGCTCGATCCGATTTTTTTGCAACTTCTTGTGAATGCGTAACAACAATTACACATTTATTCTCTTGATGAGCAAGCTCTTGAAACAACTCAATAATCTCTTTTGCTGTTTCTCCATCAAGGTTTCCTGTTGGTTCATCCGCAATAAGTAAATCAACATTGCAAGATAGTGCCCTAGCAATTGCTACACGCTGTTGTTGCCCGCCACTTAGTTGCAAGACGTTTCGTTTCGCTTCTACTTCTGTGAGTCCTACCTTCTCTAATAATTCTAATGCTCTTGCTTTTTTATTCTGTACCTTCACACCTGTAATTTCCATTGCCGTTAGTACATTTTGAAGAGCAGTCATATAGGTAATCAAATTATAGGATTGGAAAATTACGGATACATTTTGATTACGGTATCGATCCAAGCCAATTTTTCGAATATCCTTGCCATTAAACAGTACATAACCATTTTTAGGTATATCTAGACCACAACCTAAGCTAAGAGTTGTGGTTTTACCAGATCCAGATGGCCCTAAAATCGTGTAGAAATGCCCTTTTTGAAAAGAAAAATTAACATTATCTAGTATCGTTACTTTTTTTCCGTTACTTTCATAGTAATAATCTAAGTTTTTAAATTGTAAAATCGTCTCCATGTCGAGCCTCCTTATTCATCTTTTAAAAGGATTTGTTTTGGATTTAAGCGTAGAATAGATAATGCTGGAAGAAGCGTTGCTAATATAGCAATAGCTAGTCCAATTCCCCCCATTTTCCCTACATCTTCTCCTGTTACACTTACATCAATTTTATCAATTGGATCTTCTTTTTGGTCTTGTAGCGTACCACCAGGTCCAGACATCATTACAGTACCATTTTGTGGGGTGTCTGTTTCTTCGCTTGCTGTAGCAATTTCACTCGAAAGTAAGTTATTCCCTACGAATTGAGAAACTTTAGCTCCTGTTGTTATGGATAATCCAAATGCTAAAATAGCAATACATACTACTTCTACTACGAACTGCGCCATCAGTTTCCATTTTTTCTCTCCAATGGACAATAAAATCCCCATTTCCTTACGACGTGCTTTAATCGATAACATAATGATTAATCCTAAGATAATCGCACCTGCAATAGATACCATATAGATAATCATTTGAGAAGTAGAAGCGATATTTTCGATAGGACCAATCATTTGTTTGTACAATGAATCATGTGCATCTAACTTAAAATAATTAAAATCAATATCAGATTTTTTTGCTTCTTTTTTAAATGCATCAATGTATTGTGGGTCGTTCAATAAGTACACAACTTGAATACTACTCATACCTTCATCTACTTCTAATTTTTTTAAAGTAGAGTAAGGCATATATAGTTTATTAGCTGGATTCATCATAGGAGGGGGATTTTGACCCATTGGTTGCTCATTCGTTTCGTAAATACCGATAATTTCAATTTCAAGAGTTTCCTTTTTATCCCCTGATTGAACTTTAACTTTATCTCCTACTTTCAAATTGTTTTGTTCCGCTAATCGTTTTTCCATTAAAGCTACATTCTGATCTTGCATCTGTTCTGTAATTGGTTTTCCATCAACGATTTTATTTTTTCCATTTTCAAAGCTTTCTTGTAATAAAGTCTTGCGAACTCCTTCTATCATAAGAGAAGAATTCATATCTATTTCTGTACCTGAACCTGATCCTCCCGCCGTTGCCACTCTAGCATTTCCTTTTCCTTCTCCTTCGCCTTCTGAAACTCCTACTAATTTAAATCCATCTGCAATTCCGAAATTATGGGTTATATAATTATAGTCTTTTACATGCTTGGACTTCGCTAATTGATCTGTTTCTTTTGTATTGAGCTGCGGCGGATTAGGCGCTTCTCCAGTTTCCCTTGCTTGTTTTCCTAATTTATCAAAATCAAGACCTAAAGTAACATCAGCACCCAGTTTTTTTCTTGCTGAATCAGCAGCTTTTTTTGATGCATTTTGGATTGTGAATCCTGCCAGCACTAAGTTTGTAACAATCAGAAAGACCGCCATCAAAATTAATGATGTTCCTATTCTTTTTTTCATACTGAGAATTGCGCGTTTTATAAAATTCATTTTTCCTAACCTCCTTGATAGTTGTTATTGTATATACGCTATCTGGAGTTTGTATGGAGCTATTCCATAGTTTATCTGGAGATATAAGGAGTTTATGTGTATTTATCATTTTAGCCAAGAAGACTCCTTCCTCCAGGAATGCGAAGTGAGTAGGTGGGAGATGAATTTGCTTCGGACAAGGGATGGCAGGAAGCCATCTTAATTGTTCGACATACATAAACTGTTACTTCACTACCTATCGAATATACGTTTGTTGTATAATAGACACATATCGAAATGGGGGGTGAAACGAATGATAATCAATAAAGCATATAAATTTCGTATCTATCCAAATAAAGCACAAGCGAACCTAATCAATAAAACAATTGGCTGTTCTCGTTTTGTATTCAATCATTTCCTATCTCTATGGGATAATGCATACAAAGAAACAGGAAAAGGTTTGACATATGGTAACTTCCTGCCATGAAGAAAGAGTTTGTTTGGCTAAAAGAAGTGGATAGTATTGCGATTCAGTCGTCTGTTCGCAACCTTGCGGATGCTTATACACGCTTTTTCAAAAAACAAAACAGTGCCCCGCATTTCAAATCTAAGAAAAACAACGTACAATCTTACACCACAAAACAAACAAATGAAAACATTGCCGTTGTAGGAAACAAAATGAAATTGCCAAAACTCGGTCTTGTTCGATTTGCCAAAAGTCGTGAAGTAAAGGGACGTATTTTAAATGCTACAGTTAGACGAAACCCTTCTGGCAAATACTTTGTGTCATTGTTAGTTGAAACAGAAGTGCAAGAACTTCCGAAAACAAATTCTTACATTGGAATGGATGTGGGACTAAAAGATTTCGCCATTTTGTCAGATGGAACAATCTATAAAAATCCAAAGTTTTTTCGATCGTTAGAAGAGAAGTTGGTAAAAGCACAGCGTGTTCTTTCTAGAAGAATGAATGGATCTTCTCGCTGGAATAAACAACGAGTAAAGGTAGCTAGAATTCATGAATACATGGCAAATGCCAGAAAAGATTACTTGGACAAAATCTCAACTGAAATCATCAAAAACCACGATGTTATCGGTATAGAAGATTTGCAAGTATCGAATATGTTAAAGAATCATAAGTTAGCAAAAGCGATTAGTGAGGTATCATGGTCACAGTTTCGAACCATGTTGGAATATAAAGCGAAATGGTACGGCAAACAAATCATTGTCGTATCGAAAACATTTGCTTCAAGCCAATTATGTTCTTGTTGTGGATATCAAAACAAAGACGTTAAAAATCTAAACCTACGCAAATGGGGTTGCCCTTCTTGTCATACACATCATGATAGGGATATTAACGCAAGTATCAATCTAAAGAATGAAGCGATAAGGCTTCTAACCGCAAGGACTGTGGAGCTAGCCTAATAAATTAGAGTTCGATAGAACTCTTTACTTAGGAATCCCCCTCTTCTAAACGAAGTAAAAATGGGGGTAGTTCAATGTTGATAACTGACGGTATCATAATATTTAATTCTACAGCTTATTTAGAAGAGTCATGTACATTTCGAAGACGTTCTTGAATAAGTTTTGTTTTTTCATTCACCTTTGATGCATATGTGAAATCACCATAACAATATGGATACCTAAAATTATTTTGATTTCCACCACAAGTGTACATCTCTGGATTTTGATCAACTTTCATCTTAGAAAACTTTTTAGCCGAATCTTCCGAGTGTTGTTTATCTTCTTGGCTGGCAATAAAATCAATATACCCTGGTCCCATATTATAGCTTTGAATAATTGTATCCATGCTAACATCTTTTTCCGTTCCATATTTGTACATTTGAGCAAAGTGTTTTACCCCTTGTTTAATACTCAGGCTTATCTCTTGAAGTTCATTTGGCCTTAATCCAAGTGACTCAGAAGACTGCATAGGGTCGTTGCCCTCACCTCTACTCTCTTGGTACATAATTCCTAACAAAACTGCAGTTTTCCCTCCTAAATCATATTTTTCTAATTCTTTTTTCAAGGTAGGCTCATATTGCAATAAACGTTTTTCGGTAGCAAGCACTTTATTTTTATGAATATTGGTTTTATGATTAAAATATAGTATTCCAAGCATTGTTCCTAAACCTAAAATACTAATAAATAATAATATAATAATTCGTATTTTACTCGTATTCTTCATATATTCCTCCTCGTATAAGAAATTCTATTTTTCAATGGCAATTGGTTATTTATAAAATATGTAGTGACCATCTATCCCCCGCTCCTTTTTAGACTGAAACATCAATTCTTTAAGGTTTAAAGTTTAATATAAAAATTTAAAGATAAGGTGAAGATAAGATAAAGTTAAGATAAAGGGCATTTTTTAGCGTACTTTAAAAAGGTATTGGTACAAACAAATATGTGGGACAACTTGTTGATATGAATGGATATAGTGATAAGCGAGAGGTTATCGTACAAGTTATTAGTTTTGGAGATATCATTTTAGAAGAAGATTTACCCTGTCTTTTTAATATACTTTATATAGAAAATTAAGAGATAAAATATAATAAAAAACGGCTAACCCTCCACGTAAGAGAATCAGCCATCACAAATAACTAATTATTTCATACTTGAGATATTATCACCCTTAGCGCTATACAATGAGATATTCGTTTAACCATTAAAAATTATTTAAAGGATTACTTTCTTCATTTTTTTACTATTTCATAACTTGCTTCAAATTTACTCATCGCATTTATTGCCGTCTAACAATCATCATCACACATGACTTAATACATTATTGAAAAGAAACAGTTCTACACTATGCAGGCTTTCTTTATGATTTTACCGCTAAATTTTTTATAAAACTCTCTATAGAATTCGCCTGGAATACACGGAAATAAGAAGATTGAACGTCGTAATGCTTGTCAGTAATGATAAGGATTGAAGGAAAGAATTTAGAAGTTTTCGGTTGCCAAGATTCATTGTGCCATTCTTGGCTATGGAAGTATAACTCGTATCTGTTTATCTTATCTTGCATTATTTTTTTACTGTACACTGATTTTTGAACTTCAATAAAGAATGGTGATCTACGCCATATAGTAAAAGCATCCGGCTCCATATATTCTTTCCCATACTTTGGTTCAACTTTGAATAGTTTAGGATTTTCATAATGAACGAGTTGTTTGTATACGTCCACAATACCAAGGAAATGAGGGGTTTTTTGACTTGTCTTTCTGATAGAACTCGGTTGCGGAAAATAAATGTATGGGTGCTGCCAAACATTCGCATCAACATAGCCATCTCTTCTTAATCGTTTCATAACCGTATTACAGCAAGTTACCGCATTCTTTAAGCCTTGAAAATGCAAGTCAATAATATCATCACGGGACATGCATCTAAATCGCTTCAAATCATTCAAAATCCCTTTATCTCTACTCTTCATCATCTAACACCCCAAATAACGGAATTTCTTCTTGCGATGAATTCTGAAGTATTTTCTCCTCTTTAGACGTGCAATATGGTTTAACAATTTGTTTCGCCTTACTTAATTCCAAATAAGGAGCTTGCACTTTCTTTAATCCATTGCGTTTTAAAATCATTTGGCCAGATTGCTCTAAGTGCTCTGAACCAGGAGTACCCATGATATTACTATTAATTGCACTATCACATTTAAAGCCGATTCTAACGGTCATATTTAGTTTTAACTTACCATCTAACACTTTCGCATCTGGCCGCTGCATACTAAGCATAAGAAAAACTCCAAGTGATCGACCGACTGCTGAAATCTTTTCAATTGTAGTCATACACTCTTTTTCATCTTTAAGCATAGCCACTTCATCGATAGCAAGTAGAATATATGGTTTTTGATGATCTGGATTTAATTTGTTGTAGGCATCAATATGATCAACCTCATATTCTTCCATAAGTTTTCTTCGTTCTCTAATTTCCTTCCACACCTTTTGAAGCATTATTTTCATTTCAATTTCTTCCATACAAACTTCTTTTACATGCTTCACTCTTCGCAAGAAATGAAATTCAGAGTTTTTTAAATCTCCAAGATACAAATGCAACGTATCAGGAGACATATATTGAATGAGTGTGGATAGTACAACACGTACCATACTACTTTTCCCGCTTCCCGTTTCCCCTGCAATTAATAAGTGCGGTGAATTGGAGTCAATCATATCGTACGCAATCATTTTTCCGAATTGGTCCCTGCCAACCACAACAGGTAAACGGTAACCTTTTAATAGTGGCTGCCACTCTTTATAACAATAATTGTACGATTTTAGCCCAGCATTTGAACGGAATACATGTAGGACAAATCTTTTCACATCACCTTCAATCGTAATATTCCGTCCTAATATTTGCTGAAAACAAAACCACTTCTTTTCAATCTTCTGTGGATCTAATCCGCTTGGTATGGTAAAAACATACCTCACGCTTTCTGCTGAAGAAGAAACATTATGTACCTTTGGATAAATAGACACTTTTCCCCCGCGTGTTTGATGTTCCGTATATAAACCTGCTTTTCCGAACACCTCCATAAGCTGATTCCTTAACCTTTGCGTACGAAGCCACTCCTTTATAATCCCCATTACTCCCTTCCCTCCTTAAAACATGATTACGATACGAACAAATACATATCCAATCAAGCAAACTCCACCAATTCGCGTTCCGTGATAAATACCTTCACTTACAAATTTAGCTGCCGATATATAGTCATGTCGCACCAAGTATTTTTCTAACATGACTGCTCCGATTAAAATCGTTCCCATAACTCCTAATGCAATGTAAGTATGTAATACCCGATCCGACATATGAAGGAATGCGAAAGGACTTAATGAATTGTATTTACGTATTTTCTTTTCTTTATCTTTGTATGACCGATCCATAAACTCGCGAAAAGGAATTGTTTCTTTCCTAGCACGCATTTAAATGCCCCCTTTATAAACAGAATTTAGAATATAGATATTACATAGCTTCATCTACTTAATACCGTGGTAGTTTTACCTTGGTAGAAATCTTGATAAATAATGTGGTAATCATTCGCAACTTACTTTGGTAACCTCTTATTCTTCTACCTTAATAAATACCGTGGTAGCTGCTTTGATACATCATATTGTGGACAGCTTGTACATTATGTAAAAAACTTTTTCCGTCTATGCGAATAGTTTTTTACATTTATGTCCACAATGTTGAAAATGGGTTCAGGAGGGATTTAAGTGTTTTGGAAATTCGGAGGTAAAAACCGAACGAAATTAGGTAATTTTTTAGATCGGAATGGCTTCACCCAAAATGATTTAGAAAAGAACGCGAAATTAAGTCGCCCTACAGTTTCAAAGGCGTGCAATGATAAAGAATACATACCTAGTCCAACTGTAATGAAAAAAATTTTAAAAGTTATTAGGCAAATAAAGCCCAACGTTAAATCCACCGATTTTTGGGATATGTAAAAACTGGCTAACTAGAGTCAGTTTTATTTTTTTTAAAAAAACCTTTATAACAGAACGCATATTCGTATATAATAAGAACAGACGTTCTTATTTAAGGAGGCATAACGGTGTATGACTACTCAATTTTGCCAAATCGAATTGTTTTATGTGTAGATCTTCGCAGCTTTTATGCAAGCGTGTCCTGTATCAAGATGGGCTTAGATCCACTGCATACTAAATTAGCTGTAGTAGGAGATGTGAACAGGAGTGGCTCCATTGTTTTGGCTGCAACACCACCATTAAAGGCATTAGGTGTTAAGAAAATGGCAAGGTTGTACGAAATACCACGGCGTAAAGACATTCTTGTAGTAAACCCAATCATGGGAACTTATATAAAATGCTCAAATTACATAACAAAATTAGCTTTACAATACGTTCCGATTGAGGATTCCCACCAATACAGCATCGATGAATTCTTTATGGATATTACAAATAGTATCCATCTGTTTGCGAATGAGCCATATGAATTTGCGTTGAAATTCAAACGTGAAATATATGAGAAAACAAGAATTGAATGCACAATTGGGATTGGGCCTAATCCTTTAATGAGTAAGATTGCTTTAGATGTGGAAGCGAAGAAGACAAAAGACTGCATCGCATATTGGAAGTACGAAGATGTACCCATAAAATTATGGCCGATACGACCACTTAGTAAGTTTTGGGGGATTTCGAGTAAAACAGAAGTAAAGTTAAATCGAAAAGGAATACATTCAATTGGAGACTTAGCGCAATACCCGCTCAAATACTTAAAACAAAGCTTTGGGGTTATTGGCGAAGAATTACACTTACATAGCAACGGCATTGATTTTAGCCGTATTGCAGAAAAATACATACCAACAACAACTTCAATGGGTAAGAGCCAAATACTCATGCGTGATTACACAATAGAAGAATTTCCAATTATCCTTCTGGAACATATCGAAGAAATTTGTTATCGGATGAGAAGACAAAACAAACTAGCTCAAACAATCCATTTTTCCATTGGTTACAGTAAAAATTACGCTGGTGGTTTCAGAAAAACTCACACTATGAACCGACCAACTAATTTAACAATGGATATCTATCATATTTGTACATATTTTTTACATAAGTTTTATACCGGGGAACCAATTAGATCTATCAATGTTTCTTTAACCAATTTAATCAATGAAGGTGAAGAACAAATATCTCTTTTTGACAATGTAATACAACGAGAAAAAGAAATGAAATTAACGAAGGTAATGGATGAAATACGCACTAAGTTTGGTAAGAACAGCATATTAAGAGGAATTTCTTATACAAATAGTGCTACAGCAAGATACAGAAACACATTGTTAGGAGGACACAAATCATGAACAACACTAATATGCCAAAGGGACGAGGAATGGTGAAATGGACGCCCTTTACTGCAATGACAGAACAATTTGACGGTATACGTGAGATTATTAAGGAAAAGAATAAAGTAGCACGTCCAATCTTAACTTCTGAAGAAATAGAACTTATCGAGAACATGTTATTATGCTCATTACTATCTGAAGAAGAGGTGTTGATTACATATTACGAAGATGGCTATCTGCTTACTAACTACATGACCGTGACTGATATTGATCCATTGAATTGTTCTATACTATGTACAGATGCTTTTTATAACAGGATTACTCTTAAATTTATGGATGTTGTTGATGCAAAATAAAAGCATTCAATGCAAAGTATAAATACTAAATGTGATGATTGCGCTCCCCCCTTGAAATAAATGAATTCGAAGCTAAGGATATGAAACTATATTTTAAAGATATAATAAATGAAACATAAGTCAAAAATATCTTATAACAAAAGTGACTCTTGTTTTGTTAGCTTGATAGCGATGTGGCGATACCCCATCGCCATCAACTTAAGTAATTAATTGTTCACCAAAACGCTATGATCGCTTCTTTTAGACGGAAAATTAAGAAATTTAAAGAAAGAATTGAAGAGTTGGAAGATGAAAACAAAAAATTACGCAAAACAGTAAGTACAGAACTAGTAAATTATATGAAAATTTTATAATAAAGTTATGGAAGTAAACTTTGATACATAGAACATAAAAAAGAGACAGCAATCGCTGTCTCTTACTAAACTAAAGGGTGCGTTAGTTAATTAGCAGTTTAAAATTCTTATTTATTCCCTTTTACTAATCAATTTTTTCTATACGCACGCGTTTTACAAATAATGACAACACAAGTCCAATGAGCGAAATAACTGCTATAAAGAAGTACACATACTTAGTTCCTTCAGCTGGAAAATTTATAACTATCGCTTTTGACATAAAAAATCTCTCCATTTCTATATATTTTAGTTAGAGTAGATTTCTAGTTGTCATCTTAGATTGAAATTTATATTATTTCGAAATTTGGTAATTAGAAACAAATTTCTCAATTTCTTCAATAGCTTTTTTGTATCCTCCAGCATCTCGAAGCGTCTCTCCGACTTTACGACTCTTCTCCTTAAATGTTGCATCATCCATTACTTTCTTTACAGCTTCACGTAACAACTCCGGCGTTAATTCTTTACGATCCAGTCTTATTCCAGCCCCTACCTCGGCTACTCGTTGTGCAACTAATGGTTGATCTCCTGTCACTGGAACTACAACTAACGGAACACCATAATATAATGCTTCACTTGAGCTATTCATACCGCCATGTGTAACAAATACATCAGTATGTTTCAATACTTCTAATTGCGGGACATAATTATACACTTTAAAGTTATAGGGAATATCCTTAAATTGGTTTATATTTATTTTTTTCCCAACAACTAATATAACAGTCGCATCGATACCTTTAAAAGCTTCAAAACATTTCTCATAAAACTCTGGCTGCTCATTAAAAACTGTTCCCATAGAAATGAAAACAACTTTTTTGTTCTTTAAATCTTCAATAGGAAAACTTCCTATCTCTTTACGAGTGGCAATTGATGGACCGATAAATTTATACGATTCATCAAATACATCCGAATACGGCTGATACTCTTTAGAAGTATATACAATTGTAATATCTCCAGGATGATTCATAATATCATATAGACTATTACAGTCCATTCCATATCGCTCTTTCCATTGTTCCATTCCAGCTAAACACGATTGGTATAGTGGATCATTTTCATCTATTTGTCTCGATTCTTGTTCATCATTAAATGTAATGTATTGATTAAAAGCAAAAGTCGTACAGGAAGAAACGCTTGGTAATTGTAAGATATTCGCTATAATACGTCCTACTGGAAAATGATTATCATATATCAAATAATTGTACTTTTCTCCTTCTGTTTCATCTACAATTTGAGTAACAATACGTTCTGATGCTTCTATCATATGAGATAGCATCGTTAAAGGACTACCGCCTTCATTCACTCGTTCCATAATATTGATTTGTGAAAGAAAATTCTCAAATGCTCGAAATTCCGCACCTGTTGCTTCAATCTTCTTTCTATAATCCTCAATACAATATGCAACAACTGTTTCTCCACGCTGAATTAACTCACTAACAATTGCTAATGTCGGATTAATATGACCTTCTCCGGGAAAATTTATTACGAGTACATTCGCCATTACACTCTCTCTCTTTCATTTAATATAGTTAAATTAATAATTAATTATGTTAATCAATATCTATTATAAACCAATCTATTCTATTCCTTCATATATTTCTCTTCATTTTACTATTGAGAAATATTTTCTACTGCTACTACTAATACTATTACGAGCACAAGATCTTAATAACACCTAATAAATTCAACCTTTACTTTTTATATCCCGTATATAAGACTTGTATATTTTAAACCATTTATATATAAATAGTTATTTTTATAATTCTAACAATAATTAAGGTACCGCCAAGTTCTCTATCGCGTTTGAAGATTCTTAACTTACCAGAAGCGTTTTCTTGCAGCATTTGCTCATATTAATTAGAAAAAAAGCGCATAAATTTAATGTCACCAATATTGCGGAAAATAACTTATGAAATTTCTTTTGCTCTCGCTGCAGCGTCAATTTTTTCTTTATGAATTTCCATTTTGGCCTTAACATTTCTATAAAAGTAACACTTTCCATTATTATCTTCAATGTTGCTTGTTAGATAGTTAAATAATAACTTTAGAGCTAAAGATGTTCGTATAACTGTCTTTATTTTATTCTAGTCATACAAAACTCCCCCTAATTATCAGATTGTGTCTAACAATTAGGGGGAGTTCATATTTTAGGACTTTGTTTTGAAATCTCTAATAATTTTTTAAACACTCTCTTTTCAAGCAAACGTGAATTGGTATAGGTCAAAATATTAATATAAGAAAAAATATAAAATAACTATTTTTTCTGAATTTTGTTGAAAAATAAATTGAAATCACTCAAATAATGTTGCTAGTTTGCTATGATGGTAATAAATAGTATTAAGATACTTCTATAGGATGGGGGAATATATAATGATTGTTTCTACAAAGGGGAATAATGAAATTACAAAACTTTTAAATGAGTGGTATATTGAAATCCGCTCAAGACGTATAGGAAATGCTCATCGATTGAAAGAATTAATTGATTCTAAGATTCATAGCATCGAAGAAGATCAGAATTTATTGCTCTACTACTCACTACTAGATTTTAGATATCAATTTGTCATTGATAATTTAAGCGTTTCAAAAAGAAGTTTTGACAAAGTTGAGGCTTTTGATATGCCTACAGATAATTTCTTAGCCTATTATTATCACTTTTTCAAAGGGATTCATGCCTCTACTATTGGCGAATATCAAATCGCAAAAGAGAGTTATGAAAAAGCGGAAACACTTTTAGACTGCGTTCCTGATGAATTAGAAAAAGCTGAATTTTATTATAAAGTTGGAGCTTTTCATTATGATATATATCAAGGGCTCCTGTCTTACAAAAAGGTAACAGAGGCACGAGAAATCTTTGCTCAACATGCTGGGTATGAGATTAATGTAGCGTTTTGTGATAATCTTATAGGCTTAGCTTGTACTCATTTGAGAGAATGGGAACTAGCCGAAGAATATTTCACGAAAGCAATGGATATGTTCCAAAAAACAGATGAAGAGCAATTCATTTTAATGGTGCGTCAAAATTTAGGGTTAATGTATGCTACTCAAAACCTTTCACCATTAGCTATTAGATATCTCTCAGAAGTAAATCAAAAAATGCCTAACAATTATAAGGCACTTTTTATTGAGGCAAGAGAGCATATGAAGAATGGGGATCATTCCGTTGCAAAAGATCTCATAGCAAAAGGATATTCTATTTGTGAAGAGGTTGATAATATAGAATATCTTCACCATTTTAAAATCTTAGACGCAATGAATGCAGATTTTCCTGCCGAAGCGCTTGAAAGAACAGTGCTAGAAGGCGTATCATATTTTAAAGAGCAAGAACTTTTTGAATACATCAAAGAATATGAAGAAAATCTTGCTATTGCACTCTATAAAGAAGATAATCATGTTAAAGCAAGTCAATATTTTTATTCAAGTTCTCAGGCAGGAAAAAAAGCTTTTGAGAAGGAGGCATTAAAATGAAAAAAACATTTTTTGGTTTAGTTGGTGTAATTACTGCTTTAACTTTAATGTTTGGTGCCCAATCCCCTATGGAAACGCAAAAAGCTATTGATGTTGTTCAATACGCACACGGAAATCATGGTGGTTAAAATTTAGATTTAATGAATTTAGAATGGTTAATGCATTATAAAAAGGGAAGAAAAATTTCTTCCCTTTTTTAGATTGTTTTATCTTTTATATACTATTATTATTTATTCTCTCACCCTATAAACCTAGTACACTAACAATCTGGCATGCTTTGGAATTTACAATATGATAGTACATCTCTAATCCCCTTCTTTCTGAACGCAAAATCTTCCCTCGCATTTTAGATAAATGCTGAGATACGGTAGATTGAGGCACATCTAATAACTCTGTTAACTGTGTTACATTACAGATTTTGTGACGTTCTAGTTCCTTCACAATTTGTAATCTAACTGGATGAGCCATAATCTTTAATAATTCTACATCCGCCTCTGGGATTTTGTACATTTCATTACTTACTTGCATTGTTGTCATTTTTAATTTCTCCTTTTCTAAATTCCTTTTTTATTTTTAATATCAATTTATGAGCATTTTATATTTGTACAAGTGTATTTAGATAATAATCAGTGTTTTATTTGGTCTTTTGTCTCTCTGTCAGGTTTAATATATAGAAGTATTATAATGGCTAAAAATCCAACAAAAGATAGCATAGGTATTGAGATGAAACCAAATAAATTTAAGCGATCTTCCGTACAAGAAACTCCTACAGAACATATTTTCATCTCACTCGCAGGGAAGGTTTGAATCGTTATTTGATAAACAGCTAGCAATAAACCACAAAGTGCAAATGGGAATGCATATGTACTTACCAATGGGTCTTTTCTATACATACCAACACCTAATATCAACACTAAGGGATACATGGCCATCCTTTGATACCAGCACAAATCACATGGGGGAAGTTTCATCCATTCACTAAAAACCAAGCTTATAAGCATTGCACTAGTAGCTATCGTCCAAGCAATTGCAATGTGATACTTTCGAATTAACGCCATACTTCATTCACCTCATTTAATGTTCTGCTCTACTTAGCGTCCGTATGTGATTAGCTTATTTCCATGCTTTGAGAATCCTGTCTCAATGGAAAGTATCCAATCGTTGATATCTTCCCAGTCATATCCTTTTTCTTTTAGTTCTATCGGGAACTTATTCTCGAAATCATCCCGCATTTCGTACATACTTTCCAATGCTTTTTCCATTTGACCAAATTTATAAAAAATGTGCGTGTTTACACGTTTGTTTCTCTTTTCTGATACAGCCAAATATACGTATCGTTTTTCTTTCGCTAAAACGAATTTCAAGAATCCCGCTACCTGACTCATCTCTTCCATCTCCTTCGCGGTTTTCCTTACCACTCTCTTTTTAGTGTGAGTAAGGAAAACTTTCTCTCTTACAGTTTAATTCAATGAATATCTCATTTTTTTGCTTTGAAAATATAAAAAAACACTCATCATCACAATGTTTATTACACCAGCTGCAGCTCCAATTTTTGAAATAACATAGATGTATTCGTTACTACTGAAAGGCATCATGCTCGAAAATATAAAGACAATCGAAATAACAAACGATAAGATCATGTTTCTTTTATTCTCTTTCACACTTAAAAACCTCCTTATTTTAATCTCAAAGCATTAGTATTCTTACTATGCTTGAGTGATATGCGTTAAGCGGCATCATTTCGGTTATAATGATGTTTCTTTTCATCCACAAAACCTTTGATACTCCACACTCCACTTTTAGTTGATTTTGCTTTCTTTTCTGCATCTAACATTTGTGGAAGCAGCGTAGTGTTCGGTTTAGTAATATAAGCTACAATCCCGTATCCTAATTTGACCATTAATTCATTTACATGTATTCCCTCGCAAAATATATACGCTAATTTTCTGTCATACTTGTATTCTTTTTGTCCCCGATCATAAACCAAGGTTACACTTTTCCCATCTAGCTGTTTCTTTAAAAAGGAAGAAGCTTCTTTCCCCATCTTTTGTGGTGGGATTTTCTGAGATACAAACTCAGGGGTATCTAATAACAGTAACCTTACCGTCTGTTTCTGCCCCTTTACGTTCACGTCTATCGTATCTCCGTCCCTTATATGTAATACCTTCCCTTTAACGGTCTCTAAGTCTTTTAATTTCCCCTTATAAACTTCTGGAATATCAACAATACCTTTCCCTTCTAGGTGATGTTGTATTTCCTTTTGTACTGTTTGTGCAGGTTTTGAATCGTTCATTTGTGTCGAACTGCTGCATGCTGTAATTTGAAAGACTAATGATGTTACACAAGCAATCTTAATCCATGGTTTCATACCGTAGTATCCTTTCCTATTAGTATCACTCTACTTAATATACAAATGGACTATATGCTGGATTAACTTCTTTATAATCACAACACAAGCAAAAACGAACCCACTTTGGATGTTCGTTAAACATAACCCTGAATGATTGCTTTTTACATTTGGGACATACTGATATTTCATTCTCCTTATTACGCTTCTGACTCTCCACATTCTCAAAAGATACATTTTTAGTTGGTATTTCACTCGTACACAATATACCTTCCCCCTCTCTTTTTTTAGGAATTTATAGACAACGAAAAAAGGACACACCTATGGCATATGTATGCGTAGGTGTGTCCTTTTGCAGGTAGATTTAGAAGTATTTTGTTACTTTCATCATATCATAATTCTTATTAATTTTATATATGAAATTTAGGATTTTATAATATTATTTCTTCTTCTCATATACAAAGGTTATTCTCTTCTGTGCAGAGTCATATGTTAATTTTGCACCAAACGATTTCCCCGTTTTTTTCGATATAAAGCCTTGGATTGTATCTGTCATATTCGCAACAGAAATACAGACTATGATGTTTGTAAAGGAAGCTCTTATTGAATCGCTTAAGCGTAAGAATGAGAAGTTAGAAGAAGAAAATAAAAAATTACGTGAGTAATTGAAAGTTGCTTATGCAGAGGTTTATAAAAAGTTCTAGTTTAGAAGGAATTTATTATTAAACAATCGGGCCATTTTGTTGAAGATCAGTAGAAAATTTTGAGATCTTAATCAAAATAGTAATTAATCTATCAAAGTTGTAAAATAAGGGTAAGAATAGTTCTGGGGGGATTTATATCAATTATAATGCTATTAATCTAAGCGAGAAACTGTCCAAATTCAGTGAACACTGGTCGCCCAAAGTAATTGGTGAAATGAATGACTATCAGTTTAAGTTAGTTAAGATTCTAGGAGATTTTGTATGGCATGATCATAAAGACACCGATGAGGTATTCATCGTGATAGACGGCGAGATGTACATCGTATTCCGCGATGGACAGGTTAAACTTTCCAAAGGAGAAATGTATGTGATACCAAAAGGTGTGGAGCATAAGACCTATGCTGAAAAGGAATGCCATATAATGCTGGTAGAGCCTAAAGGTGTAGTCAACACTGGTGAAACTAATTCCAAACTAACTGCTGATAATAATATATGGATTTAAATCAATATTTCAATTACTTTCTTTAGTAGCATTTTTCAACTGTTCAGAAGGATTTCTCACTGCTGGAATATATATAACTTTTATTTTATCTCTATCATGTGCAGAAATTGGTTTAAGTCCATCTTCTCCTTTATTTACAACATAATGATATTTATAATCTATTACTCCTTCAGGAGAATTTCCTTTTTCACAACTTGCATCCAGGCGTATTGCGATATATGGATTGCCACCTGGTTGATCTACTATAAAGTTTTCAAAATACTGAGCCATGCCATAATCATCATCTTTTAAACCTTCTCCGTCCTCATCAAAAAATTCAAAATAAGCTTCTATGTAAAAATTACTATCTAGTATTTCATCTGGTGTCTTATCTAAAGGTATATGAAAATCAGATTTAGTTACTTTAGAATTTCCAAATAGCTTTTGAAGTGCACTCAATACTGTAGTTTTCCCTGAACTGTTATGACCTATAAACGCAGTTAAATCAGAAATATTAATGGTTGTATCAGTTGGCCCAAAGCTACGATAATTATTGAAAATTAATTTAGTTAGTTTCATAAAAATCCCTTTCTTTTAAACATATTAAAACTTTATAAATTCCTCCGAAATTTCTTAAACAAAATATTTGCTCTATGTTCAAAAACTTTTTTGCTATGACGCAAAGTTAAAAAATGAATTGTATTAAACACTAATTGTTCTTTATCCCAAGTTCCATGACTATTAATTAACCCATTTAAAATTTGTTGATACGTATAGCTTTAGAATAAAGATTGATTAATACGTTTCCTTCCACCTTTATTTAACAGCAAATGCAATAACTCCATTTTGAAAAAAGATTGATCAAAATGGCACTTACTTATGATTGATTCGCCGTGATGTGGCGGTCAATGTCAACGGCTAAATCTGGGAGAAAATTTTTAATTAAAGCTAGATGAATGTCAATTTTAGTTCCAATTAATACTCCCATTTCTTTGTTTTTCCCTCTACGTTGTACTATTATAATCCCTGTAAGTAATTGTTTATACTCTGGCTTATCAATGGTGTCTTGACTCACCGATATCCCATTAACTCTTATAATTGCCCCCCCACTAAACCCTTTAGGTGTAGGTGATGTTTGCCAGATGCCATTTAACAAAATTTGATTTTCATACGCTAATGTAATATGTATTTTAGAGTTAATTTTCTTCCTTAAATAATCTTCTTCTGAAATCTCCACAGAAGGAAAACCTTCTCGTTTTGAACGAACTGTATTACCAGCAGTATTAGATTTCTGTACTCTAAATCCTGATGCAATAAATACTGATTCACTCTCTTTAAGACTTGAAAAATCAAAGTCATTTAAAGTTATAGCTTCTTTTTTTAATGCTTCTGAAATAGGCGATTGTATGTGAAAAACTGACGCATCAATTGGATCATCTCTATGTGTCCCAGAGTTACCTCTACCACTACTAAATCTATCGCCAGAAAGTGACTGCATTTCACTCCCTGTACCATCTCCGATTAATAATTGATAACTCCCTATTTCGTCAAAAACATGAGAAGCACTTAAAATAAAATATTCACTCTTAATTTTGACTAATATCCCTGAACCAATTTGTACAGGTTTCCTTTTTAATTTAGGTATATGATAAATAGGGACAACTGCACTTTCAACTCTTTGAGATACATTAAGTGCCTCTATCATTTTATTTTGAAAATATATTTTAGCTTCTTTGACTATTGGATTTTCTAAATTTATATTTGGTTTCACTATTTATGTTCTCCTTATTAGGGATATTTCCAAATCTGACTCTTATATTTCCATCTTTTTTACAATCTCAAACTTACTCTATCATGTTAAATAACAACTATCTGGTAAATAACCGATTAACTTGTCCATTATTCAAAGAATAACTAAAGAGGTGATTTTTATCAAACTTTATTATAAATGTTCAATCTTTTTTACGAAGTTACACCTATTTGTTATCTGTAGGAAGGGTTTTTTAATTGTTTAATTATTGTAGATTTTATTAAGTTGCTAAAAATAAATATTCTTTTACTGTTATTTCAACCGTTGGGCAATACTCCTTTTGCAATAATTTTTGAAGTAGGAGAATGTTTTCACTTAACATGTCATCTAACGTAATTTGCCCCGTTCCATACTCAATCACTGGATTCAAAAACATATTTAATTGGATGAGACTAGGTTCAATCAAAGAAACAATTTCTTTAACTTTTGGAATACGACCGTTTCGTAGCGCTGTTTAAATGATTCTAAATCACCTGGAGTTGGCTCATTGGAGCAGAATTTTTTTAAAAGCTACCACACGAATATTATTCCGTAATTCCTCGATACGTTCTTCGTATAACTTTTGATTGAAGCCTTCTTTATCAGCAACTTCAAAATGTAGTTCTGTTTTTGGTTTGCGCCTTCTTTTATAAAAACCCATAAGAATTTCCTTTTTTTCGTTAAACATCATAATAAAGACAGTGCACTCTAAATTCAGCACTCGGTTGGCTACACTTAGTGTTTCATCCAATACTTTTCCCCGTTCTGCATCACTCAACTTGGGGTACGGAAACGATTCTGAGTATGATGGGCCACTCTGGAAAAACATTCAATAATAAAAATCGTAGGAATTGATAATTCCTACGATTTTTTGATTAGAATTCTCTAATATTAATTGCAAAATGTGGTTTAAATCTCACTTCAATTGCTTTTTTCTCTTCAGAGCACTGAATGTGGAGTGTATCATTGCGAGTATAGACTCGTTCCACAAACTCCATATTAACGTCAAATACACATCCTTCATTATAAGAAAGACTTAATTTAACTGTATTCTCATAAACTGACATAATTATTATTAATTTAAATCCTAAGTGATCTATTTTACGATACAGATACACACCTGCACCTTCAATCAAAAAGTCTTCTGATTCACTCTCGAATAGCTCTAATAGTTCGTATTCATCATAATTAATATCCAATGTTTATAACCAACCTTCTGCACCGTAAAATAATTATACAGTACTATAAGGGATAGAGCCCACACTTTCACGAAAATACACACTAACTAAATTTCGACATGAATGAATGGAGTTGCTTCTATGAGGGGCATAAGTAGCCCCTCATACCCTGAATCGTTTCCGTACCCCCTATAGTTAAAAAAGGAACTTACCCTTAGACAAAAATTATCTAAGGGTAAAGAAATATCGCAACATTTTTATAAACGTCGTGACTTTATTCAAAACATCGCGGCTTTATTTCAAATCTACAGCTCAATTAAAGCGCCCTTTAATGGAAGACTTGATTTCAAAGTAAATTATATGAATGGGGGTGTTTTAAAATGGGTAGAAGTATAAATTTTAACAAAGAACATGTTTTGAATAAAGCTATGTATTTATTCTGGGAAAAAGCTTATGACGCTACATCCATTTCAGATCTTTTCAACACAGTGACCTAATACATAACAATCGAGATAATTATGATGAATGCTGTCTTTAGCTTGTTATTTGTAAATTCTAGGAACTCTCTGACCCAAGTTACAAGCAACTTCATACGATATGGTTCCTAACATACTTGCCACTTCATCTAATGATATGAAATAATCCCCTTGACCTCCATAAACTACCACCTCATCACCAATATTTACACCCTTAATATCAGTAACATCAATCATACAAAAATCCATACATATTTTACCAAAAACAGGAACTAATTGTCCGTGTATAAGGACATAAGCCGTTCCAGATAATCGCCTCGAATACCCATCTGCATACCCAATTGGAATAGTTGCAATAATTGCTTTATCTCTTTCAATGTTAGTTGCTCCATATGATACGCCATACCCTTTCTCAAGTGTCTGAATATAGATGACTTTGGTTTTTAACTGTATTGCTTGTTTAAGATTAACTTTTGTTTTATTCACCTCTTTAGATGGATAAAGACCATACATTGAAATTCCAATACGAACCATATCGTAGGTCATATCTGGCATTTCTATTGTTGCAGCACTATTCGCAATATGAAATAGGGGAATAGAAACTTTTCGTTTCTCCAATTCTTCCAATAACCTTTTCCATCGGTTCTTTTGTTTTTCTGCATACCGTTTGTCAGCTTCATCTGCGGTAGCAAAATGTGAGTACACTCCTTCTAGATAGAGCCCATCCATTCGTGACACGATATGGATAAAATCACTTGCTTCTTCTGCTTGAAGTCCCAATCGTCCCATTCCTGTATCGACTTTGACGTGAACCTTTGCCTTTTTTCCTAAGATCTGCCCAGACTTTGATAATGCTTCTGCATGTTCCATATCAAAAATTGATTGTGTTAAATCCCAATAAACAACATGATTCGCTGCTGATGGAGGTGTGTATCCAAGTATAAGTATAGGTGCCTGAATATCTGATTTTCGTAGTTTAATCGCTTCTTCTAAACTGGCCACTGCTAAATAATCCACTCCACTATTAATCGCTTTTTTGGAAACCTCGACAGCACCGTGGCCATAACCATTCGCTTTTACGGTGGCCATTATTATTGTTGAGTTAGGTATTATTCTTCGAAATTCACTAATATTATGTGAAATATTGCTAAGGCTAATTTCAGCCCATATTGGTCTATACATCATTTCCCCTCACTTTAGGTGAATTTTCAATGATCGTTTCAAGTAGCTCATTAAACGGATTGCCCGCTGATTGTGCACTTTTTAAGAGCAGACTTTTTTTCGTCTTCCCAGACAATTAATTAACTTCCAACACATAAGGGATACTATACAGGACGGCCGTCTGTAAGCTTAAAGTCGTTAAATACTACATTCATACCCTTGCTAAAATTTTTACATACCTGCACTAATCCCAAAAGGTCCACACAATATGTATTTTTACGGTCTTATGGTAGGGTGTGGAACCACCAAGATAGATGGTAGCTAGAAAATATGGTGGTGGGCCAACTCCCTTTAGATTAATTAAACTCAAATAAATTGTGCAAGGAGTTATTCTATTAAATGGCGCAATTCAAAAAGACACGTCTTTATATATGCACGCCTCGATTTTGATTAAAGATTAATTTCTAGCCTTCAAAAATATTTAATATAAAAATCGTGTCTCAACTTTCCGCTCAGCTGAGCATATATTCTCGTGGTTTCACTCTTCTCATGACCAAGTAAGCTTTGTATCACTTCAAGTGACGCACCGTTGTTAATCATATGTGTAGCATAGCTGTGACGTAATTGATGAGGATGAATACTCTTTTTAATCCTGGCACGATTTGATATACGTTTGATAATAAATTTTAGGTTATCAATACTCATACGTCTTTTTGGCCTTCTTTCCGTAATAAACAAACAAGGCTCCTCATCATCTCTTTCATCTAGATACCTTTTTAACCAAATGGTGCAACGAGTATTAAAGTATACTTCCCTTTCTTTATCACCTTTCCCATGTATAATGACAGAATTTGTTGAGAAGTTAATATCGACACGATTCAGTTTTACGACTTCCCCAATACGGCAGCCAGTAGAATACAAAAATTCAAATAATGCATTCTCCATTGAGTTATGACATGCTTCCCTAAGATGTTCAATCTCTAGTTCCAAAAGGAATTTTGGGATTTTTTTCCTAATTTCGGCTCTTTTAATTTAGCAGCAGGGTTTTTAAGAATAAAACCTTCATCATGTGTCCATCTAAAAAGTGATTTGATGCAACGAACTCGGTGTCCTAAACTAGATGGCTTTAAGTGTTCTCCTGCTTCAATTAAGTAACCCTTTAGTTTTTCTGTAGTAAATTCACTCATGTTAATGTCACCAAAATAACGTAATAAAAGATTATATTGAAAACAATATGTTTTTAAAGTCAGAGGTGAATATCCCTCAATTTTTTTATCTAATTGATACCGTTCCCAGGCCTCAGATAATAACTTTATTCTTCACGCTCCCATTCTATAAATCAATTAATCTAGATTCTATTATGCTCAAGGAGAGTCTCTTTTATACGTTAGTTATTCAACAATCGCAGAAAACAAAAAAATTACTTAACCATGAGAACACTTGAAATACAAGAAAAAGACGCTTCTCTATAAAAGAATAGCGCCCTATCGTGGTATTCGTGCTCTTACAATGTAGTAATAATCGGTCCTTCCTTGGTAAGGATAATCGTATGTTCGTATTGAGCCACAAAGCTTTCATCGGTTAGGCAGGTCCATCCATCTTCGGATTGGAAAACTTCCTCTTCAAATGTAGAGATCATAGGCTCAAAGGCAATTACCATACCATCCTTTAAAATTTCGTCATCACAGTGAGAGAAGTAATTGAAAATGTGTTTTGGTTCTTCATGAATCGAACGCCCAACACCGTGTCCAGTAAGATTTTTTATGACTGTTAAGCCATGCTGTTTTGCTACATTGTGTGCAGCTTTTCCGAGCGCGCTTTTTTTTGAACCTGGCTTTGCCTTCTTAAGTCCAGCATCGAATGCTTCTTTAGCAACGTCACATATTTTCTGTAAAATTGTCTCTCCTTCCCCTACTACAAAGGAAATTCCGGTATCTGCGAAATATCCGTTTTTTGAACCTGAAACATCAATATTTACAATGTCCCCTTCTTGAATGGTCCGTCTCCCTGGAATCCCGTGCGCTACTTCTTCATTTATGCTAATACATGTATATCCAGGAAAATCGTATTCACTTTTTGGGGCAGATTGAGCTCCTGCTTTTTCAAACATCTCTCTCGCAATTTCATCGAGTTCTTTTGTGGTAATTCCAGGTTTCGTACTATGGACTAATTCATCTCGAATCGCGCCACAAATTTCACCAATTACTTTTAATCCATTAAAATCCTCTTCAGTCTTTGCAACCATTGTATATCCTCCCTTTTTAAAGTATTTTATGATTAGTATACCATTTAGTTTCTAGCAGGAACGGGGTTTTCTTCAACAATCTGGCCCTTTAGTTGAGTAACTTTATTGCTACTCAACAATTCCTTAATCCACCTTTCAGTTCAGATCTTCTTTTCACTTTTCACTATAAAAACACCCCTTTAGATAAACAGATCCAAAGGGGCAAAACATCGTGTCTTTTTTTAAAACACCGTGACTTTATTTAAAAGCAACATTATGACTTTTTTTGATTTAGGTCTTAATACTGTAAATTAAACAACTTTATTGGCACTAAACAAATATATCTTTAATCATTCTTTTTCATCACAAAATCTTTTGGATTCCCTTTTAACTTGTAATACTTCTTGTTAAGATGAATACTTACTATGAAAATCACTAAAAATCCTATTACATATAACATGTCTCTTTCTCCATTTTATTATTGTTTGGCAAACTTATTGTGTAAATACTTCACATGTTTCTTTTCAATATCCTTATCCGTAATGTTTGCTCGCAATATAGTTTGATAGATATGCTGGACCTCTTCTCTTGTTAACTGAATGTCTGTATAAGATTCAATACATTTCTTCAGATTGTAATAATATAAGATATGTTTATCTTTTGAATGTACATTAACTTTTTTTAGATTGCATTTCGGATGAAACGCTACAATAGAGATACACGGCAGCTGTTGTTCCATCACCCATTCAATTGCTTTCGTATGTTTATAGTTTTGTCGAAATGGATTTTGAAAAGAGTGTTTCTTTCTAAAAATACCTTGTGTCCATCTTGCCGCCTTCTCATCTCCATAGATCCAGCCCTCGTAGTTCTTCGTCTCTATGACAAATACACCTGTTTCCGCGATAACAATATGGTCAATTTGCGTTGTATCACCATACTCCGTATGAACCGTCACATCATGTAACACATAATAACTTTCAGGATTCAATTTACTTAATATACGTTTCACCAGTTTTTCTCCAGCTTTCCCTTTCCATTTAGGTACATGTTTTTTTACAACAATATTCAATGGAATCAGAATCGCAATGAGAATTAATTCGAATATCAATATTTTCATAATAAAAACCTCCTTTTCACACTCTTGCGTTTTTGCGTATCAAACGATATACATACGTTTCTAATCCTAAAATAAAATATGAAATACATAAGCCTTTTATCACCATCTCTACGAATCCTAACGCTAATGAAACAATGAGCCCACCCCGAAATTGAAAGGGTCTTGTCACCCTTCGATTCACTGGCTTTTCAATGACACCAAAGTTAGCCCAGGTTGGTAAACGTTTTTCCACATTCTTTATGGTGCCCATTAATCCATATTTAAGCGACAGAATGAAACATCCAATTAGTAAATACACAATAGAAGAAAAATAGATAGATAGACCCATTACGATAATTGTAAGCAGCCAACCTATTAAAATAGAATTTCGCAAAACAATATATTCTCGATTTCTTTTCAAAACAAACATTCCTTTCAAAATAAATTAGGGTATTTTTAAATGGAAAATATTTACATTTAATTATAAGCATGATATGATACGTTTATATTAATTTACGAACTAGCCTAAAAAGGATTGTGATAGATATGTTAAAACTTATAGTAGATAATACGGTAACAGACCAAGAAACAGATTCAGCTTTTTCAAACCTTTTCACCTGCAAAGACTGTGTATACTATCTTTCAAAATCGGATTCTTGCAGTCTACAATTAGCAGCTGATTCAAATAATCCCCTTATCCCTTATGAGTGTGGGAATTTTGAGGAAACCTATGAAATCGGAACGGACGATCCATTGAATTCACATATTCATCAACGACTTCGTGAAGAAAAAGCACAAATACTATCTGAAAATTATCCAGCACAACCTTCTATTGATCCGATTCATAAAGAAGCATTATGGTATGGAACAGCAGATTATGGTTGTTGGATTGTAAATGATGCAAAGAAACGTTTTGCTCTTGCAGGACAGGTTCCTTTCGGTGATAATAATATGTCATCTGAAAAATACGCATCTCCTTTCCCTTTACATGATCATGGAGCAAAAGAAGGTATTAGGCACTATATATGCTGGTATGTAAACGAAAAAGGAATAGGCGAATACCATCTACTTATTGGTGGTGTCATCATGAAAATTGCAGAAGGAGTTAAGAAACTTGGATTCAATTACTAATCACCTCTACAAGAAAAGAATGTTAGAACATACGATATTATTTAGCCTGGTACATCTGGTACCAATCCTTATCTTTACCGGCATCATATACTTAGTACTAGAGCTTTCTAAGTCGGAATGGCATACTTGGCTTATTTATGAAGGAATCTTTACGATCCTGTTCCTCATAACGAGATTCCAAGTCTTTCAAACGAAAAAAAGTATTCTTTCTATGAAGCAATACGAGAAATGGTTTTCGAAGTTAAATATTATTTTAGTTTCTATTTTCCTTGTCTGTTTTGCAGGCATACCAGCTCTACTACAAATTGTGTTCATTCTACAAATGGCACTCATTTTCTACCTGTTAGAGCGTAGTTGTCTGTATATCGAAAGATTACCAATACATAACGTCTATAAAATCAAGGCAATTATTTACGACAAAAAACAACTGAAAATTGAACGAATTATTCCCAATAACGAGGAACACGGCACTCTTACAGTTCAAACAAAAGATGAACAATACTTTTTATATACAGCTGTATATCTAAGTGGCATATTATCCCCTATATCACCGGAGGTATTTGAAGAATACGAACGAAGAAATCATATGGGTAGATAAAAGGTACTGAATATAGATTCAGTACCTTTTTCATTCCTCTTATATGTGTTTCTTTACATATTCGCAAATAACCATGGAGCGAGTACTGCTAACATACAGAGTAAACAAGATCCTGTTATGACACGATTGGACCAACGATAATACTCAGGTTGTTTCGTACTCTCATGAATTTTTCGTAAACGAATACCTGCAATTAACATAAATGGTGTAAAAATAAGTGCTGTTGATTTAAAAAGGTCTAAAAAATCCGTAAAGATGTTCATAAACGAAACTACATCGGAACTGAATAAGAAGTACACACTTAGTCTCATCGCCATCATACTAACGAATGAAAAGATCATACTCCCTGTCGCCCACTTCATCCATTGACCATTCTTCGTAATTAATGCCATAACCATGACAATAACGCCTAATACGAAAGAGATAGAAAAGATATTTACCCCTACTTTAAAGGCAGGTGCATACATACCCTCAATTTTTTGTATTAATGATGAACCGAATGAATCATCCTTCTCTGGTGTTTTGGTTCGATTGTTTAATCCCTCTTTAAAGGATGACGAAACATCATTCCCTTTTAATTCATTAAAGTCCACTTTTACAGATGCATGAGCTGCTTGTAAGGGGATAAGAAGTAAAACCATCAAAACAAGCGTACATAAGACTCCTATCATCCCTTTTTCTTGTTTCATCACACATCACCCGCTAATTTTGGTTTAACGCTCTTTAATTTGATTTGATTTCCTTCTGCAACATAATAGAGATCTGCTGAGTAATAGATATTTGCTTTTGTATATGCTCCCATAATTGCATTCGCGATTTCTTCCTTCTCTACTGCCATGTATGTTTCATTTTCATTATAAAATTCAATTTCAATTCGATTAATATTATTATTTAATACTGTAATATGTAACTCTTTTAAGCTATCTAAACGATTGCCTAATCCACACACTAACTTAAATACTTTATTTGCAATCGTTGGTGGTTTGACATAAGTCGTATTAAAATGAAGAGTTTCATCATCTATCACACCATCTTCCTCAACTGCACACGTCATAATGAAAGAATGATTTTGTTTTTCAATTTCTTGTTGACTCAACTTGCGATCAATGACATACTTCACGCTTGTTGATAGGTTTTCTATATATTCATCCAGTTCGGTATTTGAAATTTTAACCTCTGAGAATTCCGGAAAAATCATGTAAGCGTGTGTATTAGAACTACTTTTACTTACACGTAATACCTGGATTTGTTTCTTTTCATAGCGCACCGTTTGTTCTAATTTTTCTACTACGTTGTTGCTTATATGATCGATTGCCATATATTATCACTCCTATTTACTTTGATAAAAATTTTTTCATACAATACTCATGATTTGATACTATCTATTTAAAGCATTGTAATATTACGAAAAGTTCTCAATTCTCCTGTTCTAAGACTGTTAATCACCTAAATCTCAAAACATTGTAATATTACAATGACGTACAATGTTTCATTATAGTCGAATATCCTTATATGGTGAATCATTCTGTCCCACTCATTTGTACAAAAATAAAAATTATTTTATCCTTGTACAAATGAGTGGTAAAACGCTGTATTTCATGCTATTTATCTAAGAAAATACAACTAGGAAATAGATTCATATATTCCCTAGTTGTCTATTTCTCCATTCAACTAATGCATAAGAATACGGTGAATCGGCTTGTAATTCTATGTACAATTGTTGATTTTCTGGTAATATCTCTCCCTCTGTATGAATCCAATAACGCTTATTATCAGACATATTAAGTACGCGTGTCAGTGTTCTCGTCCTATTACTTTTACAGTCCACTTTACCAAATTCATATCATCTACCCCTGATACTCCTTGTTGAATAGGAAAGATATGCTCTGTTTCTAGTGGGATCGGCAACTGTTCTAGTTCCGGAAATGTCTCCTCATATTCTAATAATTCCTCTGGTATATCCTCATCGCTAGGAAAAGGGATATCGTATACTGCTTCAGAAGCAGGAGTATGGTGAAAATCTTCAGCATACTCCACTTCTTTTGCAACTTCCTTGTCCTGTTCTAACGTTTTTTTTTCTTCACCTAAATTCATTTGAACCGACGAAGCAACTAAATCATATATACTTGCTACATCTTTTTCTAAGGTGATTTCCTTCGTAGGAGCAGTAATGCGTTCCTGTTCCCTGCCAATGGGTCTATTTTTTCTCGGACACCAATAAACAGGTCGTTCCACCGGTTCTGGTCCTTTTTCTTTTTTCTTTTCTTCTATCAACATATGTTTTCTTGTTTTGTAAACAACAAAACACATATAGCAAATTAGTGCGATAAGAAGTATTGTAAACATGATTTTCTCCTCTCATTTAACCAAATAAATCGAACTCGAATTGTCCATCAATTACTTTACTTTTTCGTTTCCCTTTCCCTTTCTTTTGAGAAGCATCTACTTCAACTATCAATTCATCCCAGAATGCAATATCTTGTTTTTGTACAAGCATACGCTTATCTGTATTCAGTGTTGTTAAAGCTCGTATGAGATCTTCTATTTCTCCATCTATTTCAAGTACATTGTGCTTCATTCGAACACCAGGTAATTGCTCTTTTTTAATACATTCAACAGCCCTTTGTACAAATAGAGCCTCTTTCATAAATGCAACGTCCATCGTTTCTGGTAATTTTTCCACCCAATTCGTGAATTGAATTTCAATTGTTTCAAATACAGGCGTAATTACATTACCGATATTTGCAAGAACACGTTTCGATTCATCAGATGCTGCTTTTGTCCATTCCTCTGTTGAACCTTTTAATTGATTGCCACTCTTAATATCTTGAATTAATAGAGTCTGTATATCCCCTGTATCACCAAGCATTGCATTCACACCATCGCTTGTTGCATCACCGTTCATTGCTTCTGCAGCTTTGTTCTTTTGGGCAATTAACTGAGTGGGTCGAAGATGGGCGCACAGCTTAACTGTGTTTCCCATCAGCTCCCGTTGGAACCGTACGAGCAACTTTCGAAGCAAGCATAAGCTCGCTCTGATTCCATTTGTAATAGTTGTACTAAGTGTTTCCCTACTGTTAGTGGTGTTGGATAAAATCCAGCCGCCAAATCATTTCCTATACGCATAACGATTCCCTCCGAGTTCTTTTTTTACAATAAAAAAGGAAGATCCAAGTATATACATCACTTAGTTCTTCCTTCTACCTTCTATAAACTACCCCGACTTTATTAAAATAGTAGTTCTTCATCTGTAATCTCCGATAGCTCATCCATACCAGCAAAAATATCATCCGGCTCTTGGGATTGCTCTTTTGTTTCCTGCTCTTTTGGATCATCTAATACTGTCCAAATGTTATCTTTTTTCATATCTATATCCCTCTATCCTTCTTATTTTTCAGTTTCATAAACCACTTCTTAATAATCGAAAAAATAATCTTTCATCTTACACATGAATTTACGAAACTTCGGTTCAGCTACAATCTTTGAACCATGGTAAAAACTTTGTTGCCCGACAAAGCGCCATAAGATGACATAGCCTTCTTTTGTTTCCTGGATGCCCTTAATAAATAATGTAATTTCTTGAGTAGCTTTTTTTCATGAATAGAGTTTGGTTTAAAATATTGCTTTTTACCATCAGGTAATATGATTTCTGCCTCTAAACAACCTCGTAATTGATTAATTCTCGATCTAGAGTCGGTTAACAGTGCAGATAAAGCATATGACTTCTGATTTTTTTCCATTCGTGTTTTATGTTCCTCTACTGTTGGTACTAGTCTTAAGTTTCTACAATCTTTTTTCATTTTACTATCTCCTCTACTATTTACTTTGTTATGTTATGAATCATAAATAACCCTGCCTACAAACTTGAAAACAACACAAAAAGGGCTTCTTCAAGTCGATTAATAATGTGCATAGCAAAATAAGCTATATATACACTAATCGGCTCAAAGAAGCCCTTTCAAAAATGAAACAAGACGCAACTTGCTTCTACAACTCAACCACAACACAAAAAGGTGTGGGAATAAACGGAATCAAATAAACTAACAATATACCTATATATTACATAATAACATTATTTATTTCAAGAATTATTAATTAAAATTAACGCATTATCCAAACGAATTCTTATTCCTCAAGCTTGTGAAGGCCGATAGTCAAAAGGTATTTGGGTAATACGTTAAGGGTTAAGTGTCTTACCAACTTCAATCCATGCACCTCTCCCCTTCTTTGACAACAATGGGGAGTATGCAGGCCTTCAAGTTGGAAAAGTATCTTCGCTATTTCACGAAGTACGAGAATCTGTTTTAGTGGAAGGTATTCCGTTAGAAACGGCACTAGAAGTCATTACCATGAATCCCGCACAATTGCTGAAACTTTCAAGTAAGGGCTGTATCCAAACCGGGAAGGATGCTGACATCGTATTGTTGGAAAAAGAAACGTTGGACATTCACAGCGTCATTGCAAAAGGCAAGTTTATGGTAGAAAATAAAGTTCCGATAGTGAAGGGAACATTTGAATAAGAAAGATAAGAAGCTTCTATTACAAAAATCATTTAAAGACACTAGAAAAATATGACACTTATACAAATGAATAATATATAAACAAAAGACCATCGGTTTAATAAATCAGTGGTCTTTTGTTTAGAGAAGAATTTAGCTAATTTATTTCATGTTTTGAATACAAAGCGATTGCAACCAATGGTTTTAGCAATTAATATTTCTTGTTTCTTATTTAGGTAGATATGAAATTTATATGCTTTACTTACTAACATAGGGTGCACCTCACCTTTTTATACGATATCTACAGTAAAAAAAAAACGTAGGCTTAAGCCTACTGATATTCATCTCCCACCTAAAATTAGTGTTTCACATCTTTATATTTTGAGGAAGGAGTTTTCAGTCTTGGATTATTTCGTTTTCATTAGCTTGATATTGATGTTTCCGTATCCCCTAAAAATAGAAAAAGAAGATTGAGACATCTCATCTTCTTTTCAGGCAGAGTTAGAGAAAGCATTTTATTGGATAAAATGCTTTCTCTAAGAACTAGCTCTGCAAAAATCGCTGTATTTCTATTTCTTGTAATCCTGTAAGCTTTGCAATGTCTTCTACAGACACACCATTTTTATGCATGCCTCGAATGAGTTGCATCTTTCCTTGCTCAACCCCTTGTTCAATTCCCTTTTTAATTCCTTGTTGTTCTGCATGAGCAAATTTTGCTGCCTCATCCATTAAGGCCTTTTCTCTTGCTTCATATGCTTGACGGAAAGAAGAATCTTGACTCATACGTTCCCATTTATTCATTGCTTTTTGTAAAATCGGATCTCGGTTCATGGCAATATCCTCCAATGTTAGTGTGAGATGTTCATCTTCATTCGCAGGTATTAATAATAACCAACGAACAAACGAATCTTCCCACGGATTGACTTTCTCTTCGCGCCATTGCTTCATCAACTTTGGAATCTCTACTATATGAACTTCTATATCATCACTTAATAGCTTAGTCGCTCACAACAAGAGAGGATAGTATTTACATTTTGCTTATTTATTTTACCACCTGAACAGATACTGGTTTCCAGCCCTGATTCTCTACCCAATCAATATCAACCTTATATTTTTTATTACTTTGCTTATCTCGTACATTACCGTAGGCTTTATTTTCACCATTATTTCCAATAAAATCAAAAATCAATTGACCCTCTGGAACATCAACAGCATAAGAAATTGCTTTTTTCATCTCATTCCAATCTACTGTTCCTTCTTTAAATTTCATTGCAGGTTTTGCTCCTTGCTCTGTACCAATTGGCTTCCAAGAAGGATTAGTTTGAGAACCCTTTTCTTGAGATGCCGTTTTTTCTCCCTCTTTATTTTCATTTCCGCTCGTTTTTACCGATTTTTCTGCTTTTTGTTTCTCTTCTAACAGTGCTGCTTCTCTCTCTTCACGTTTCTTCTCTTCTAACAGTGCTGCTTCTCTCTCCTCACGTTCCTTCTCTTCTAACTGCGCCGCTTCTTTCACTTCACGTTTCTTCTCTTCTAACTGCGCTGCTTCTTTCTCTTTATGTTTCTTCTCTTCTATCTTTGTTGCTTTCTTTTCTTGAGCAATTGCTTTCTTTGATGTATCAGAAGGGGAAAACAACTGGTATGTCACTATACCAACTGTCACTAATACCAAAGTAAATGCAATATTAAAAATCACCTTTTTACGACGATTTTGTTGTTTTTCTTGAAACCTGCTTCCTTGTCCCATTTTTTAAACCTCCGAGTTTATTTTCTCTTCTAATCTTTATGCATTATTCTTATAATTCTTAATATTTTCATTAAACAATGGAAATGAATTACAATTCCCATACAAGATTTCATATCATAATAAAATTCGTGTTGTTTCAAGCATCTGACATATGTTATTCAAAAATATTTTAATACATTAAAAATTGATAAGCATCTGTTCGTAAGAAACCTTCAATTTTATTCAAAGGTGATTCCAATTACGTCCACATTAGATCTCCTGTAGAAATCTTTTTAACAATTAAGCCCCTTCTTCCCTTATTTATAATTTTCAAATTAAACTGCCCTCTATGGTACAATAAAGATGTGTTGTTTTCTACTGGGGTATGTCGTAAAATCAAAAGGGATTTTATCTCTTTTACCTTTTTTTCAGAGTAACTTTCACCACTAGGAGACTCTATTATTCCTAATGTAATCTTTAATTCGCTTTCATCAAAAATCCAATCTTTATTAAGTTCCCTTATCTTTTGTATAAAGCTTCTTTTGGTTTTTCCTATATAGATCAATGTTTCATTCTTAGCATATACTCTAGAGATTACAAATATTCCCTTCTTAAAAGCTTCTTCTCTATTATAAAAATCATTTAAACTATACAATCCATACCATTTAATATGTACTGTTTCTATTAACCTCACCTCATTTTTATGATAACATTATAATTTCTGAATGTTCAAATTATTATGGATACATAGCCTTGATTACTTGAATTATAAATAGTGCTTTTCAATAATACATTTTATTATTACTAATTTCAATAATGAATATGTACATATGTAGTATTGGATGGCCGCAAAAAAACATGGGAATTTAATTCAAGCCCTATATCAAAATGAAAATAAAAAAAACCTGTGATATACACAAAGTGCTTTTCTCTTGTCAATTTATCTATTTTCTTTTTATAACTCAAACTCCTTCGAATCGTACTTTTCTAGAGTTTGCTGCAATTCATTTTTTTCATATGGAATATGTTTATCTGTCTCTATATCTTCAACATTTTCTCCACCCGCTAATAATCTCCTGTACTTAAAAGAGTGCCCTGTTAATAATGGTGTAATTATGTTGTATGGCCCTCCTTTTGTTTGATTACTTGTATCATAAAACAAGTATCTGAAGCTGATATGTGGTCTACTTTACTGATAAAAATAACAAATAAAAAAGGAAACCTGCATGTTCGTTATAGTGATTTTCATGTTATATATACTCATATAAATTCATTAATATGCAATATTACATATTAGGTTCCTGTATCTTCATGATATTGATGTATTTATGATACTTTTATCTTCATATTTAGAAAGGAATACTATTGTACGTTGAAAAGGCGGAGTCTCTTTGAAGACTTCGCCTTTGTTTATATAGGGCATGAATGGTCTCGATACCTTTTATCGTACGTGAAGCATGACGAAGATTTTGAAATCCTGCAGATTTAGCAAAACGTCTCTTGACATGCCTATGATCCTGGTCAATAAGATGGCTAAAATTTTTGATTCTACAATGGATTGTAGTTTGATAAACCGAGAGACCCTTTAGAATAGAAATCACTTTTGACACAAAACAATGATTTTATATGGTGTAGTTTGAGCTGGTATACTCATTGTTGTAAAACTATAAATAGCTATTAAATTTCGATTTACAAGATTACCTGTAAAGAATTGACCATTTGTTAATAAAATTTGAGTAGAAGGAGAAATATTTAATTTTAATTTTCCATCACTACTCTCCAACTGTTCATTAAAATAGTCTACTTTTACATTTTGATGCGGTGTATATTTTGCCATAACAATCGCTTGAAATTGTGGTGGGAAAATAAGAGGAGCAGGAGCGTTGGCATCGTAAAACCCAGTTACTTTATCTCCTACTACTACCGTTGCATAGTCGATAAAATACGTATTTGGTTTCACTACAAAATTTATTAGATTCCCATAACCATTATCTACGGACATTAATTTATTACATCCTATATCTTCGTTTGACCCTGTTACAAAATCGTTAATCATAGTTATTGTACCATCAAATGATTGAAATTTTTTCATTCAAATACCTCTTTTGTTTATATAATTAAACCTCTATCGTTACTCTATAATTTTTAAAAACATGTAAATGAAATAATCCTTCTCGTATCAATTCCAAAAATAACCCAAAACCTACCGTTCCATCTAAAACCAGCAACAGACCTTGGTCCTACAAAAATTGGGAAATACCAAAATTGTTCACCATTACTAAGCCATATATAAGTATTTCGAAATAAACATAATGAAATTGCCCCTGGATCAACAGCAAATGGTGAAGCAGTTGATTGTTGAGGAATAAATGATGGGGGAGGAGATGTTGGAGCTTGTGAACTTTGCTGTCCTGGAAAACTTGGTACACCCGGAAAACCTGGCATTCCAGGTATACCTGGAATCTGAGGACCAGGGAATTGACGATCGAAGCATTGATCATAATTTATATAAGGATAATATATTGACTCATTATACATTTAAAAACCACCTCTTTATTTTTAAAACCCTGTAAATTATTAATATGTAATGTTGTTCGTATAGGAAGCTTATTCGCATCCTATACGAACAACATTTTAAACAGGAAAGTATACCTATACCCTTTTTTTTCGGTATGGGGTAATGGAAATTCCAGTGTCATCTTTGCTACTACACACTGTTACCAATCAAACATGCACAATGTAGAAATGAACCATAAAAATTTCTTCATCGTATGCCTCCCTCTCTTCTTGTTTTTCTTCCCCTACATCATAACGGGATTGGAATCATTGTTGGAAAAACGATCGATTTCTATGATTTAGCAACGATTTATGTATAAATCCATTGCTTAACTCCTCCACTCTTTCAAACGGGCTTTTTATGATATGTATGCAGGATTCCCCCTTACATGTAACGAAACCCCAATAGGGAAACATTCCACTAATTACCATACCTATTTCATACCATTACATTTTGGGGGTTAAACAGGATGAAAACAAAGAAGTTACAAAAATCAGCACTTTCTTTTACCCTACTCTTTTCTTTAGGTGTTTCTTCTTTTCCGCTTACAACAGCTATTCATGGGGATACACAAGGGGCACAAACTGCAGAAAAGAAACAAGTCTCATTAACGGAGCGTACGTCTTTATTTTTTGCATATCTCCAACAAGGTAAATATGCAGAGGCACTCCAGTTGACGTCTGCAGCTTTTCAATCCAAGTTTACGGCAAACATATTACAAAGCTGGTGGACACAAAGTGGCGGGAGCAGAATTACAAGCATGGGAACACCTGTTATAAAAGAACGAAACTTGGTCCATCAAACGGTTGAAATTCCAGGAGCTATCGAAGGAACTACTATTCCACTACTCCTTAAATTCACGCCTGGCGGCAAAGTTGATGAGGTTGGCGTAAGGACGGCGCCAGAGAAATCTTATACCATCCCGCATCCTAGCTATGACCAACCTGATTCCTACCAAGAACGAGAAATCGTCATTGGAAATGCTACATACCCGTTACCAGCCACATTAACGGTTCCAAAACATAAACCTGGCGAAAAAGTACCTGTTGTTGTTCTTGTTCACGGTTCTGGGCCGCATGATCGTGACAGTACATTTATGGGAGCTAAAATCTTTAGAGACCTTGCAGCTGGTCTTTCATCAAGCGGTATCGCAGTGTTACGTTATGAGAAACGTTCCTTAGAACACGGTTTTAAAATGAGTGCAGAACCTGTAACGTTAGACCGAGATACTACAGATGATGCCATATATGCAGCAAAATCAGCAGCGCAGCAGGAAGGCATTGACCCAGATAACATTTTCATTCTCGGACATAGCCAAGGTGCTGGCACCATGCCGCGCATACTAAGCAAAGCACCTTCATCACTTGTAAGAGGAAGTATTTTAATGGCACCACCTGCACGTCCGTTTACTGACATGCTCCTTGATCAGTATCAGTACCTCGGAGCACCTAAGGAATATATTGATGAAATAAAAAAACAATTCGCTTACATTGAGGACCCTACTTTTGATCCAGATCACCCACCAGCTGGTTATAATTATCTTTCTCCACATTTCATGTATGATGTGACTCGTTGGCGTCCAGTTGAGGAAGCGAAATCACGAAAAGAGCCATTACTGATTCTGCAAGGCGCACGTGATTATCAAGTAACAGTAAAAGACGAGTTTACGAAATGGCAAGAAGGGCTTTCAAGCCGCAGTAATGTTCATTTCAAAGAATACCCGAAATTGAATCACTTCTTCACGGAGGGCGACGGGGAATTAAGTCACCCTAGTGAATACGAAGTCCCTTCCAATGTTCCTGCGTATGTCATCAAGGACATCGCTACATGGGTCAATGAGACAAAGAAATAAGAAAACAACAAAAGCCATCATGCAATCATCATTGCGTGATGGCTTTTTTGATATTAATGATTCCATACACGTGATACGGTTCTGGTGCAAAAATAGCACCCTGTTCTTGAATAATGTTCAATTTCAAACGAATAAAGCCATTAATATTAAATCTTGATAGCCTCCATCCAATTTTACACCCTTTGCTTTTCTACCCTCTTCAAAAAAGCCTTGATTCTTATATAACTTGATTGCACCTAAATTATCTTCCATTACCTCAAGACAAACTTTTTCAATCTTACAGTTATTTTTAGCCCAATTGATTAACGTTTCTAGAAGAGCTCTTCCAATACCATAATTTCGATATTCAGGTAGTATGGTCATCGCAAAAAAACCTTGATGACTAATTTTTTCTTTGTTTCCGTTCTTAAAATCTATTGCACCGACTAACTTACTATCCACTTCAGCAATAAACTGTACAAAATTTGGATTTTCATAATAAGCTTTTAACGTTTTTTGAATAGCATCAACACTCATCTGCTTTACATCCTCAACCGTACTTAGCATGTATGGAGCGTTTTTTAAAGCTCTTGAAGCAGAATTTAACATTCTTTCTGCATCCTGTTCTTTAGCTTCTCTAATTGTTACTGTTTTTCCGTCCTTAGATTTATAAGTAAAAACGTTAGTTGATAGTATATTAAACACACCTTTCGGAATATAATTACTCGGATTTTTTACCCTTCCACAATTCTTAAGTAAGAGAAAATCGTATCACCTTTTTCTACAATCGCTGTCCTTTAACTTAATAATAATTATTTCAAACATTTTAAATTTTTACAACATTCAATTCCGTTATATGGCCCGATTGTTGAATAACATGACTGGCGTTTTTTAAAAAACCTTATTTTAAACGACTTTATTGTAAATTAAACAACCTTATTATCTCTGTACATGTTAAGTTTTGTTCAACATACGTGTACGTACTCGCATTTAGTACGACAATTGTGGTCAGGTAATGCCTGTCCACATAAAAATTGCAATATCAATGTACGATTTAATTGTCACAAATAATATATTTCAAACCAGAAAAAACGACCTACAATGAATTATGATGCCTCTTCTCTTCACTTGTCGGTGCTTTCCTGTAAATGAATCTTTTTCTGTCAAACAAATAGTATTAAGTCCCCCTCTCCTTGCCTAAAATAACGATTCCTTTCATTCGCCATCCTTCTCCTTTACTATTTTTGCAGTATTTTATCATTTTTCTATTTGAAGCAAAGGCTACATCCTCATTTCTACGCAAAATAAAAACGCCTCCTGTAAAGAAACGCCCCATAATATCAGTTTTTCTATCCTTCTAAATGACTTATTATATATCGTTGCTTATTTATGTCTTGACGTTTTAAAGCCGTCACTAACTCTCGATTAACATCTGATACTGGTAACGGTTCTCCGTATATATCAAACAACTTTATTCCTAACTGACTTATAATCTTTATATTATTACGATTCCTACTCTCTTGTGTATAACTAATGATAGTGCGTAAATTAATCCCAAAACTTATCATACTAACCAACGCCCCTTTTTCATTATAAATAGATATAGGTATACTTCTATTTATCTTCGTGGAATCCCTTGAAGTTTAATATCGCTATATATTTCTCAATACACTAGCGGTGTATACCATCTCCGTTTCTGTCATAATTCTACGCCACCTCCTATAAGAAAAATTCAGTAGGAACGGTTTAAACATCTAAAAAATCCATCGACGAAACTCATACTTTCTTATATTTTGTCGCATTAAATAAAGTATGGACACTCAATTTATTCAGAATATTCTGTATATTTATGAAAAAAACTCATAGTGAAATTTAAAGTATCTAATTCCTGTTATTATCAGAATAAGCCTATACGGAGAAAAGGGGGATATTATGACTGTTCAAGAAAAAAGCAATGAGCAATTGATGAAAATATTAAATGAATGGTATGAAGAAATCCGTTCATATCATGTAAAAGCAGCAAAACAAACATATCTAAAAGTACAAGAAAATTTAAAAGGAATAGAAACAGACCAATATTTATCATTCTATTATTCACTACTGAATTTTAGATATAAGGTCTTGGTAGATGGAATGAGTATTACTAAAGATTCTTTTAATAAAATAGAAGAGCTCCCTAATATCAAAGATGAATTTTCATTTTTAGCTTACTACTATCATTTCTTTAAGGCAATCCACTCTACAATTATAGCAAATTATACTGAAGCGAGAACACATTTTGAAAAGGCGGAAGAACTTTTAATTGATATACCTGATGAAGTAGAAAAAGCCGAGTTTAAGTATAGAATTTCAACTTACTTTTATCAGTCTTATCAACCATTTGAAGCGATTCAACATGTAGTAAAAGCGAAAGAAATATACCTGAATCATGTAGGATATGAAATCAATATTGCTTTATGCGACAATGTATATGGCTTAGCTTGTATAGATCTAAGAGAGTTTGAAAGAGCTGAAGAATGTCTCAATACGGTTATTGATGTTTTTAAGAAGTATGATAAAGAACATTTATTATTAAGAGTACGTTACAATTTGGGCTGGTTATATAATATTCAAGATTTATATCCATTGGCGATCCGACAGAGTTCTGAAATTATAAATAAAATACCGAACCATTTTAAAGCATTATTTGTCTTAGCAAGAGCATATTATAAATTAGAAGGCGTTGAAACAGCAAAATCATATATTGAACAGGGAATGAAATATACAAATGAATCCGGAAATGAGGAATATAAGCACCGTTTCGCAGTTTTAAATGAACTAATCACAGAACTGCCTAGAATTAAACTAGAAAAAGTAGTTACTGATGCAATTTCTTATTTTGAAAAAGAGGGCATGTGGGATTGTGTAAAAGAACATGCAGAGATTTTAGCACTCCAATTTTACCAGGCAGATAATCATGTTAAGGCGAGCAAATATTTCTACATTAGCAATAATGCCAATAAGAATCATTTGAGAAAAGGAGCGTTAAAGTAATGAGAAAAATAAAAAAAGTGTTATTAAGTATGGTAGTAGTAAGTGCATTAGCATGTAGCATGATTAGTTTAAATGTATCACAACACTCTTCGTTTAATGGCGGAGATACGCCAGCACCAACAAAACCGATTGTCTCTAGTGGGGTATCTATTGATTAACGTAATACATTTTTCTTACTTTATAAATCAGAAAATTCAGCCTCTTAATCCTTAAAAAATGTTGAATAAAATGGATAAAATATCGAACCCCTAGTCCGAAACATAATTGTTTCGGACTATTCACGTTACTATAATTGTACGTAGGGAGATAGACTAAAAATAGACGAGGTTTTCTATACATAAATAGAAAACGAGCATCCTATCGCTATGAATTGGAGCGCTCGTTTTTAATCTTACAGAAATTTGTTTTTGTTTTAATGTTTTCGATTTTAGCAAATAATAATGTTGTTTAATTTGCAAAGTGAATTAAACAAACAAACTTCTTTATTTCAAGATCGTAATTTCTTCTTTTACAAATACTGCAACCCCTTCCAAATTACCTTTTTCAATTAAAATCATCACTTCACGTTTGGAAAATCTGTAATTGATGCATCTAAAGATTCCTCTAGAATTGCATTTAAGAAACCTGTTAAAATGCGTAAATTAACTAATTTAGTGGACATGGATTTCCTCTCCATGTCTATAGTATCTATTATCCTTATTGTACATAAAGAAAGGTGGAGCACGCGAACAGACTCTTATGCGATCTCATATAAGAACCTGCCTAAATTCACAAAAAAATTGGTGGTTCTGGGCAAAAACCATCACAAGTAAAATCATTTTTTGCCAAAACCTTAATTTTCTTTTATTCTTTTTCTGGCCAAATTTTCGCGTTTGGTTCTAATAACCACTTGTGTTCTTCCTCCATGATACGATCATTCCATGGGTTATTCTCAAGATGTCGAATCATCCAACAAAAATACATTGCATATCCAGGCGCTGTTGCTTGTGGATGGTCTAGCTCACCCGGAATTGTAATAAAGCTATTATGTACAACGCGATGAGCATCCTCCCCAACCATGGCACATCCAAATCCCTGCGGCTTGTTAAAGCGATAATAATATACCTCTGGCTGGTCATGATGATGCGGTGGGTAACTGGACCATCGCCCTGGATAAGAAATAACTTCTCCTACTACCATATTAGAATATGCTGCATTGTTATAGTCAAAAATTGTCCGAATAACACGCTGCGCTGTTCCCTCCCATACTCCATCTCCAGCTACAACACTTTGACACTCATTTGGAGTATACAACTTAGACGCAAATTCTTGATCATTATCTGTTTTTTGAACAAGCACTTCACTATCTGACAGAGCAGTAATTGTAACCTTCACATTTTTAGCCACATGTAAACACCAAGGGTTTTCTTCAAAAACAGACTGCCTTAGAATAACTTGTTCCATTCCATCCCACTCTAAACGTATTGCCCCTTCTAGTAAAAGTACTGCCGTTTCATTCTTATTATCAAATAGCAACTCTTCTTTTCCATTAGACATCTTATATATGCCTATATCCATTAACATATCACTGCATTGACCGTTCATTTCTGTTAATACATTATACCCTTCATTTAATTCACCTAATTTTCCTAACACGGCTTTCTCCCCCTTTTAATTAATGGCTACTCTATCATTCTCTATCTTTATCAGCTAACTAAATTTCGAGTTTCTTCTGATATTAATGAAGAAAACCTTTCTGGTTATGCTTTGTTTTCACTTCCGAATATGAGCATATGATTTTTAACGTCTTCGTATGCGGCCTCAATTACATCTTGATGATACATAAAGTAATCTGAATAAGGAGTATTTAGGGCAGCAGTGTTAACCGCAGCAATTACATTCTGAAACGTCGCTGTCGCTACATTAATTTTACGAACACCATGGTGAATACATTGTTTGAAATCCTCTGGGCTAATGCCAGAACCACCATGTAATACGAGAGGAATACGAACTACCTCATTAATCTCCTGCAAGCGGTCTAATCGTAAATCAGGATCTCCATTGTACATACCGTGCGCATTTCCAATCGCAACAGCTAACGCATCAACGTCTGTTTCTTCTGCAAATCTGTTTGCTTCTGTGGTGCTTGTCAGCAACATCTCAATATCTTCTGAGCCGTCCTCACTACCACCTACTCTGCCAATCTCAGCTTCTACCGTCGCTCCGTACTGTTTCGCAAGCGCTACAATTTCTATTGTCTTTTGAATATTCTCCTCTAACGGATAGTGAGAGCCATCAAACATAACCGAACTAAAACCAATTTCTAATGTCTCTTTAATCTTTTCAAACGTCATACCATGATCAAAGTGAACTGCTACTGGGACAGTCGCTTTTTTCGCCGCAGCAACCATTAAAGGACCAATCAGATGAATTGGCGAATGATTCAAACGAACTTCCGCAATTTGTAGAATAAGCGGCGAACGTAACTCTTCTGCTGCTTGGATAGCTCCCATTACCATTTCCATATTAGCGACACTGAAAGCTCCGACCCCATAATTCTGTTGATTTGCCTTAATTAAAATACCCTTCATTTGCACTAATGGCATTACACATTCACCTGTTTCAATATTATTTATTAAATAGAAAACAAATGTCTCGTCGTTTTACTCCTTATGTAATCTCACCATGCGGAAATTAAAGACCTGCTTTCTCTTGTATAAATTTCCGGGCTTTTAATGCATATTCAAAAGGATTCGCTAAAGCCGGGTCTTGCTCTGCTTCTACCACAAACCATCCTTTATACTCAGAGTTCGCAAGGGTAGTAAACACTTCATCAAATACTATTACGCCATCCCCGGGAACTGTAAATGCACCATTCTTCACTGCCTGTAAGAAGCTTAATTCGTTTTCCTTTACAGCATCTACTACTTCCTCACGAATATCTTTTAAATGTACATGTTTAATACGAGGTAAATATTTTTTCAAAATATAAAGTGGCTCTTCTCCTGAAAAAACAAGATGACCTGTATCAAAAAGCAGGGATACAAAATCTGGATCCGTCATATCCATTAACTTTTCAATTTCTGCCGTTGTTTGAACACCCGTACCCATATGATGATGGTATACAATATGTAGCCCCTTTTCCTGAGCTAATTTACCGAGGTGATGTAACCCATTTGCAAGCTTATCCCACTCTTCTTCTGTAAAAACGGGCTTGTTTTGAAATAGCGGCACATCCATTACACCTTGAATACTATGTCCTTGCTCTGAAACAACGATGACTTTTGCACCCATATCATGCAAGAAATCTCTATGCTTAATAAATGCTTGTGCTGTCTCTTCAAGCGGCCTCGTTGTCAAGAACGCACTAAACCATGCGCTAGCAATCTCCAGGTTTCGTAATTCCAAAGATTTTTTCAATACAACTGTATTTCTCGGATATTTATTACCTACTTCACTTCCATTAAATCCAGCTAGTGCCATCTCACTAATACATTGTTCAAACGTATTTTCTGCTCCTAGCTCCGGCATATCATCATTTGTCCAAGCAATTGGTGCAATCCCAAGCTTAATCGTATTTTCTTTGAACATTCCCTTGTCTCTCCTCTTTGTAAAATGTTATAGAGTTTCGCTAAATTCTCCTATCTGTTTGTTAAAAAAAGAGCTTACTAAACAATATGCATGTAGATAAAAAACTCTCTTTGTGTCCTAATCTAATAAGATTTTGCCTTTTGCAAGTTACTTACTTTACTCTCATACGCGGCTTGTACACTTTGACTATTAGATACTTCTGCAACACCTACATGCCACCATGAATCGTATCCATTTGTCATTGTTTTTGGTAATACTTTAATATCAATCAATGTAGAAACTGTTTGTTTTTTCGCATCTATAAGCGCTTCCTGTAATTGTTCTATCGATGTAACACGATACGTTTTTACGCCATATCCAGCCGCGCTAGCTGCAAAATCTATTTTCATAATAGCCCCGTTTAATTTACGAGTTTCCTGGTTTCGGTAGCGAAACTCTGTTCCAAAGCTCCCCATTCCGTTACCCATTTGTAAGTTATTAATGCAGCCAAATCCGGAGTTATCAAACAATAAAACGTTAATTTTTTTGTTTTCTTGAAGACTTGTAACGAGCTCAGAATGAAGCATCTGGTAGCTTCCATCCCCTACCATTGCATATACTTCCTTCAATGGTTCAGCTAGCTTTGCACCAAGTGCGCCTGCAACCTCATAGCCCATGCAAGAGTATCCATACTCCATGTGATATGTATTTGGTTTTCTTGATGCCCACATTCTTTGTAAATCACCTGGAAGACTTCCTGCCGCACCAACGATGATTGCATCTTCATCAAGTAATGTATTCATTTGTCCAATGACTGCAGTCTGTGTTAATTGTGTACCAAGTGCGTCTACATACTCATTTAAATTCTCATCGAAATGACCTTCAACTTCTGGTTTAAAATCTTGATTTGTAAAGCGAACATTATATAGACGTACCAATTCTATTTCCCAATCCTCTTTTGCATTAGCGATTTCTACTGTGTAACTAGATTGATACTCAATCGCTTGCAGTTCATCTATTAGGGCAAGAAGTGCTTCTTTTGCATCTGCTATCATCTTCAATGCATCGAGCTTGTTCGCATGGAATTCTGAAATGTTAATATTTAAAAACTCAACCTCTTCATTCTGAAACAATTGCTTAGATGCCGTTGTAAAATCAGTAAATCTCGTCCCGATTCCAATAACAAGATCCGCTTCCTTTGCAATTGTATTGGCTGCTAAATTTCCAGTTACTCCGATGCCGCCAAGATTATATGGATGGCTGCTTTCAATCGCACTTTTCCCAGCTTGCGTTTCCCCAAATGGAATGCGGAATGCTTCAGCAAACTGTTTCAGTTCCTCTGCTGCCTCTGCGTACCTTACACCACCACCGCAAATCATAACTGGCTTTTTCTTTCTCTTAATCAATTCCACCGCATCTGCTAAACTGGCTTTTGTAGGGAGACGACGTTCAATACGGTGAACACGCTTTTGGAAGAAGTAACTTGGAAAGTCCCACGCTTCGCCTTGGACATCTTGTGGTAAACAAATTGTTACAGCTCCTGTATCTGCCGGATTCGTTAAAACACGCATGGCTTGAATCATAGCTGTCATCAATTGTTCAGGACGGTTCACCCGGTCCCAATACTTACTTACCGCACGAAAAGCATCGTTCGTAGAAATAGATAAGTCATGCGTTTGTTCAATTTGTTGAAGAACAGGATCAGGTTGTCTCGTTGCAAATACATCACCTGGAAGTAGTAAAACAGGAATATTATTTGCAGAAGCTGTTGCAGCAGAGGTAATCATATTTGCTGATCCAGGACCAACAGAAGAAGTACATGCCATAATTTGTTTTCTATGTTTTTGTTTTGCAAAAGCCATCGCAGCATTTGCCATCCCTTGTTCATTTCTTCCTTGATATACTTCTAGTTCTCCTGCGTCCTCTTCTAAAGCTTGACCTAGGCCTACTACATTTCCATGACCAAAAATAGTAAAGATACCCTTAATAAGCTTTTGTTGTTCTCCATCAAACTCTACGTATTGCTGATTCAAAAATTTCACCAATGCTTGCGCCGTCGTCATTCTAACAGTTTGCATTTTGTTTGCTCCTTTCTATCTCTATCATTCATTCTGCATATGAAAAAGGAGTATTAGGAATTTGATAGACTCCTAATACTTCCTTCTTATGTTTTACTACTTTCGCTTACGAACAACTAGAGTGATTCTACTTCTCTCTTAATGATTACTTTTCCCAGCGAGATGTAAGCATTTTCTTTCTAGTATAAAACTCAACGCCGTCCGTACCATTCGCATGAAGATCACCATAGAAAGAGTCTTTCCAGCCAGAGAACGGGAAGAATGCCATTGGTGCTGGTACCCCAACATTGACACCTAACATACCTGATTCAATTGTTTCACGGAATTGACGTACACTTGCTCCGCTATCTGTATAAATACAAGCTCCATTTGCAAAGCGAGACTCATTCGCAATTTCAATTGCTTCATCTAATGCTTTCACACGAACAATGGATAAAACAGGAGCAAAAATCTCATCTTGCCAGATTTTCATTTCCTTTGTAACATGGTCAAAAATTGTTGGCCCAACGAAGTAACCAGCTCCTTTTACAGCTGCATCTTCGCGTCCATCACGAACTAATGTAGCGCCCTGTTCTACACCTGAATCGATGTAACCAATTGTGCGCTCTTTATGGTTATCACGAATAACTGGTCCTAGGAATACATCTTCATCAAGACCATTACCAATCACAATTTTATTTGCTTCTTCTACTAATCTTCCAACTAGTTGATCAGCAATTTCTTCTTCTACTGTTACAACAGAAGCGGCCATACAACGCTCACCAGCTGAACCAAATGCAGCACTAATAATTTGCTTTGTTGCTAGTTCAAGATTTGCATCATGTAATACAATAGAATGATTTTTCGCACCCGCTAGTGCTTGAACGCGTTTTAAGCTTTCTGTTCCTTTTTTGTATACATATTCTGCAACCGGCTGAGAACCTACAAATGAAATTGCCTTCACTAATTTATGTTCAAGAAGACCGTTTACTACATCATGTGCGCCATTTACGATATTTAATACACCTTTTGGTAAGCCTGCTTCTTCAGCTAATTCGGCTAATTTCGCTGCTAGAAGTGGTGTACGCTCTGAAGGTTTTAACACAAATGTATTACCACAAGCAATTGCAAGTGGGAACATCCAGCATGGAACCATCATAGGGAAGTTAAAAGGTGTAATCCCGCCTATAACACCAATTGGGTAACGATACATACCAGACTCAATACCTGTTGCAATATCAGGTAATTGTTTTCCCATCATTAATGTAGGAGCACCCGCTGCAAACTCCACGCACTCAATACCACGAAGAACTTCACCGTAAGCCTCGTTATAGCTTTTTCCGTTTTCAATCGTAATAAGTTTCGCTAACTCTTCCCAGTTATCTACTAGTAATTGTTGATATTTAAATAGAATACGAGCGCGTTTTGGCACAGCCGTTTTAGACCAAGATTTGAATGCTTCATTTGCTGCTAATACAGCATGTTCAACATCTTCTTTTGTTGAAAGTGGTACTTGAGCGATTACTTCTCCTGTTGCCGGATTATATACAGCTTCCATCTTAGTTGAAATGGATTCTACCCATTCGCCGCCAATGTAGTTTTTTACAATTTGTGCTGTTTGTACTGTCATATTCATTCTCTCCCTTTTATGTAATGTAGAAGCGTACATAAGATACGCCCTTACTTGATTACTCATTTATGATGTTTCTATACCATTTCCTCAGCCGTTTCCATGAATGCAGAAATCTCTGCCCTTGTTGGCATTGCATCTGAACAGCTATGTTTAGAAATAACGATTGAGGCAGAAGCGCCACCTAATCGCATCGCATGAGGAATCTCAAGCCCTTGCATTAATCCATAAATAAACGCGGATGCATACGAGTCGCCAGCGCCAAACGTCTTTAACACCTTTGTTTTAAAGATACCGCCTCGGTGAGATTGACCGTCTCTCGTATATGCGATTGAACCATCCCCGCCATGTTTAATTACAACGATTTTCGCATGATGAGAAAACCATCTTTCAGCCGTAACTTGGTCATTAGACTGTTCATAGTTTAATAGTTTTTCCATCATATCGAATTCTTCACGCGTTCCAATAATGACATCAGATTTTTCAGCCGCTAGATTGTAATACACAGCCGTTTCAGCTTCTGACTGCCATGTATAAGGGCGGTAATCCACATCAAAAAATACAACTACATCATGCTTACGTGCATATTCTAGCGCTAAAAATACTGCCTCGCGAGAAGGACTTTTCGCTAAAGCTGTTCCTGAAATTAAGAGTGCTTTTGATTGTTTAATATAGTCCTCAGATACCTCTGTTGGATCAAGATTTAAGTCTGCGACATTGTCGCGGTACATTAAAATACTGCAATCTTCAGGGCTTTTAATTTCTGTAAATGCTAAACCTGTCACTGCACCTGTACGATCTATACATATCTGATCTGTATTAGTATTGTTGTCCTTTAGGTACCCCGTAATAAAGCGGCCCATTTGGTCATCAGATACTTTACCGATAAATCCTGTTTGTAAGCCAAGACGTGCAGCACCAATTGCAATATTTGCAGGAGAACCTCCTACATATTTAGTAAACGTTCTTGTTTCTTCCATAGGACGTTGTGTTTCATTAGCATTTAAATCAACGCATAAACGTCCAACCGCAATAAGGTCTAATGGACAATCTTCTTTAAAAATAAGTGGATTCATCGTTACTACCTCCCATGCTTTATCGTTTTCCGACAAAAGACTCCTTCCTCAAAAATGTGAAGGTGTAAAACACCAATTTTAGGTGGGAGATGAATGTCGGTTGGCATAAGCCAACATGTTTGCTACCATATACTTGTACAGATTGCTCTTTGAAAACTGAAGATATGAGGTTGGTTGCAGAAAAACGTTGCAACCGTAAAATCTTCAACGTTCTTTCGCCCCACGTTTGCTGAAGTTGCGAAAACCAAGCTAAAGTAAGAAGCGTGGTGAGTCAACGTACAAGATGCTTATGTTTTCACCGTAGGGACTACGGGCGGCGCCTGCTAAGATAACTGTTGGATACATCGGTGTTCGCAGGAATCTCCCACTTCAAACAGTCCGTAAGGACGTTAAGTGGTGAGTAGTTCAAGAAAGAATGAATGATATGGTTCATATTTTTATAAACCTACTATTCATTACTCTTTATCTATCTAGAAGTAAGCGCTCTCTTTATTGATTTAATACAGGCTGTTTATGTTCAATTTGTACAGGTTTTCCTGTTAGTAAGGATTCCTTCGCAGCCTTCGCAATTCGCTCTGCTTGTAATCCATCATTACCACTGCAAATAACAGCTTGTCCTTCTATAATTGACTTTGTAAATTGTGTTACTTCCTCAATGTAAGCTTGCGTGTAGCGCTCTAAGAAGAAATAAAGCGGCTTATCTTTTACAATACCTTCTGTTTTTGACACTTGAACTGTTGTCGGGCAGCAATTATCCGCAGCAACCGCGCCTTTTTCACCAAACACTTCAACACGCTGGTCATATCCATAAACAGCTTGGCGGCTATTATCAATTACTCCTAAAGCTCCATTTGCAAATTTTAATGTGACAATTGCTGTATCAACATCATTTACTTCCTGAATGGATGGATCGATTAATGTTGTTCCATATGCAAATACTTCAACGACTTCGCTATTCATTACATAACGAGCCATATCAAAATCATGAATCATCATATCCATAAACAATCCGCCAGAAGAGCGAACATATTCTATACTTGGCGGTTGTGGATCCCGAGACGTAATTTTTAAAATATGCGGCTGCCCCACTTCGCCTTGTTGAATCAGATTATAAACTTTCCTGAAGTTAGGATCAAAACGACGATTAAAACCTACTTGAAGAGATACTCCCTGTTCTTTTACCACTTCTAATGCTTCTAAAGTTTCTTCTACTGAGAAACTAACAGGCTTTTCACAGAAGATATGTTTTTTGGCAAGAGCCGCTTCTTTAATAATTTGCGCATGTGTATTTGTTGGTGAACAAATAAAGACAGCATCAATTTCTGGATCTGCTAATAAATCCTGATAGTTTTTAGTTAGAGTGGTAATCCCTTTATCTTGAGCCCACTTTTCTAGATGACTAATTACTACATCTGAAACCGCTTTAATTTTTACTTGTGGCATAAGCTGCAAATTATCAACATGTAATTTCCCAATTCTTCCAGCACCAATAATCCCAATCTTTAAAACGTTCATATGATTTCTCCCTCTATATTAAAATTTAAGAAACGAAATGAAAGTCTATAGGGTTTAGCGCATCAAGTTAGTTAAGCGCTTTCCCTATTTTTCTTCATTATACACACTTGATTCTAAATTGAAAACATTTTTATTTTTTGGAATACTCCCCTTTTCATCTGAATTTTAAGTTCCCTCAATAAACGTATTACATAAAAATAAAAAATAATAATTAGAAATAAATAATCTAAAAAGCTATAAATATATTCTTTTAAAATACTGATATAACAAAGAAAACCGAGCCTTTTAAATAGTAAACTCCCATCTATAAGGTATTCCCTTCTTTTCATACTCACAATTATTTTAGTGTCCGATAAGTAAATAGATTGCACCCTATGAAAGAAAGTTGTAAATTGTCAAAAAATTTAATTGACGACCTCATAATGTAAGCGTATACTTTTTTTATCAAAAAGAATTAAGCGCTTAACCAAAAAAATATCGGTGGTGGGAGAATGAACGCAATTGGTTCAAACAAAACATTTATGGACAAGATTGGTATCCCTTCTAATTTAACTTGGGGATACATAGGGATTATTGTATTTATGATTGGGGATGGTTTAGAACAAGGATGGTTATCCCCTTATCTCGTTGAGAATGGCTTAACGCTAGAACACGCTGCTTTTCTGTTTACTATTTACGGAATTACTGTATCCGCTTCTTCCTGGTTTTCGGGGGTATTTGTACAAATGTGGGGACCAAGAAAAGTCATGACGTTTGGTTTAATATCATTCATTTTAGGTTCCATTGGATTCATAGGTATAGGCATTCAACATATGAATTATCCCGTTATATTACTTTGCTATGCCCTACGAGGTTTCGGTTATCCTTTATTTGCTTATTCTTTTCTAGTTTGGGTATCTTACAGTACTCCACAGCAAATGCTTTCAAGAGCAGTTGGCTGGTTCTGGTTCGTATTCCAGCTTGGGCTTAGTGTTATAGGAGCCTTTTATTCTAGCTATATGGTTCCTAAGATTGGGGAAATCGCTACTTTATGGAGCGCCTTAATTTTTGTTGTCGTTGGGGGATTATTCTCAATTGTTGTAAATAAGGACAGATTTAAGGCACAAACCGTAAGCGCTAACAAATCTAGTGAATTACTAAAAGGCATTACCATCGCATTTGAAAACCCTAAAGTTGGTATAGGCGGTATTGTAAAAATAATAAACTCGGCCGCTCAGTTTGGATTTGTTGTTTTCCTGCCTACTTATATGATGAAATATAATTTTACAATGACGGAATGGCTTCAAATTTGGGGCACTCTATTCTTTGTAAATATGGTGTTTAATATTATTTTTGGTATTGTTGGAGACAAGTTGGGCTGGGTAAATACGATTAAATGGTTCGGGGGAGTCGGTTGCGGAATTGTAACTCTTGCACTCTATTATGTACCACAAATGGTAGGACATAATTTTTGGGCTATATTATTTGTTGCCTGTTGCTACGGAGCAACACTTGCCGGTTATGTACCTCTTACAGCTTTAGTACCATCTTTAGCTCCTGAAAATAAAGGAGCCGCCATGTCTGTATTAAATTTAGGTTCAGGATTATCAGCTTTTGTTGGTCCATTAGTAGTAACTGCCTTCATCGGTCCATTAGGTGTAGGCGGCGTGATGTGGATCTTTGCTGGTTTGTACTTCTTTGGTGCATTTCTAACTCATTTCCTTACTATTCCAAAGGAGAATGAGATGAAGCAGGATTTAAATACGAAAAACGGCGAGCAATTCTCAGTATAAACTCTAAATAAAAAGAAGGTCATCATAACTGTACATGGTTACGATGACCTTCTTTTCGTTACATTCAAGTAGGCTATTAAAAAAGTTTTCATGTAATATCCTTTACTGAGGATCGCTCTACTAACTGAGGAATAATTGTAATCTTTTGCTTAGCATGCGCCTTCATTTCCATCGTTTTTAAGAGTTGTTCAAATGTACAGGCTGCCATTTGTGTGATTGGCTGTTCAATCGTCGTTAACCCTGGATCAGCAATCTCAGCATAGATTGTATTATCAAATCCGATAATTGATAAATCTTCCGGAATCGAAAGTCCATGTTTTCTTGCTTCATTCATAAGGCATATAGCAATTAAATCTGTACAAGCAAAAACCGCTGTAGGCCTGCTAGGCAAACTAAGTAATTCTTTACTTGCACGTTTGCTATCTTCTACTGTCGAATAGCAGCTAATAATAGCATCATCATCTAACGAAATCCCTGAATCCGTAAGAGCCTGCTTGAAACCATTCAGTCTCCCTATGCTACTTTTTCTATCCTTCTCCATCATAATCGTTAAAGACTTATGGCCTTTCTGCGTTAAATACTGTCCAGCTAGATAGCCTCCCCTCATATCATCAGTTGTCACAACATGAGTTGTGATGGAAGGATGATCTACGGTAAATAATACAAGTGGCAAATCTCGGTTCACGATTTTTTTAACTAGTTTATAATCATTTAGCTCCGTCGCAATAATAATGCCATCTACTTGCTTTTTAAATAATAAATCAATATATTCGTGCTCACGTTTTGTTTGATGATCTGTACTACATAAAATGAGTGTATATCCTGATTCTCGTGCACTATTTTCAAAAGCTCTTGCTACTTCTGCAAAAAATGGGTTTGAAATGTCTGGGACAAGTACCCCAATCGTATATGTTTTTTTACCTGTTAACGCTGCTGCTACACTACTTGGCTGGTAATCCAATTCATCCATTACTTTATTTACTTTGTTTATTGTTATTTCACTAATACGCCCCGTTTGATTAATTACTTTGGATACAGTCGCTATTGATACACCTGCTTTTTCAGCAACATCATAAATTGTTGGTTTCACTTTAATTGTCCCTTCTTAATCATCTTTTTCTATATTTTATCATAAAAATATTTTGCTTCTTGGTAGACAAAAGGAATTCTCTTAAAATTTGTAAGTATTTCTATCTTTTATCGTTGTGCTTCATATTTATGAACTAATCAACCTTAATGAAACACCAGTAGAAAAAAATTTGACCAATATACTTATTAGACATTTAATCTCCACATGCAAGGCTCATTACAACCAGAGAATGCAGGAACTCACGTTCTTTCTCTCCTTTACACCACCTCACGGTAATTTCTAATTATCTTTAATGCTATGAACAGGAATAATGAAAAAGGTAATAATAATTTACCGCTTATTCCTGCTGAAGAAGTTGGAGAAATTGGAGAGTCCCATGTTACTGATGGAGGAACACTATTTAAAGGATAAAATGTACTAATACAATATTAATAATTATCTATCTATATCTACTTTCGAATAATACACCGAAAATTTGCTAATAATATAAAATACCAAGTCTCCAATTCCCCTGGAGCTGAGCAGTTAGTTCATTCTAACTGCTCTTTTTATGTTTTATCGTCACCCTTCCATAGTACCTCCATATGTTGTATAGAGATATCTCCTTCTAAATTGTCATTGATGCCTCTTTCAATTCCTAATACACACCTTAAAAAGAGCACTTTTAAAAAGTGCTCTTTTTACTTTGCATGTCACTCATCCTACGATGAATTGAGATTTTAACTTACGAATAATTTATGTAATTATTTCCAATACTAATAATAGATTGGTAACAGCCAATCTGTATCCATAATGAATCTCTAATTTTCTTGAATTCTCCCTGAAGCAAGGCGGCTATTTATTCTAGCCACCTTGCTTGTATGGATTATAAATATTTACACATACTATTAACGGAATGCTTGAATCATTGTCATTGAAAATGTTCAGCACTTCCGCTCCTTAAGAGAACAGTCTACGCAACTGTTCTCTTTCCTATTTCCTTTTTTCACACATATAATATGACAAGCATTATTAACTCAGCTACAATCAATAGCATTGCAACATCCTCAATGTTTCCTCAACAATTTCTCAATATTTTTCATGGACAACAGCACACTTTCTCAGCAGTTTTAATATCTTAATATTAGATACTGAAAGGAGGTGTTGAAAAATGACTTGGTTCATTATTTTAGGATTTATGCTTATTTTAATAATAAGCGGTTTTCATGCACATAGTATTCATATTATTTTCAAAATAGGTACAGATACAAAAGCTGTGCCAAGTTGGTCTTTCGTTAATAAAATAAACTTCCAAACATTAAAAGAATTAATAATAGGACTAAATAAGGATAAACTTAAAATCCTTACAATAGGAGAACTTGTTATTCCTTTAAGTTTCTTTAATAGATTATTTAGCAAAACATTAATTTTTCTATTCCTATTCTTTTACTCTCAATACTTAAACTAACGTTATATGAGATGAGTTAAAGAATAACACTCACTGAGCGTAGCAAGCCAACAATTGATTGCCTATAATCAACTGAACCTGAAGAATTAAACAAAAAATTAAGCGGCTGTTTGAATGTGAGTCCAGTATTATACTGGACTCATTCCTTTTAAGTATACTTTGATTATTTTGCGATTGTAATGACCTCTATAATTATCTAGTACTATCTTAATATGTTATATATTTTCGAACTTTGTAAGATAAATTACTCTTGCTTTGTCTTGGTCTGTAATTCCATCTCTTTTTGAAGGAAGGCCTTTAACTTTTTTAAGTAATCGATTTCCATACATAAACATTCATTTTCATCTTTTAATGCCTCTATGGCCTCTTCAATAGCTGCATTATCTAACTTTGATCTTGTATTTGTAATTCCCATAGCTGGATCCCCTTTCTTCTTTTATATAGGAAATCCCTGTCTTATAAATCATATATTTCCTTTCGTCTACTAACTATTTCAATGAATTCCTTAAGAAAAACGATTCATTTATTTCCTTTGTTTTTAATCTATTTCTAAATATTTCAGATCTACCCATTGAAAAAAACTATATTCATTCCATATTTCTCTCTCCTAAATGAATCGTAGTACATACTATCCCCAACAGACCTATAGGTTTTTATATTTTTTAACAAAATCTTCTTACATTTAAATAGACATACTATTTTATTCTGTCAACTCCATCTATATTGATAAATATGAAAAATCAAATTCATTTGACATTTCAATGACTTATAACAGGAAAATATATACATTAAATGAAACCTGATATATCTTTAATTTGTAAGTTGTAGTTAGTTGGCCAACTTTCCATACAATTTAATAATTTAAAATATGGGGGATCTAACATGAGTCAAGTATTAAGGGAAAGTAAGAAAAAAATGATGTATCTAGTTGGTTCACTTCTAATTTCTCTATTAATGTTTTCAACTACTAGCTTTGCAGCTACAGAAGGTGCTGTAAAAAGTGTTACAAATAGTAACTATACCGGGATTGCAGCTGATATAAATCTACCAAAATCAGTTGTTGTTAAGGATGGATATGTGAATTGGTATTTAGGTATTGGAGCATCTAAAGTTGAGGGTGGTATTTCAAAAACATCAAGTGGATATAAAGTATTTCTTAATTCAGGATATAATGAATCAGGTCAAAACAGTAAGTATTGGAACACACAGTATGATACATCAATTAAAGATGGTGATCGAGTAAACCTTAAACTAGTTAATAACGGAAACGGTACGGTTACTATGTATGTAAATGGAAGTCCTAAATATGTAAATCAACCTGTATATGGTACGTTTTCTCAATATGAACCAGTAAAAATGGTTCAGGGCGTTGAAGATACTGGAAGTAATTCTTTTAGCCAAGCTAGCTTTTCAAACGTACTTCTAAGAGCAGATACATCTGGATCTACCTACAAAAGTTGGAACAGCTCAATTTCTTCCTCATTTTCTCAACACGGTACTTATGGTAGTAATTTCAAAGTTTATTCTCAAGTACCATTAAGCGCAAGTTTACGTTAAGGTTTTTATTTGCATAATAATGTTTGTATGAAAAAAAGTAGCTGTGCTTTTGTGCAGCTACTTTTTTTAAATAGAGTAAATTAGTAATAGATATTCGAGTGACCATAAGTGACATCTATCATACTTTAGCTTCTTCAAATTCAATAATATTTGATCCGCATGTCTTATTAATTGGCTTAACGTATCGAGACCCATGTTGTAGTAACTACAACATGTTTTAATATTATTAATGCTACTCTCCCCATTTTAACTTTAATTCCATCTCATTGATTTTTTATTATATAAAGTAGAAAACATAAATATACAACTTAGTAATGATAATAGATATACAATGAGAATAATATATAATTGTTTTGTTCCAATGCTATCAAAATAAAGACTCATAATTGGATATGACCAAGGGAATAGTATCCAATAGTTTGTATGAGAGATAAAAAAGCTACCAAGTCCACCTATAACCCCTACTAATAATGAAAGTAACGGGATTTTATAAAATATTATATTTATTAAAAAATGTAGATTCACAATAATTAAAGAGCTAATTACCAGAAAAAGTATAGAAAAACTTAAACTTTGATAAACAGTCCCTAGATTATCAACCGTTAATACTATAGGTATACTAGTTATGATTAAAGCACATATTAAATAACAAAAAGTAATTATTAAGCAAAAGAAAAACTTATTACTTAATATGGTTTTTAAAGTGATCCCATGATAAATAGCAGACATATATCCTTTTCTTCTGAATTCATTTACAAAAGAAAATGACACTAATAGACCTATCGCAATAGGTAAAAATAACCTACAAAAAAGGCTCAGAATCGCTATATGCATGGCAACGCCATCTTTTAATTGAGCCGATACAGTTAGAAAAACTTGAAAACTAATTGGTATCAACAGAAATACTAGTAACAGGATATACAATCCATTATGAAGACTTTTTTTATATTCACCTAAAATACCCACTTGTTTCACCCTTTATTATTCATATGTATAATATTTAAAACTCACAGTCAATAACATAATTCCTAAAATATATATTGAAGAACTTGCAAGATATAATAAAATAGTTGTTTCTTTAATCATTACGTCACTTACTATATTCAATGCATAAAATATTGGAAATGTCTTTGTGAATATTGCAGGGAATAATCCATATGTTACGCTAAAAAAAATCCAAATAACTGACAAGGACGCCGCAAGAATTCCCTTTTTTATAATTAAATGAAAAAGCAATTGAGAATATGGTATTGCTAAAGATAGAATGGTACAAAGTATAAACATTTTTAAAAAATAAAGTATGGATATTTCATATCCATTTATAAAAATATAGATACCCATAACCGAAAAATTTAAAATATTAAAAATCAAATAGAACAGTATAAACAATAAATTTTTAGATAACAATAATTTTAATTTTGAAATTGGCTTTGTATAAATAATGGCCCAAGTGCCATATTTATTTTCAGAAGAAATGATAAGATACCACATACAAGCAGAAAAAATGCTTAACGTTAGTGTATTAAAGTTTACTGTAATTGCTATAAGATTTGTAGATTGAAACATGTCAGGATTATTCTTGTTAAAAATAAAATAACTTATACACAAAAAGCTTGATAATAATGAAAAAAACAAAGAATATAATAATAATTTTCTCCCACCAATTTTCCTCATCTCACTATTCACACTTTTAAAGATAAATTGCATTATTAGAGTAACTCCTTTTGTTTAGTTAAAGTTAAAAATACTTCCTCTAATGTTAGCTTTTTAGGGCTAACTTCAAAAATATCTATATCATTTTTAATTAATATTCTGGTTAAATTAGGAACACTATCTTGATCTATTATTAGTTTGAATACCCCTTCTTTTTCTATGCTATAAGGTATACCCTCTGTATTTAAAATCCTTTCTGTGGCAGTAGTGTCATTAACATGAACAATATATTCTCTAGAAGTAATAATACTGTTTAAATTCCCTTCATAGAGTATGGTACCCTTATGTAGTAATGCTATGTGATCTGCTATCATTTCAATTTCAGCTAAATTATGACTAGAAATAAATATAGTCTTCCCCTCATTTTTTACCAAATGAAGTAATAAACGCCTTATCTCGTGTACTCCCTCTGGATCTAATCCATTTGTTGGCTCGTCAAGAATTAGTATTTTAGGGTTATTAAGAATAGCAAAGGAAATACCTAGCCTTTGTTTCATTCCTAAAGAAAAATCTTTAACTTTTTTATCTTTTGCTTTATATATTCCTGTAGTTTTTAATACTCTATCTATTTCATCTAAAGGTTTATTAATCATTTTTTGTACATAGGCTAAATTTTCATATGCTGTTAAATTAGGATAATAGGTAGGCGAATCAATAAAACAACCCACATTTTCAAATAATTCTTCTTTCCATTCTTTTATATCTTTATTATTAAATAATATCGTTCCTCTATCTAATGGAATTAATCCTAATAACATTCGCATAGTTGTTGTTTTTCCTGCACCATTTGGTCCAATAAAAGCATATAAACTTCCTTCAGGAACAGATAAGTTTATATCCCTTACAATGGATTGATCTGCAAAAGACTTTGTTAAATTTTTAGTTTGAATTGCTAATTTCATTTTGTCCCTCTCTCTCATCCCCGCATAAAATTAAGTATCGTTTTTCGTATAATCAGATTTATAGAAGATATCATTTAAATTAATTTTACCATAAAAAGGGATTAATTAACTCGATTTCTTTTGTTTTCTAAGGCTTCACCAAAAAAGTTTAATACAAAATTATTTTGATATATTTAATTACTATTGCAACCATTGGAGCCTCTGCTGCTGTTGGAAGTTCTGGGATGACTGCCGTGGCTTCTGCCGCAATGATTGCTTCTTCTCCAGAATTAGGTCGCATGGCATGTAGAAGAATTTATCCTGAGCATTAATATCAATCTACGTAAAAATGGCCACCATTTCTGGTAGCCATTTTCGTCTTCCTTCGCTACATTATTATACGATTAATACTTCTCCCGTAAAGCTTCAAGTTCCTTACGTTTCTCCTCGACATCCTCTCATAAAAATAAGATAACCTCTTTGATTTTCTTCATTTTCAAAACAATAAGCGGAAGTAAACGAACATTCAAAACTTCATATTTATAGATCAATCTGTTCAAAATCGATAGTATATTCTATAACAATATTGGTTCTTTAATGGTTGGTAAAAACTCGATACTCATAGCATAATTTAATAACAAATTGATATACTCTTGATTTGGTTCTAAACAATGTACATTCTTCAAATATCCTTGCGTATACGAACAAGATGGTATAGCTACTGATAGCTCTTCTACAGATTCTAATAAAGGCATTATGAGCTCTAAAGCTTTCTGTTCATCAATAGTTAGATTAGTATTAAAAAACTTCTCTATATACTTTTCTTGCTTCATTAACATTAAATCGTATCCAAAATCTTGTAAACTATTAATAAATTGGTCCCATTTAAGCTGAATTGGATTACAAATATGCATGGTTTTATTTACTGTGTTAGCCTTATAAGATAATTCAGTAATGGCTAAGCTTCCATAGTCCACAGGCGTTAAATCTACATACGTACTGATTTCAGGTGCTATGTTAGATAGGCATATACCTTTCAATAATCTATAAAAAGCGTTCTCATTAATATTGAATTGAAATTTACCCGTTTTAGAGTTACCCACTAAATTTCCCACACGGTATATCGTAGCACGAACTCCTTTTTCCATTGCCTCTCTGACCATTTTCTCGCCTTGAAACTTACTTTCTAAGTACACATTATCTAAATTTTGCCCTCTATCAAAATTAGACTCAAAGAATTTAAATTCTTTTGGATCGCTTACAGCCTGCCCTACTACACTTAAAGTCGATATATAATGGAAGCGTGCATTTGTACTCTTAGCTAATTCCAATAAACATTTTGTAGACTGAACATTTACCTTTTGAAAATGCTCACGTTCTCCATAGTGTCTAACTTCTCCACCACAATGTATTATTGACTCTACGTTACTCTTTAAATGATTCACTTTCTTTGAATCAAGACCTAGATTTATCAAAGATAAATCTCCTTCAATTAATTCTACTCTCTCCTCCAACTTTTTAAGAATTTCTTTACCGAAATAAAACCTCATTCTTTCTTTTAACTTTGCACCAATTACTTGATTCTTATTTTTTCTTACTAGACAGTAAATAGTCGTAGATGGCAACTGCAATAACTGTTCTAAAATATGCGCTCCTAAATATCCTGTTGCTCCTGTAAGGAAAACTGCTTTTGGATAATTCACCATATCTGTCTCACATTCTTCTATACTATTTCTTTTATAATCAGGAGTCGTTTTCGTTTCATTTTCAATACACGCTACATTAATATTTTTCTCTTTTTTTAACGACATATTTTCCATCTCTTCAATATGAGAGGCTAAATTTTCTATTGTTCTATACTTAAAGAAATCTTGAATTTTCAAGTTAGGATATAACGGTTTTAATTTAACTAATGCTGGCATAACTTTTAAAGAATGCCCACCCAAATTAAAGAAATCATCTTTTAAACCAATAGATTTTATGTTTAAAACTTCAGACCATACTTTTGCAATGTTTTTTTGCACTTTAGTTTGCGGCTTAAGTATACAACCATCTTTTTGCTCATTATCAAACTCTATTTCTGACAGTTTTCCGAAATCAATTTTCCCATTAGCCGTTATTGGTATTTTTAACACATGAGAGTAATATTTAGGGATCATATATTCTGGCAATACATTTGATAAATGTAAAGCTAACTTATTTTTCTCTATTTCTATACCGTCCACTGTTTTATAATAAGCTTGCAATAGCATTCCATCTTTTGTTTGTGTTACAACAGCCTGACTTATCCCCTCAAATTGGAATATTGCATCTTCTATTTCTCCTAATTCAATTCTATGCCCTCTAATTTTAACCTGCTTATCTTTTCTCCCCATAAATTCTATAGTTCCATTTGGTAACCACTTTGCTAAATCACCTGTTCGATATAACCTTTTACTATTATCTTCTGAAAATGGATTTGAAATAAATGCCTGTTTTGTTTTCTCTTCCTGCTTCCAATACCCTTGGGCCAATCCTAAACTCTCAATATATAATTCACCCATGCCCCCTACCGGACAATGTTGCATATATGAGTTCAATATATGAACCTTTGTATTAGAAATTGGAATACCAATCGGTATACTACCTAAAATGTTATTTTCGCATTCTAAGTCTGGTATGAAATAATACATTGCTGAAACAGTTGCTTCAGTAGGTCCATACTCATTTACCAGTTGTATTTGATTTTCAAAAGTATTTTGCCAACTTCTAATAGCATTTGTTGATGCAGCTTCCCCTCCCATTATCATAAATCTTAAAGAACGTATCTTATCACTATCCAATTTAGTTAATGAAGTCGATAATTCATTAAAAAATACTGTTGGCACGTCAGAAATAGTTGCTTGTATTTCTTGGATAGCTTGAGCATATGCTACAGTTGAATAGCGCTGTTCATCACTTAATAAATATAGTTCCGCCCCATTTAACAAGGTAGAAAAAATTTCCGATACAGAAGAATCAAAACTATGGGAATAAAACTGTGTTACTTTATCATTTTTGGAAATATGAAATACTTCATTTCTCCATTCAGCTAAATTCAATACTCCTCTATGAGTTAATAATGTACCTTTTGGTTTTCCTGTTGATCCTGAAGTGTAAACCACATATGCCAAGTCATCTGGTTTATTTAAAATTTTAACATCATCATTTATTGTCGTACGATATATATCCTCTATTATTGAAACGTTATAATTACTTGAATTCAAATGATTTTTGTATTTGTAATTCGTTATAATTCTACATGCCTCGCTGTCACTTACTATATAATTAATTCTATCCTCGGGGTATTTTACATCGATTGGTATATAGGCAGCGCCAGCTTTTAATATTCCAATCATAGAGACAATACTATTGATACTTCTATCTAAAAATATGGCTACTTTGTCACCTGTTTTTATACCTTTTTCGAGTAAATGTTGAGCTACTTGATTAGAATTCATATTTAATTGTCTATATGTTAAAGACTCTGTTTCTGTAGCTATAGCAATCCTATTTGATTGTCTTTCTACTTGCTTATAGAATTGCTCCTGTATATTTTGAAAATAAGGATACGGTCTTTCTGTATGATTTACCTTTCTATATAGAGATTCCTCTTCCAGTGATAGGAATGAAAGATTCTCATATGCCACTGTTCTTTGATGAATAAATGCGTCCAGTATATTAAGTAAATTTTGAGTAAACCTATTAATTGACTCTTCCTTGAAAAGACTAATATTATACTCAAATGAAATCTCTACATAATCCGATCCTTCTTCAACAGCTAAAGAAATGTCAAACTTACTAACATCTTGTTTATTAGGTAACAATTGAAGCTTGTACGCATCATGCTGTTGCAAAATATCTTTCTGATAACTAAACATTGTAGAAAAGATAGGGTTATTTCCAAAACTTCTATCAGGATTTATTTGCTCAATTACTTTATCAAATGGGTACGATTGGTTTTGGAAAGAATTCAAACATTTTTCCTTAACGACTTGTACTAGTTGTTTTAAATTTTTAACATCATTTAATTGTGTTCTAATAGCTAAAGTATTTACAAAAAACCCTTGTATTTGTTCAAATTCCTGATAATTCCTTCCAGCAACCGGTGTACCTACAATAATATCTTTTTGATCCGTTAGATAGTGTAACAATTGTATATATGCTGCCAAAAATAGCATATACATAGACACATTCTCTTGTTCACATACTTGTTTCAAAGACTCTTTCATTTTATTATCTAACTTCATTTCAAAGACTTTACCTTTATTTGTACTTTGACGATCCCTACTAAAATCTAACGGAAGATTTAGTAGGGGAAGAGGCGCCGCAAGCTCGGTCATCCAATAAGATTTTTCTGTATCCCACCGGCCTAATTTTAGCTGCTTCTGTTCCCACTCAACATAATCCACATATCGATTAGGAATAGTTGGTAACTCGGGATTTCTTCGATTAGCAAAGGCATTATATACCTTCATTAATTCATCTAATAAATTCCTTACACTCCACTCATCGGTAATAATATGGTGTAAATTGATATATAAATAGGATCTTTTCTTATCAAGATTAAAAATTCTAATCCGGAAAAGTGGTCCATTTTCCAAATCAAATGGTGTATGATCCGTTTGATTTATTGTTCTACGTATATATTCTTGTTGTTCCTTTTTAGTTATGTGTTCAATATCATCGTGAATAAGGTCAATAGATATTGATTTTAATATGACCTGTCTAGGCTCCCCGTTTTTTTCAATAAACACTGTTCGTAGCATCTCGTGTCGTTCAACTAAAAATCTTATGGCGTCTTGTAAAATATTCTTTTTTAAACTTGGCTCAATATTTATGTGTAGTTGTGTATCATATACTCTATTAATAGCGTTATACTTATTTAAAAACCAGATTCTTTTTTGAGCACTGGATAACTTATAGCATTCCTTATCTGCAACCTTTAATACTTGCATATCATGTTCTTCTCTATCCGTATTTACTTCCATTAATTTATCAATGTAAGCAGATAGACTAGCAATTGTTGTATGCTCAAAAATATCTCTAATTTCTATTTTCAAATGAAACTCTTTTTGAATTTGATTTAACACTTGCACAGCAATTAATGAATGTCCCCCAAGTTTAAAAAAGTCATCATCTCTGCTGATTCTATATTTCCCTAAATTTAAAATCTCTGACCATGTTTTTACCAACCTTTTTTCTGTTTCACTTATTGGTGGTACATATTGATTCTTCATATTTTCAAGTAAAGATGGGATTTGTAATTCTAATTTTTTTCTATCAATCTTACCACTTGGTGATAATGGAAATGTTTTAAGGTGAAATACATAATTTGGAGTCATAAAATCTGGTAAACTTTCACTTAAGAATGTTTTTAAGTCCTCTTGTTTTATCTCTGTATTGTCTTTTGATAAATAAAAGCTAGCGATTTTGTCATTTTGATAAGTTACTACTACTGCATCTTTTACCTCTGGGTGTTTAAATAATGCTCTTTCAATTTCATCAAGCTCAATTCGATACCCACGTAGTTTTACTTGATTATCTTTCCTTCCGATAAATTCTAAGTTCCCACTTGGTAAAAGACGTACTAAATCCCCAGTACGATACATTTTTTTATCGCGATTATAGGATTCTCCGAAAGAAATAAATGCCTCTTCTGTTTTTTCCTTTTGATTTATATATCCTTTGGCAACCCCATCACCACCAATGAATAGCTCACCTACTACTCCTGACGGACATAACGTGTTGAACGGACTGACCACGAAAACTTTACTATTAGCAATTGGTTTACCTATTGGGATACTAGAACTTTCTTCTTTTATCTCATGATTTACTTCATAAATGGTTGTACATACAGTAGCTTCAGTAGGACCATATGCGTTAAGAACTGGAATCTTTAACCCCAATTTACTTTGCCATTTACGAACTGATTCAGCAGGTAGGGTTTCCCCTCCCACAAATACACATTTTAAAGAATTTAATGTAAGTAACATTTCTTTTGGCATATCAGCTATTAATTTAAAAAATGCAGTTGGTAAAAGAACATATGTAATACCATTCTTGTTAATTACATTTATAAATTCTTCTGCAGAACGTTTTTCCATTTCAGAAATTAAATGCATTCTCCCTCCGCATAACAAAACCGGAAACATTTCCATAATGGAGGCATCAAAAATCATCGTTGCAAATTGTAAAAATACATCATTTTTGTCTAAATTAAATTGATTCATTAATGAATATGATAAATTAATTACTCCTTTATGTGGTACACCTACTCCTTTTGGTAAACCTGTCGAACCTGACGTGTAGATAATATACGCTGTATCTTCTATGGTATGTGTAGGTACAATATTTTCTATAGAATTAGCGTAATGAAAATCCTCTAGATAAATTGTATGAATCGCAAAACTTTCAATTAATCCCCTGAATTCTTTTTTTGTAATAATCATTTGACTTTCACTATCTTTTAATATATATTCTATTCTTTTTTCAGGAAACTTTGGATCGATTGGTACATAAACTCCACCTGATTTTAGTATGCCTAGAATCCACACAATTGTATCGATCTCTCTCACCATAGTAATACTTACACGCTGTCCCTTTTTTATATCATTTTCACGTAAATAATTCGCGATTTGATTTGACCTTTGCTGCAAGTCATAATAGGTAATCGATTTATCCCCCATTGAAATCGCTATTTGATTTGGCGATTTTAATGCTTGTAGATCGATTAATTGATCTAGTGTTTTTGAATTAGGATATGCAAGAGTATTTGAGTTTATATCTTTGTATAAAAAATGATCCTTTTTTAAAAGTAACTCCAATGAATGGATAGGCTCATTTACATTCTTCATTAGTTTTTGTAACAAATATATATATCTTTCAACTAAATCACTAATACTCTCTGCTTTATATAACGCTGAATTATAGTCAACCTCAATTTTATTCTCTGTTTCCCCTTCATATCTCATTATTCTCCAGGTCATGTTAAAAGGATTTACTCTTTTACAATCTGTTAAAACTGTGGACTCAATATCTGGAATTTTTAATTGAGGTATCCTTACCGTATTAAATGCTGTTGAATATATCATATTATGATGTGTATTATTATTTAGATTTAAATCTTTTACTATATGTGAATATGGATTATGTTTATACTTAATAGCCAAATGAACAGATTTGTTCACCTTGTTAAATATCCCCTTAAATGTATCCCCCTTTTCTATTGTTATACGTATAGGTAATGTATTAACAAAATAACCAAAAGCATTCCCTTCTTCCGTGTGTGGTCTAGTATTAATTGGAATACCTACAATAATTTCTTCAGCGTTTGTCATTTGATGAAGTAAGGCACAATAAGTACTTAACATAACCCGATAGACACTTATGTTATTACTTTTAGCAAAACATTGTATTTGATAAAATAGATCGGCATCAATATTCTTACTTATATTTTCATTCGTATATATCGGTTCATTCATTTTTTTAATAGTAGCAGGAAACTCTGTAGGAGGTAATTCACCTTGTAAATAATCTTTCCAATAGGATGATCCTTCTCTATATATTGCACAGTCAATAAAACCTTCCTCAAATTCTACAAGGCTCTTATAAGGAGATTCTAATACTAAACCCGTATTTTCTTGAAGTAATTCACAATACGTATGAGACAATTGTTGGATAAAAATTCCTAAACTACATCCATCATAAATAATGTGATGAAAAATCATATGTAAAATAAATTCATCTTCACACAATTTAATGATGTGGAATTTAAACAAAGGCCCTTCTTCTAAATTAAATTTCTCATTCACTATAGAGTCTAAGAATTTTTTAAAAATAAATTTTTGTTCTGTGTTTTTAAAAGCAGTTAAATCCTTAATTGGTATATCAAAATCTATACTCTTTTGAATGAATTGTTTAATTTTTTCGTCCCTTTTAATAAATAGTGTACGTAGCGCTGGATGAGATTGCACTATTAAAGTAAGCGCTTTCTTTATAGTCTCTATTTGAAGATTTCCTTTTAGCTTTATTAGGGCAGCTTCATTGTTCATTCCTTTTTCTAATTCCATTTGATGAGCTATCCATAATGCTTCTTGCCCTACTGTTGCATCCAATTCTTCTACAATTTCACATTGCTTTTGTATTTCTTTCATTTGAATTTCTCCTTTTATAAATATTTCAAAACGGATAATATTTACAGTTACAACTATATGTACATATTCTACGATTTGTAAATGTATTTTTTCCGACTAAATTCAACATTTATTTCACTTATTGCATAGTTATTAAAATGATGAATAAAATTCATATTTATACCGTGAAAGTTCATACTTTTATTCAATTTAAGCATAAAAAATCATTTTACTAATAATTCCAATTACTTTTTATAAAGTAATCTCATATATATTTATTAAAATATATACTCTGATTTATACCCCGAAAATAAATTCAAGGATATTCCAACAGGTCACTATATATATTTCTAATAACTTGAACTACCCCCACTTTCACTTCGTTTAGAAGTGAGGGATTCCTAAGTAAAGAATTCTATCGAACTCTAATTGATTAGGCTATCTCCGCAGTCCTTGCGGTTAGAAGCCTTATCGCTTCATTCTTTAGATTGATACATACTTGCGTTAATATCCCTATCATGATGTGTACGACAAGAAGGGCAGTCCCATTTACGTAGGTTTAGATTTTTAACGTCTTTGTTTTGATATCCACAACAAGAACATAATTGGCTTGAAGCAAATGTTTTCGATACGACAATGACTTGTTTGCCGTACCATTTTGCTTTATATTCCAACATGGTTCGAAACTGTGACCATGATACCTCACTAATTGCTTTTGCTAACTTATGATTTTTTAACATATTCGATACTTGCAAATCTTCTATACCGATAACATCGTGGTTTTTGATGATTTCAGTTGAGATTTTGTCCAAGTAATCTTTTCTAGAATTCATTATATATTCATGAATTCTAGCTACCTTAATTCTTTGTTTATTCCAGCGAGAAGATCCTTTCATTCTTCTAGAAAGAACACGCTGTACTTTTGCCAACTTCTCTTCTAACGATCGAAAAAACTTCGGGTTTTTATAGGTTGTTCCATCTGACAAAATCGCGAAGTCTTTTAGCCCTACATCCATTCCAATGTAAGAAAGTGTTTTCGGGAGTTCTTGCACTTCTGTTTCCACTAACAATGACACAAAGTATCTACCAGAAGGGTTCCTTCTAACCGTAGCATTTAAAATACGTCCCTTTACTTCACGACTTTTGGCAAATCGAACAAGACCTAGTTTTGGCAGTTTAATTTTGGTTCCTACAACGGCAATATTTTCATTTGTTTGTTTTGTGGTGTAAGATTGTACGTTGTTCTTCTTAGATTTGAAACGTGGGGAACTGTTTTGTTTTTTGAAAAAACGTGTATAAGCATCCGCAAGGTTGCGAACAGACGACTGAATAGCAATACTATCCACTTCTTTTAGCCAAACAAACTCTTTCTTCATGGCAGGAAGTTTGGCAGAGCATGTACCATATGTCAAACCTTTTCCTGTTTCTTTGTATGCATTATCCCATAGAGATAGGAAATGATTGAATACAAAATGAGAACAACCAATCGTTTTATTGATTAGAGTCGTTTGTGCTTTATTTGGATAGATACGAAATTTAAATGCTTTATTGATAATCATAAGTTTCACCTCCATTTCGATATATATCTATTATATACCGAACGTATATTCGGCATATAATAAAATGATCATGACAATTTGTCAAGTAACACTTTACTACCTGTCGAACAATTCATCTCCCAACTACTCACTGGGCTGTGGCTCTTCACGTTCCTTGAGGAAGGAGTCTTCTTGGCTAAAATGATAAACGGTACATAAACCCTGCATTACTTCGCTCTATATAATCACTCTTAGCCTCTGAATCTAAAGGTAATTCTTTTGCGAAAACAGGCAGTTTAATTCCAAATTCCATATATAAATCGTCTTTTAGACATTCAAAAATTTCTTCCTTAATAATTATCTAATTTGGGAAGGATGTCTATCGCAGCTAATCCTAAAGCTTCCTTTTTAGAAACCCATTTCACTAATCTTTCGAAAGTCTGTGACGAATAAATTGAGTTGTAAATCCTCTGTAGATCTCTTTCTATATCTTGATAGAAGTGCTGCCATTTATTTAAAACTCTTTCACTTCCCTCAACTCCAGTAAATAGAGGGTACGCTATATATAAAGTGTTTTGAAATAGTACTTTTAACTTTTCCACTAATAATCCTCCTAATTGCTTCTAATACAATTATATCAATTGCTGCTAATCATTTATACCTTTCTAAATAGAGTTTCAAAAGTATGTAAAAATCACTAGTTATTCAACTGTTTTTTTCTGAATTGTGCATCTTATCGCAAAACACGTAACACATTTGCATTATGGTGTACCTTTCGGGATAGATAGCATGGATGGTTTAGGAATTTTTAGTGTATTATTGTTAAAATGAAAAATAGAACAGCATTGCGTTGTGCTGTTCTATTTTTATTAAGATACTAATTGTGGCTCTATTGTAAATTATTATAAGCCAACATCAATGATTGGGAGAGACAAATTGAAGAGTATACCAATCAACAAGAGTACTAGTATACTAATTAACACGAGTATCAAAGTACTGAATTTCAAATATTTAAAAAATAATGCATACTTTGGTGTTAAATACCTTTGTATCAAATATCTTAGACAATCAAAGAAAATACCATATATGAGAGCTGTCAATATACGAAATGCGTATATATGATGGTTAAACACCATATCTCTAAAAGGTTCAGCATATATTAAATTATTTAATATATGCTCCAATCCGAAAACGAAAAAAAAGAGTCCTTGAGGATCTAGTCCACTAATGCGAAAATAACAAAGTAATAAACCGATTGCTAAAGATAAAAATGTATAACTTTTTAACATCTGTTTTATTAGGTTCATTATAAATAGATTCCTTTACTTATTAATAATATAGTTTTATAGACTGAAAAACACTGATTGAGTTTTCGCAACCAAAATAACTATTAGATATAAAATGAATCTTGTACAGACATTAAATAATAGAAAAAAGCCCCTAATATTCCAGTAGTAAAAATAATAAATCCCATATTGCGTATGCTTTTAATTTTTGCTTGTAGACCATTGAATGCTGCTAACAACCCAGTTAAAGAGAATAGAGTCCAGTATAGCAGGGGTGGAATAGGAGGAATTATATCTCCACCAATCCCCAGACCCCAATCAACATAAGGTAGAACGATAAAGGAAAGGCTAAGTAATCCCATTACACTCGCGAGTAATTTACGATATTTAACCCCTGTAATTATTAAAAAAATCCCACCAAAAAAACCGCATGAACAAAGAATAGGCGTAAATAAAATATAAAGTAAGCTCAAGATGTACATATATAATCTCCTTCAAGTTGATAAGTTTTATTTTAACTCTATTTATATATAGAGAGAGGAACTGAGGAATCAAGTTCAACAAAATCACAACTACCAATAGTTAAGAAGCTGAAAAAGGCTTAAGCCGCCATCCCGTCGATATAGTATTGGGGATAAAATAAGCACATCCTAATAATAAGGTCAGGGTCAACAACATTAGTAAAATATTTTTCATTTATGTATTACACCTCTTTTTAGCCCCAAGAAATTATTTATTTTTCGGAATTTATTGTTAATTTAAACAGTTGATCTAGCGCTTCTTCTCTATCAAACGAACTAAACCAACGGTAATCATGTTCGTCTAAAATACGATAATGCTGACTAATCAGATTTTGCTGTAAGCGAAAGTCCCCTTTTTCTTGAATTTTTTTCCACCATAATTTTCCTCCCAATGTTTTTTCTTTGGAGTTGTTAATACTTTTGTGGGCCATTGTTTCGATTACTACTAATGGATCATCTCCCAAAGCGGACTGTAAAACCTCACTCCCCCTAAATAATGCACAAATAGCCACGGTATTGGTCCAGCCTGCATTAGATCTCCCCTTTTCGATTTGAACGAGTGTTTTCTTTGAAATGCCGAGAACTTCAGCCATTTTATCTTGCGTATACCCCTTTTCAGTACGAATTAACTTTATTTTTGTTGAAATGAGTTCGATTATAAGCTCCTTATTCATCTTTTCCCCTCCCCAAAAGTAACTTATGTATTATTTAGTGTAATTTTACACTTTTGTTAATCCTTTTTCAACTTGATTTTTCCCTAGGCCTCGGACGAAATTCGGCGATTGATTATGAAAGGTATAATTCCCTTATAGGAGGTGTCATGGTGCTATGTCAGATACGGAGATTGTATATACCGCTAATGAAGTGTATAAGCGTTTAGGAGTGAGTGGAAGTACGCAGATGTTTGTGTTGTAACACCTTTCTCATATTGCGTACCCTTCCTGTAAAATATGCAACATCTTGCGTACTCTTCCTGTTAACATGCAACATCTTTCCCACGTTGCGTACTCTTAGTACAAAACAAGCAACACCTAATATTTAATTTTTTTAACACAACTCCCTCTTGATTTTCATTCCTTTTTGTTTTGCATTCCAACAAAAAAAGATCAGCTACCATTTAAAGTAGTTGATCTGCATGTGCAATTTCTATAAAAAATACATATTATATTTATTTGCTATTTTAAAAGATTTTCAACTAACACTCTTTAACATACTTCCTGTTATTCTTTCCTATAATCTGAACTTATACCTTAAATCCTCCAATTAAATCTTGAAGTTCTTCGGCCATTTGTGCTAATTGAATTGCTGAAGAATTTATCTCTTCCATGGAAGCATGTTGTTCTTCGGATGAACCAGCTATAGTTTGCATACTTGTGGTGTTCTCTTTTACAGCTACTGCTATTTGATTAATAGATGTATCGACTTGCATTGCATCAAATGTCATCTTATTTGATAGGTCCACCATACCATGTACTTTGGAAACGATATCATTCGCTGAATTTGAAATCTCATAAAAACTTTGTTTTGTATCATTCGCTACCTTAATTCCCGACTGTACTTCTATTCCTACTTCATTCATAGCTTTTACAGTCTCATGTACATCTAATTGTATTTCTTTAATTAATTTTCCAATTTCCATTGAAGATTGTCCTGATTGTTCCGCTAATTTCCCAACTTCATCCGCAACAATTGCAAATCCACGTCCCTGTTCTCCTGCCCTAGCCGCCTCAATCGCCGCATTTAGTGCTAGTAGATTTGTTTGTTCAGCAATATTTTGAATCGCTTCTAATATAGTGCCTATTTGCTGCGATTTCTTATCTAATAATTTAATTACATTATCGGATTGGGAAACAGAATGATGTATAGACTGCATTTGTGTTACAGTTTGTTCTACTAATTGTTCCCCCTCATTTGCTTTTTGTTTTGTGTATAAAGATGAGGTCGATACTTCAG